>DATHJZ010000043.1:0-17789 GCA_035286365.1 Steroidobacteraceae bacterium | reverse complement strand
TGGCTGAACGCGGGAATACCGGCATGCCGGCAGAATTCCTGGCAGCGCTCGAACTGCAGCTTGAGATCGGCCGGCGGCGGCTCGCGGTTCGCCTTGTAGGCCGGATAGATCCGGTTGCGAAACGAGGTCGAAAGGCTCTCATCGAAGGCCACGGCCATGTAGCGCGGCTGCGCGCGTTCGATCAGGTCGCCGAGGAAGCGCGCGAAGCCGAACGTGGCATGGGCGGGATTGCCATCGCGGTCGGTCATGTCCGGCGGCATGGAGTAGTAGGCGCGGAAAACGTAGACGGACGCGTCGATGAGATAAATCACGCGCGGAGCTTACCTTGAGGTCCGGCCCCTTTTGCTAGGAAATGGGGCCTGACCCCATTTATGCGACGCGGCCTATCCCGCCGCTTGCGGCACTGGTATCGACTGGCGGATGCTGGCGCCGCTCGGATCGCTGCAGGGCGGCGTCCAGCATCGTGGCGAACAACTCCGCGGTGTCATGCAGGCTTTGCGTCGCGAGACCCAGGTCGCGCGGCTTGCGCACGATCTGCCGGCAGCAATTGACCACCTGGGCGTCGCGCGCAACATCGACCAGCGCGCCTTCGGCGAGCGCGCGCAATGCCTTCTCCGGCACGCCGCCGCGGCGGCACGAGTCGCTCCATAACGGGTAAAGCAGGCGCGGCATTCGTTCGAAGAACCACAGGTAACCCACCAGGCCGACGGTCGCGCGTTCTACCAGCTGGTAGTGGGCATATGCTGCGAGCGCGATGGTTTGTGGCAGTGGTGTGAGCGACACGCTGTCCAGGGAATTGAGCCCCAGCGAGCGTAAGTCGTCGAGAAAGGAACGTCCTTGTTCAAAGGCCAGCGCGGGGACCGAAAGCAGGTCTTGCCACGCGGACCAGTCCTCTGGGGGCACCACGTCCGCTGCGACTTCGCGCAGACGTGAGTGCACATTGATCACATGGTTGAGCTCGAGCAGGAGCTGCCGATGGGTGCCGGCACCCAGATGAGTGCCGCGAAAACGCTCCACAATCTTTGCCAGCGACGAGGTGCGCGTCAGCATGTCGAACTCGAGCGAAAAAACGTCGGCGCTGTTCATCCGGAGGTCGGTTTCCGTGGGGGCAATTCGGCGGTCTCCTATGTAGTGTCATGACTTCAGGGTTTCTCTCACCTCGACTGTCATAACGACAAAGTATTTTCAATCAAGGAGTTACTACAAACCCTGCCTACTTTTTCTATGCACGATTGCGGCCGCACGCAGGTGCCTGTAAACATTGGCCCCCGACAGGTGAGGACTGGCGCCATCCAGGCGCAAAGGCCGGGTTTGGCTCTCAAGTACACAACATTGCTGCGGCTTCGCCTGCTCCAGACTTTCTGCACCGCATGGGTCCTGTGCCTTTCCGGGTGCACCGGCGCTTTCGACAGCGAACCGCTGGTCGAGTACTCCACCGAACTCAATATCGAGGGCAACAAGCCGCAATCGGTCACCCGCCAGCTGCGCGCCGGGATCTACCTGATCGAGGTCCGCGAACGGGACATCGACCTGCGCGTGAAGGTCGAGGCGGGGACGCTGCATACGGAACTGGCGGACGCCTACCTGCGGCATGGCCTGCACCGCCTGGTAGTTAGTCTGCAGCAGCCGGCCGTCGTGCGCCTGACACTGTCGAGTGTCGATCAACGCAGCTGGCGCGGCGCGGCTGCCGTGCGCGTGTTGCGCTGGCCGACGGCGGGCGCGGACGCGCCGCCCGATGAGCGCCTGCTCGGCTTCCAGGCGCTCGGCGAGGCGAACGAACTGGTCGCGCAGAACGACACCAGCTCCTGGCGTGCATCCATCGCGCCGCTGCGCGCCGCGGCCGCGCACTTCCGCGCGGCGAGCGACCTGCAACTCCTGGCGGAGGCCGAGTACCAGCGGGGCTGGGTCGAATTCAATCTGCTGTTCGACTTCGAAGCCGGGCGCCGGACGGCCGGCGACGCCGTGGCGCATTTCAAGGCCGCCGGAGACGAAGTCGGCGAGCAGCGTGCGCAGGTCCTGCTCGGCCTGCACGAGTTCAACCTCGCGAGCCACATGAGTCCCGACGTGCCGCGCAGCGAACAACGCGCGCTGCTCGACACGGCCGCCGGCCGCATGCGGGACGCGCAGGAGTTCTTCGAAGCGCGCGACCTGCAGAGCGATGCGCTCAACGCGCTCAACCTCGCCTGCATTCGTGAAACGGTTCTCGGCCGCACCGAACTCGCCGCCCCGGTGTTCGAGCGCCTGCGCGCGCGCGCGCACGCGCGCAACGATAAGTACTTCGAAGCGGGCGCCATGCACAACCTGGCCTACCTCGCGCACAACCGCGGCGACGTGGTGACGGCGGCGGCGATGTACAACGAGCTGCTGCCCCTGATCGAACGCGATCGCAACCCGGATTTGTACGCCTCGATCCTCAGCAATCTCGGGTATGCGCTCATCGCGCTCGGCGAATTCGACCGCGCGCTGATGCTGCATACGGAGGCGCTCGACCTGTTCGCCGCACGCGGCGACGAAAGCCAGACGGCGCGCGAACTCGCCGCGCTCGCGGCGATCCAGTTCCGCTCCGGAAACGTCGAACGCGCGCTGGCCAACATCGAAAGCGCGTTGCCGCTCTACGAGCGCTCGCAGGACCAGGTCGGTCACGTATCCGCGCTGCGGCTGGCCGGGAATGCCGCGGCGGAACTCGGGCAGCACGACCTGGCGCTCGAATACCTGCGTACCGCGGAGCGGCGCGACAAGAACGGCATTGGGACCAATCGCACCCGCGTGCTGATTGCCGGGGAGCTGCGCACGCTCGGCGACCTGCGCGGCGCGGAACAGATGCTCGCCCAGGTGGCGGGCACCGCGGACGAATCGACGCGCGCGGATGCGATTGCCGAACGCGCGCGACTGCGCCTGCGGCAGCATCGCAAGCGCGAAGCCCTCGAGGACCTGCGCGTGGCCGATGCGATCTATGAGCGCCTCAAGCTCGATTTCGATCGCATCGACACCAGCTCGGCACTGGCGCTCGCGCTGCTGGACGCCGGCGACATCAAGGCGGCGACACGCGCCGCCGACACCGCGGTCGCGATCGAAACGCAAATCCGCGTGAAAGCGGCCAATCCGGAAATGCGCGCGCGCTTTCTTTCGGCGAGTTACGCGCCTTACGAAGCGCGCATCGAGGTGGACCTTGCGGGCGCGGGCCCCAAGGATACGGACGCGATCTGGAAGTCGTTTCGCACCGCCGATGCGATTCGCGCCCGCTCGCTGGCCGATCGCCTGGCTCACCGCGCGCACGCGGGCGAAATACCGCGCGACGAGCAGCTCGAACGGTTGCGGGAGCAGATGACCGCGCTGCAGGTGGATCTGGAGCGGCGCACGCGCACCCCGAACGTGAGCGGCGACGCGCTGCTCGAATTGCGTCGGCGCATCGACGAGACACGTGCGCGCCTCGATGCGCGCAGCCTCAGCCGCGGCGCCCACGTGAGCGCCAGCCTCGCGATCGCCGAATCGCGCTCCGCAGTGCAGGCCGGGTTGCCGCCGGACACTGCGGTGCTCGCGTATTTCGTCGGCGACGTTCGTTCGCACGGCTGGCTGCTGAGCCGCACCGAGCTCCGTCACGTGACGCTGCCGGGGCGCCGCGCGTTGCAGGATCTCGTCAGCGACTTCGTGCAGCGGCAGCGCTCCCGCGTGAAGGCACCGGCGGACGAATTTTCCGCGCCGTTGTTGGGCAACCTGCTCAATGGCCTGACCGCGAAGCGCCTGCTCATTCTTCCCGATGGGCCGCTGAACGGCCTGCCGTTTGCGGCGTTACCCATGCCGCACGGCCAGCCGCGCGAGCTGCTCATAGACAATTTCGTGATCACCGCCGCGCCGTCACTCGCGCTGGCGATGCGCCCGCCGCCACGACGCGCCGCGGCGCCCGCGCGCGTGGCCGTGATTTCGGATCCGGTCTACACCCCGGACGACCGCCGCCTGGTCGTGGCGGCGCGTGATGTGGTTACGTATCGTGGCGCCGAGCCGACGACGGCGGGACTGGCGCGTTTACCGTATTCGGCCATCGAAGCGCGCGCCGTGGTGCACGCCTTCGAGGGCACCGAGGTGATCGAACTCACCGGTTTCAACGCCACCGCGCGGCGCGTGACCGAACTGCCGTCGCGCGATCTGGCCGTGTTGCATTTCGCCACGCACGCGGTAGCCCGCAAGGACGCGCCGGAGCAATCGGCACTCTTCCTGAGCGAATTTGCCGCCGACGGAACACCGCTCGCCGCGGACCGCCTGACCGCGGACGACATCGCGCGCAGCGGCCTGCGTGCCGATGTGGTTGTGCTGAGCGGCTGCGCCACGGGCGACGGCCGCGAACTGCGCGGCGAGGGCGTGCTAGGCCTCACCTACGGCTTCCTGGGCAACGGCTCGCGCACCGTGATCGGCTCGTTGTGGCCGGTCGAGGACGCGTCGACCGCGCGTTTCATGGAGGAGTTCTACGCCGCCTATCGCGTTTCCGGCCGCGCCGCCGACGCCCTGCGCGCCGCGCAGTTGCGCACGCGTGGCACCGCGGCCTCGGCGGTCTGGTCGAGCTTCGTGGTGCGAGCCAGCGAATTTCCCTGACCCGCGGCGCTCGCCCGCGCTCTAACTACCCTGGGGGACACCGAAGACGCCGCGCGCGCCACGACGGTGCGCTGAGCCCGTGTCCGCGCAAACCTGCGAGCCATTTGTATTAAGTGTCACGACTTCCCGATTTCTCTCACTTGCACGCGTCATAAGTGCAAATATTTTTTCCACGGGCTTACTACAAACCCTGCCTACAATTTCCGGCTCCAAATGCGGCAGAATGCATGTGCCTGTAAACATTAGTCCCCGCCGCGTGGGATTGGCTGCAAATGTCCGTGCGCGATCGCGTCGCTATCTATTTGGAAACGTTGTCGCGATCCCGCGTTCTGCAGATCGTATGCGTCGGCTGGATCGTGAGCGTCAGCGCGTGCTCGAACGGCGCGCGCCAGGATCCGGTGGTCGAGTTCTCGACCGAAGTCGGCGTGTCGTCCGACAAACAAACTTCCGTTTCGCGCAGCCTGCAGGCAGGCACGTACCTGGTCGAAGTGCATGAGAGCGAGATCGACGTACAGGTCGCGATCGATGCGGGCGGCATCCATGCAGAACTCGGCGACGACATTCCGCGGCACGGCGCGATCTACAAGGTAGTTAGCCTGGGCGCGCCGGCGGAACTGCGCGTGCAGGTGCGCAGCACCGATCATCGTACCAAGATCGGCCGCGCGGTCGTCCGGATTGCGCGCTTCAAACGCGCCGGCGGCGAGCAGCCCTCCGACCTCGAGCTCGGCTTCGCAACCTTCGGCATGGCGGGCGAGCAGCTCGCGCTCGACACTCCCGCGAGCCTGACGCGCGCCGCCGATCTGCTGCACGAGGCGTTGACCCGTTTCGACGCGGCCCGCGACGACGACGCCCGCGCCGCCGGTGCCTACGCGCTCGCCAATGTCCAGTACGCACGCGACGAGTGGAGCGCCGCCGTGCGCGCCACCGAGTCAGCCACCGAGGCGTACCAGGCGCGCGACGATCAGACCGGCGCACACAACGCCGCGACGCTGCGCAGCGCCGCGGAGCTCGAGCTCGCGGCGAGCATGAACGCGGGCACGCAGCGTGCCGAGCAAAACGCGATGTACGAGGCGGCGGACCGCAGGCTCAAGGACGCCGGCGAATATTTCGCCGCTCACAACCTTCTGCTGCGCGCCGAGTATGCGGTCAACATGCGTGGCATTCGCGCGGCGAGCCTGGGAGAGCTCGATGCGGCGGACGCGCTGTTCTCGCGCGCCCTCGAGATGGCGCTGGCCAACGCCGACATCGCCGAGCGGGTCAAAGTGTTGAGCAATCTCGCCTATGTGCACTATCGGCGCGGATACGTGACGCGGGCGGCGCAGGAATACGAATCGCTGCTGCCATTCGTCGATCGCAAGCTCGAACCATACAAGTACGCCGCACTGCTCGGAAACTACGGGTTCATGCTGGTCTCACTCGGCGACTTCGATCGCGCGCTCGAGTTGCACATCGAAGCTCTCGACTTGTACACCACGCTCGGCGAACAAGACGAAGTCGCCAATGAACTCGCGGCGCTCGGCGGCCTGTACTTTCGCATGGGTGACACCGGCCGCGCGCTCGAAACGTTGCGCGCCGCCATCGCGGCGCAGGAGAAGGTGTCGGATGCGCGCGGCCTCGCGAGCACGCTGCGCATCGCCGGCAATGCCGCCTCGGAGCTCGGCCAGCATACAAAGGCGCTCGAGTATCTGCGCCGCTCCACCGAGATCGACGCGAATCCACACAGCGTCGCGCGCACGCGAGTGCTCATTGCCGCGGAGTTGCGCGCGGTCGGCGACCTGCGCTCCGCCGCAGCCGAGCTCGCGACACCGCTGAAATCCGTCAACGCCTTGGTGCATGCGAATGCGCTCGAAGAGCGCGCGCGGCTGCGCCGCACGCAGCGGGATCTCGCGGGCGCGATCGATGATCTGCGCTCCGCCGACCGGCAGTACGTCGATCTCGCGCTCGACTTCAATCGCATCGGCACGAATACGGAACTGTCGCAGCTGCTGCTCGAGACGCACGATCTGCCAGGCGCATCGGCAGCGGCCGACGAAGCGATATCCATCGTGAGCAGGATCCGCGCGAAATCCGCGAACCCGGAGTGGCGCGCGCGTTTCCTCGCTGCACGGTATGCGCCGTTCGAAGCGCGCATCGCCGTCGACCTGGCCGACGATTCCGCCGGCGCCGCGAATTCGATTTGGCGCGGCTTTCGTACCGCTGAAGATGTTCGCGCGCGTTCGCTCGCCGACGAGCTCGCGTTCGATGCGCGCGGTGGGGTCCGCGCGGCCGACTCCGGGGAGCAGGCGCTGCGCGCGCAGCTCACGTCGCAGCAGTTGCGGCTCGAAGCGCGCATGCAGCGCCAGGACGCCGATGAGGCGGGATTGCTCGAGGCGCGGCGGGCCGTCGAAGAAACCCGCGCACTGATCGATCGCAACCGACTGAGCCACGGCATCACGACGAGCGCCAGTTCGCTGCCCGGCTCACTGCAGCAAGTCCAGCAGAAATTGCCGGCCGACACCGCCGTGCTCACGTACTTCGTCGGCGACACCGATGCGCACGCCTGGCTGCTCAGCAAGCGCGGGCTCCGCCATGCGACGTTTCCGGGGCGCGAGCCCCTGCAGCGGGTTATCGACGCCGCGGTTACGGAACTGCGCAACACCGGCGCGGAAGGGCCGGCGGGACGCAAGCTCGGCGAAGCGCTGTTCGGCAGGCTGCTGGCGGACGTGCCCGAAAAGCGCCTGCTCGTCGTACCCGATGGTCCGTTGAACGGCGTGCCATTCGCCTCGCTGCCGATCCCGGGCGCCGGCCGTGAACTGCTGATCGATCGCTTCGTGCTCGGATACGCGCCATCGCTGGCGCTCGCGATGGAAACGCGGCATCAGAAGGGCGCGCGCCCGAGCCGCGTCGCGGTGGTGTCGGATCCCGTGTACGCGCCCGACGACCGCCGCCTGCAACTCGCCGCCAACGACAGCGGCGGCAACTTCCGCGGCCCGCCGCCGCCCTCGCCTAACAATCTCACGCGCCTGCCGTATTCGGCGATCGAGGCGAGCGCGGTCATGAAGGCGTTCGGCGGCACCGAAACGATCCAGCTCTCCGGCTTCGACGCGACCGCGCCTCGCGTGATGAAGTTGCCATTTCGTGACCTGGCGGTGCTGCATTTCGCGACGCACGCCCTCGCGCGCCGGGATTCGCCCGAACAGTCCGCGCTCTACCTCAGCGAGTACGCCTCCAACGGCACGCTGCTGCCGGACAGCCTGTTGACCGCGCGCGACATCGCGCGTGCGGGATTGCGCGCGGACGTGGTGGTGCTCTCGGGCTGCGCCACCGGCGACGGCGGCGAGCTGCGCGGCGAAGGGGTGCTTGGACTCACGTACGGATTCCTCGCCAACGGCTCGCACTCGGTCGTAGCGGCGCTCTGGCCGATCGAAGACGCGTCGACCGCGCGCTTCATGAGCGAGTTCTACCGTGCATATCGCCTCTCCGGCCGCGCTTCCGAGGCGCTGCGCACCGCCCAGCTGCGCACGCGCGACACGGCGGCACCCGCGGTGTGGTCGAGTTTCGTGGTGCGGGCTAACGAGTTTCCGTGACGCCCGCCATAAATGTGTGAATCAAACGGCTGCAAAGAGAAGAGGTATGACTCATGTTCAGAAATCTAACTAATGGCTTGCGGAAATCCGGCATTGCCGGGACGGCGGCGGCGCTGTTCCTGCTGGGCGCGACGCTGGCTGTGGCGGGTGACGCCACTCCAGAGGAACCGCTCGCGGGCTGGCTCGGCCGCGAATACACGGTCGAATCGTCGACACTCAATGACCACATGCCGACCGGCGGCAAGCTCACGTTCATCTTCGATTCCGATGACAACGTCGTGCGCGTCTGTACCCGCACGGTGCAGGCGCAGCGCGGACCCTGGCGCATGGATTTTGCGGTTCCCTGCGGCGTCACGCTGACGTTCACGCGCGGCACGCGTTATTGCACGCTCGAGGACGTGAAAGCCGGCAATGCGGAAGTGCTTTCGTCCTGCCATCGGCTGCGCACCCGCGACATCGCCATGCGTCCCGCGAAGGTGAAAGGCGCCATCGAGCTCAACGACATGATCGCCTTCCTCGTGCAGGGTGAGAACGGCAAACACGTGATGTCGATCCTGGTGGACTCGCCGGCTCGGGTCACCGAGAACGGCCAGATAATCGTCAAGGAGTGACGTTGCGCTCGCCGACGCGGCGATTCATCGCGCAGCTGACGCCGTTCGCGGCGGCAGCTTTCGGTGCATCACTCGCGTTGGCGAGTTCTCCTGGCATTTGTGTCAATGAAGGACATTGGGGACCGAGCGGACAACGCGCTCCGCCCGCCGTCGCCGCGTATGTCGATTCACTGAACGAAGCTCCGTTTGATCTGCGTGCCGCGTGCGCACTCTGGGCAGGAACGTTCTCCAAGCGTCACCTCGCCGCCACCGTTGGCCAATCCAGCGCTCATCCGCTCGCCGCCCGCCTGATTCTTTTTCCCGGCCCGGGTATGAACCTGCGCCAGCTCATCGACTGGCTGAGGCAGACTGGCTACGTCCGTGATATCGAGCGCTCGCGCAACTTCGTGGTCGCGGCGTTCTCGCGCCGAATGCCCACGCAGCAACTGCGCGACTTGCTGGAATCGGCGCAGATCGAATATGCCGAACCGGATTGCGACGGACCGGATTTCCTGACCACCTCGGTGGAACTCGAGCCGGCCGTCACGTCGATTCGCAATTGCTGGCAGCGCACTGCGCGCACTACCTACCCCAACGATCCGTGCATGGACGACCTGTGGGGTCATTCGAAGATTGGCTGGGATTCCGGGGTCGCAGCCCGATCGCTGCCGCGCCTGGTGGCGGTGCTCGACTCAGGAATCGACGCGGCACACGAGGATCTCGGCAATGGCGTCGTGGTACGCATGGTGTCGCGCGAACCCCCACACTCGCAGGGCAGCACACTCAACGCACGTTGCGCGACCAGCGGGCGCTGCTATCCGCACGGCACCGAGATGGCCGGGACGATCGGCGGCCGCATGGACAACGGCATCGGCGTGGTGGGCGTCGCGCCCAACAGCCAGCTTCTGCCCATCGTGATCAGCCGCGTCGAGCATGGTCTGCTGGCGCGCCTTTCGACCATCGCCGAGGGGATCGATGCCGCGGTTCTGGACGATGTCGACATCATCAACATCAGCGCGAAATGGCCGGTCGACAGCCGGGCGATTTCCGAGGCCGTCAGCGCGGCAGTGGGTGCAAAAGACGGGACCCGCCGCCTGCTGGTGACCGGCTACGCCACCAGTCTCGACAGCGACGAAAGCGTGCGCGAGTACTTCCCCTCCCAGTACCGTTGCCTGCCGGGGGTGCTCGCCGCCGTACCGGCCGACATGCGCGGTCAGGATCTGTTCAATCCTAAGGGACGACCAGATCCCAACGACGGACGGATTCAGGCTCCCGGCGTGGACATCGTGGTGACAACCACAGAGAATTCCGAGCGAGGTTACGCATTGTCCGGGTCCGCCGGCGCATCGAGCGCGGCGGCCTATGTTTCCGGTGCGGTAGCGCTCGTCTGGGGCAGCCCGCCGCTGAACAAATGCGACGCCCAGCAGATAAAACAACTGCTGTTTTGCAGGAGCAAGAGCAGCACTTCCACGCGGTATCCATGGGTCCATGTCGAATTCCTTCGTGAACTCGCGAATGTCGATCCCGGCGCCGACTGTCGTACCGCCATGGAGGCGCTCGGCTGCAACTAACTACCAGCGCACGGGTGGCGGGTGAGCACGCTGCAGGTCGACGAGATCGAGCGCATCGTCGCGGCCGCGCTGACCGGCGACCTGCCGGCTGAAACGCGCATGCTGATTGCGCTGCGTCCGGGTGTGCTCGCGGTACTGCGTTTTGGCGCTTTTCACCGCTGGATCGATCCCGAGGATCTCACGCAGGAGACGCTGCACATCGTCGTCGAGCGCGTCCGCGCCCGCACCATCGACGATCCGCGCAAGGTGTTCGCGTTCGCGGCGGCCACCGCGCGCAATCTCGCGCTCAACGCGGCGCGCAAGATGCTGCGCCAGCAGACCGTGGTCGATTCGGAGCTCATCGACGAGCTCGCGCAGAACCTCGAGATGGAACAGGGCGATCTGTCCGACTCCGACGACAAGCAACTCGCGCAGGCGGTTGCGGATCTCATCGACGAATTGCCGACCGAGCGCGACCGGCAAGTCATCATCCGCTTCTATCTAGACGGCACGGACAAGCAGCAGTTGTGCCGGGAGCTCGGCCTTTCCCCTAAGCATTTCGACCGGGTGCTCATGCGCGCACGCAGCCGGCTGCGCACCATCATTGAGCGGCGAGCGCCTCACCTGGCCCTTTTCCCGCGAATCACGGCAATTTTGTTGCCCTTGGCGCTGTCTTTCACAGTTTGGGTGAGACATTTTGGCCCCTGGTGACACAAGTCACTCATGAAGTCTCTTGATCACGAATCTCTCGAAGAGCAGACGAGACTGGTTCCGCGTTATGTCGCAGGTGACCTGTCGCGTTCCGAGCGCGCCGAATTCGAGGCGTGGCTGGTCGCATCCCCCGAGTTGGCCGCGGAAGTCGAGATGGAGCGCCGGCTGCGGCGTGGCATCGCGAGCGCGGCGCGACGCGGCTGGTTGAAACGCGGCGCCACCCCATCTACCGGGCAGGACCGGCGCTGGCGCGTCGCGGTAGCCGCGAGCCTGGTGCTGGCGCTCACGACGCTCGGATTGTCATTGGTGCTGCCACATCAGAACGACGACCCGGCCTCTGCCACCGCCGAACCCCGGGAATCACTGCAACGAATCGAGTCGCGCACTGTGCGCCTGGCGTCGGTTCGCGGTGTCGCCTCTTTGCCCGACATTGCATTCACCCGGGCTGACGCGCCCGCGAAGCTGGTGCTGGAACCGGATGTCGTCGTGCTCACCTGCGAGGACGGCAGCATGGCATTGGAGTGCCCGGGCGGAGCCGTCCCGTATACGCCGCAATACCCGGAATACGAACTCACGCTCGTCAAGCATGGTGATTCGAGCCTGGTCTGGCGCTCCGAACGACAGGCGCCCGTGTCACGCAATCAGCTGTCGTTCGAGTTCCACGACGCAGGCGCGCTCGACGTGGGCGACTACGACCTGATCGTGCGGGGCCACGCTCCGGATCACGAAGAAGTGGTCGCCAGGTACCTGCTGCGCGTCGCCGCGCAGTAGTTAGCTCAGGTACTTCTTGATGCGCGCGTGCAGCGGCGAATGCCGCGGGAAGTGCGCGCGCAGGTATTCCATCTGATCGGCGAGCACGCGCCGGCCCTTGAGGAAAATGTATTCCGCGTAGGTCGGTGTGAACGGCACCGCGATGAGCTGCATCTTGGCCTGCTCGGGCGTACGCGAAGCCTTGAGGTTGTTGCAGCGGCGGCAGGCCGCAACCACGTTCGTCCACACGTCACGTCCACCCTGGCTGAACGGCCGGATGTGATCGCGCGACAGCTCGCGCACCGGAAAACGCTGCGAGCAGTACAGACAGAAGTGCGCATCGCGCCGGAACAGCGTCTGATTGTTGAGCGGTGGCACGTAGTCCTGGCGCGTATTGCCTGGATTGCCGGTGTGCCCGACGGTGGCCACGATGGAATTCACTTCGAGCACGGTGCGAAAGCCCGTGCGAGCGCTGACGCCACCGTACAGCTTGAACAGCGCGCTTCCGCAGGTATAGGCAACCTGCTCCTGGTGATACAGCCGCGCCGCTTCCTTGTAGTCGATCCACTCGAGCGGCATACCCGACACGTCCGTGCGCAGGACGAGCTGGGAAAGCGCGCGCGCAGTGTTGCCCGCAATTAACTGCAGATCGGGGTGCAGATCGGTGGAGAACCCTCCGTCTGCGCGTTCGAGGTCGATGCCCAACATGGGGCATGTAAGATAGACCAGTCGTGTGCGAGAATTCAACGTCGCAACACATTCATTTAACACGGGAAAATAAAGGCCTTTGGCTCCATCGCCACAGGCTTTGCACTGGAGTCAAGCCAAATGCCGATTACGATAGGCGCGCTGCGCGAGAGCGCGCCCGGTGAAACGCGCGTCAGCCTCGTTCCCGAGGTGGTGGACAAGTTCATGGCCGCGGGCGCACGCGTCGTGCTCGAGCCGGGCGCCGGGACGCGCGCCCAGTTTCCGGATGCGCTGTACAAGAAGGGCGAATGGTTAGCTAGTCAGGCTGCCGTACTGGCCGGCGCCGATGTGCTGTTGACCGTGGCGCCGCTTAATCTCGAGCAGATCGCCCAGCTCAAGCCGGGCGCCGTGGTGGTGGGTTTCCTGCAGGCGCATACGCGCCATGCCGAGGTGAAGGCGCTGCGCGACCGCAAGATCACCAGCTTTGCCGTCGAACTCATCCCGCGCATTTCGCGCGCCCAATCGATGGACGCGCTGTCTTCCCAGGCCTCTTTGGCCGGCTACAAGGCCATGCTGATCGCGGCCAACACCCTCGAAAAGTTCATGCCGATGTTGACGACCGCCGCCGGAACGATCCGCCCGTCGCAGGCGCTGATCATCGGCGCCGGAGTTGCGGGTCTGCAGGCCATCGCCACGGCCCGCCGCCTGGGGGCCGTCGTCGAAGCGTATGACGTGCGTAGCGCGACCCGCGAACAGGTGAAGTCGCTGGGAGCGAAGTTCGTCGAGACCGGCGTCAGCGCCGACGGCGTGGGCGGTTATGCCCGCGAGCTCACGGCCGAGGAAAAAGCGAAGCAGCAGGAAGCGCTCGACGCCCGCATTGCCGCGGCCGATGCTGTGATCGCCACTGCCTCGGTACCGGGCCGCAAGGCGCCGGTCATCATCTCGAAGGCGGCGGTCGAGCGCATGCGCGCAGGTTCTGTGATCGTCGACATCGCCGCCGAACAGGGCGGCAATTGCGAGCTGACGCGGGCCGGCGAAACGGTCGTCCACCAGGGCGTGAAGATCATCGGCCCGGTGAACCTCGCAGGCGCCCTCGCCTACAACGCCAGCGAGATGTACGCCCGCAACCTGCTCAACTTCCTCAAGCCCGCCATCGACAAGGCCGGCGAGTTGAAGATCGACTGGACTGACGAAGTATTCGCGGGCGCCGTGCTCACGCACGACGGCGCGATCAAACACGAAGCCACCCGCAAAGCAGTGGAAGGTTAAGAGGCCCTGACATGACTGGAATCGTTGCGCTCTACATTTTCATGCTGGCCGCGTTCACCGGCTACGAGATCATCGCCAAGGTGCCGGTGATCCTGCACACCCCGCTCATGTCGGGCTCGAACTTCGTGCACGGCATCGTGCTGGTCGGCGCCATGGTCGCGCTCGGCGGCGCGGTTACGCCGCTGGAAAAGATCATCGGCTTCGTCGGCGTCCTGCTGGCGGCGGGTAACGCCGTCGGCGGCTACGTCGTGACCGAGCGCATGCTCGAGATGTTCAAGGCATCCGGCGCACGCAGGAAGAGCGGAGGCGGCCACTGATGGACTCCGCGATTTCACAACCCGGCTTTTTCTCAGCCAGGCTGCTGATCGACATCAGCTACTTCCTCACGGCCGCACTGTTCATCCTCGGCTTGAAGCGCATGAGCTCACCGGTCACCGCGCGCAGCGGCATCCTGTGGGCCGGCGCCGGCATGCTGGTCGCAACGCTGGTCACCTTCCTCTACCCGGGGATGACCAACTACATCTGGATCATCACCGCCATCGTGCTCGGCTCGCTGATCGCGTGGTGGAGCGGCAAACGCGTCGCCATGACCGACATGCCGCAGATGATCGCGCTCTACAACGGCATGGGCGGCGGCGCGGCGGCGGCCATCGCCGCGGTGGAGCTGTATCGCGCGGCATACGCGAATGCGGCGGGTACAGCGGTGAATCACAGCACCGTGGTGATGTCGCTCGCGGTCGTCGGCGGGATCATCGGCGCCATCTCCTTCAGCGGTAGTTTGATCGCGTGGGCCAAGCTCCAGGGCGTCATCAACAAGACGCTGCGCTTCGGCGGCCAGAAATTCCTCAACGGTGCGCTGTTCCTGGGCGCGCTCGCCGTCGGCGCCATTGTCGTACTGCATCACGGCGCGGATCCGCTGCACGTGACGCTGATCTTCGTGCTGGCGCTGCTGTTCGGCATCGCGATGACGCTGCCCATCGGCGGCGCCGACATGCCGGTGGTCATCTCGCTGTACAACGCGCTCACCGGTCTCGCCGTGGCCTTCGAAGGCTTCGTGCTCGACAACGCCGCGATGATCATCGCCGGTACCGTGGTGGGATCCGCAGGCACGTTGCTGACCCAGCTCATGGCCAAGGCCATGAACCGCTCGTTGGCCAATGTCCTGTTCTCGGACTTCGGCTCCGGCGGCGGCGCGGCGGCCACCGCGGTCAGTGGCTCGATGAAACCCATCGAAGCCTCGGACGTGGGCGTGATGATGGCCTTCGCGTCGAAGGTGATCGTGGTGCCCGGCTACGGCATGGCCGTCGCGCAGGCCCAGCACAAGGTGTGGGAGATGTGCCAGCTGCTGATCGATCGCGGCGTCACGGTGAAGTTCGCCATCCACCCGGTGGCGGGTCGCATGCCCGGCCACATGAACGTGCTGCTGGCCGAGGCCGGCGTGCCCTACGACCTGATCTCCGACCTCGAGGAGATCAACGCGGAGTTCGAGACCGCCGACGTCGCGTTGATCATCGGCGCGAACGACGTGGTGAACCCGGTGGCGCGCACGGACAAGGGAAGCCCCATCTACGGCATGCCGATCCTGAATGCCGACAAGGCGAAGAACGTCATCGTCATCAAGCGCGGCCAGGGCGCGGGCTTCTCCGGCATCGAGAACGCGCTGTTCTTCCTCGATAACACGCGCATGTTGTACGGCGACGGCCAGAAAGCCGCGGCCGAGCTGGTCAACGCCATCAAGGCGGCGGGCTAGCTCTCAGGCAGTAGGCGAATGGTCGCGATGCTTGGCAAACGACATCTTGTCGAGTACGCCTAACAACACGGCGGACACCACGAACGTCATGTGCAGGATGATGTACCACATGATCTTTTCGTTGTCGGTGGTCTCGGCTTTCATGAAGATGCGCAGCAGGTGGATCGAAGAGATCGCGACGATGCTGGCCGCGACCTTGAGCTTGAGCGTTCCGGCATCCAGCTTGCCGAAGCCCAGGGTGTCGGTGCCTTTCGTATCGATGCTCGATACGAAGTTCTCGTAACCGGAAAACATCACCATGACGATGAGGCTGCCGACCAACGCGATGTCAATCATCGACAGCACGACGAGCACCAGGTCGGACTCCTTCATCGTGAGCAGGTGCTGGAACACTTCCCAGGCTAACTGGAAAAACTTGACTCCGAGCGCCAGCAGCGCGAGCGACAAACCCAGGAAGATCGGCGCGAGTATCCAACGCGACGCAAACAGCATCCGTTCGATGATCTCCTCCAACTTTGAACCCACGGCCCGCTCCTCGAAATAAATGGCGCGCGTATTGTAGCCACAGAACGGCGCTTGGTAGGCTCGGACGGCCATCACGAAGGGGACATTCCATGATCACGCGCCGAGATCTCGTTGCCGCCGCCATCGCCGCCAGTGTGACGCTGGGCTGCGTTTCGCTGGCAGACGAACCCATCAGGCTGCTCGATTCCACTGCCTGGCAGTGGGCCGATCTCGCGGCGAAGAAAACGCCCGTCGGCGAACTGCGCAACGTGGTGGATCAGCCCACGCGCACGCTCGACAAGCTCGAGATGCACATCACCACGCTCAACCCGCATACCGCCTCGCACCCGCCGCACACGCATCCCAATGAGGAGATGGTCATCCTGAAGGAAGGCACGCTGCAGGCGCACGTCAACGGCAAGGAGGTCGTGGTGAATGCGGGCGGCGTGCTGTTCTATGCATCCATGCAGCCGCACGCGGTGCAGAACATCGGCGACACGCCGGCGACCTACTACGTGATCAACTGGGCGACGCCCGCTTTCGCCAGCGTGGGCAAGAAGATCCCGGTGACACCGAAGCCGGAAACGGCGCAGTAGTTAGCTGAGGTCTCGCCTTCGCGGCGGCCCTACTGCTGCCGGCGTTCCTGGCGGGCGCGGCGCCGTTCGAGCATGCGCTGGCGCTCCTCGGGTGAGGCGTTCTGCCAGCGTTCGCGCAGGCGATGGCGCTGTTCGGGCGTGAGCTTCTTGAAGCGGTGGTAGTTGTCGCGCACACGCTCCTTCTGGTCGGGCGGCAGCTGCTGATAACGATGCCAGCGCTTGCGCGCCTGTTCGCGCTGCTCGGGGCTGAGCTCCTTCCAGCGCGAAAACCGCTGCTGCGCGTGTTGCCGCTGCTCGGGGGTCATGGCCGCCCAGCGGCGGGTGCCGCGTACCAAGCGCTGCTGCTGGGCCGGGTCGAGCGAATTCCAACGCTCGCGGTAGCGGCCGAGCGTCTTCTGCTCGTCCGCGTCGAGCGATTCCCAGGCGACGGGTGCCGGCGCCGAGACCGCGGGTTCATCGGCGCGGACGCGGCCGCAGACGACGCACTGCAGTCCTACCGCTAAGATCGCGGCCAGCGCGGCGCGGCGCGAAAGCGCATTTCCGCTACTCATGGTCCTTCCCTTCCGCAGGAGGTTTGGGTTTCCTGGCCACCGACGGGAGTTTGTCGATATCGGTCTTCGCGAGGAAATCCGAAAAATCCCCGTCCTGCGACTCGTCGTTCACTTCGTCGATGCCACCCAGGAATTCCAGCAGTTCCTCATCGGGCTCAGGCTTGGGATCCGGATCACTCACGATTCCACTTCTCCCGCAGCCCACTCGTAGAACTCGAGATCTTCGCCGTCGTCGACGAAATCCGGCGCATCGGCAAGCAACTCGATGTCTTCGACCGGGCTCGTACCCTGCGCGGTGAGATTGGATTCCACGGCTGGATTACCCGACCACATGACGACCGCCAACACGGCAACGGCCGCCGCGGCGCCGGCCGGCACGTACGAGCGCCACCACTGGCGCGCGGGCTGTTGCAGCCGATCGAGCGCGGTATGGCGCGCCTGCGTGAGGCGCGACAGCGTGCGGCCATCGAGCCGCGCCGTGCTCTCCTCGAGCAATTCCTGCGTGCGTTTTTCGAACGGAGTTTGTTCACTCATACATTGCCTTCACAACACATCGCCCAGTCGCGCGCGCAGCGTTTCCAGCGCGCGGAAATAATGCGTCTTCACACTGCCTTCGGAACAGCCCATGGCGCTCGCCGTCTCGGCGACGTCGAGGCCTTCGAGATTGCGCAGCAGGAA
>DATHJZ010000042.1:0-4945 GCA_035286365.1 Steroidobacteraceae bacterium | reverse complement strand
GGTACTTGAGGCCATGTGGATTCGATCCTGGACGCGCAATGGTCGATCGACGGGCGGTTGATCGCAACAGCGTCGAAGGACGGAACATGCAGGCTCTGGGATACAACAGCCGGCCAGCAGCTGCATGTCCTGGAAGGACGCGGACCGGTCGTCAGGGCGTGTAGATTCCTGGCCGATGGGAACACTATCGTCACAACGGGTGATGACGGCTTCATCAGGCTCTGGCAAATCGGCACGGGAAAATGCAGCCGCGCATGGGGGCCCTATGCTGACCGCGTAATGGCGATTGCATGCGCACGCGATGGCACCTGGATCGCGAGCGGCGGTAGCGACACGACAATACTGATCATCGACGTCGCTACCGGTAACAACAGACTGGTACTGGCAGGCCATTCGCAAGAGATCGTTGCTCTGGATGTCTGTGTCCTTCCGGCAAGGGTGCATGAATTCCTGAGAGGTAGCGGCTAGCGTTCCTGCGGCTCGCAGTTGGCGAGCAGGAGGAACAATGATGCAAGGTGAAGAGGTATCGACGCAGCTCAGCGGGCTCGAAACGCTGCTTGATCAGATCGAAGGATGGCGAGGGATGCGTCCGCGAACGCGCTCGATGCCGGAGCCGTTGTGGAGTGAGGCGGCGGCGTTGGCACGGGAACTGGGCGTGTATCGCGTGGCGCGTGCTTTGGGGTTGAACTTCGACACGCTCAAGCGCCGCGCAAAACAGAGCGGTGCCCGCAGTTCTCGCCAGCGAGGCGCGGCAGGCAGAGCGTTCGCGCCAGTCAGCAGCGGCTTTGTGGAAGTCAGAGGTCTCGCCGAGGTCAGCCAGGCGGTGCTGGCTGGACAGACTGTGGTGGAAGTGGTGGCGAGCGACGGGGCACGACTGAGTATCCGCTTGCAGTGCGCCAGTACGGATGTGGTTGCATTGATCCAGGCGTTCCGAGGCCGGCCGTGATCCAGATCACCCCGCAGATGCGAGTGCTGGTGGCGATCGAGCCGGTTGATTTTCGCCGCGGCATAGACGGGCTGGCGCAAGTGTGTCGTGCGGTGCTCAGGGAAGATCCGATGAGCGGGGCCGTGCTGGTGTTCCGTAACCGGCAGGCGAAGGCGATCAAGATTTTGGTCTATGACGGTCAGGGATTTTGGCTTTGCCAAAAGCGATTGAGCTCAGGGAGATTTCGCCACTGGCCCGCTGCGCCCGGGGGGTTGGTGAGCGCGCTGTGGGCGCACGAGTTTCACGTGCTGATCAGCGGCGGAGATCCCTCGCAGGCCAAAGGCGCGCCGCTGTGGCGGCCGTTGAGCGCGCTGGCACCCTCCCACCGGGCCTGAGCTGAAGCACTTCCAAGCTTCAATCGCGGGCGGCGCTTGCGTTCCATGGCGCGATCGGTTCTGATAGCTCCCATGGAACCGCTGCTTCGCTATCGCGGCCGTGCTGTCACGGCCGCCGATGCGCACTTCATCCGTGAGCTGATCGCCACGCACCCGAGCCAGAGCCGGCGAGCCCTGTCGAAGACGCTGTGTGCGGCGTGGAACTGGCACCAGCCCAACGGTGCGCCGCGCGACATGGTGTGTCGTGGCCTGATGCTCGCCCTCGCACGCGCCGGTCACATCGAGTTGCCGGCGCTCAAGCGACGACCGCCCAATCCGTTCACCCTGCGCTCGCGGCCACCCACGATCGAGATCGATCGCACGGCGCTGTGCGCGCGACTGCGCGAACTCGGCCCGCTCAGCTTCCGCAGCGTTCGGCGCACACCCGAGGAAGCGGGCTTCAACAGTCTGCTGCAAACGTATCACTATCTCGGCTATGCGCAGCCGGTTGGGGAGCACTTGAAGTTCATGGTGTACGCCGGTGAGCGCCCGGTGGCGCTGTTCGCCTGGAGCTCGGCGGCCCGACACCTGGGCCCGCGGGATCGTTACCTGGGCTGGTGCGCGCAACTGCGGCAACAAAACATTCGCGGCATTGCCTACAACACGCGCTATCTCATCCTGCCGTGGGTTCAGGTGCCACACTTGGCCTCGCACCTGCTGGCGCAGATGACGCGCCGGCTCTCAGCGGAGTGGGAACGCGTGTATGGGCATGCGGTGTATTTTGCCGAGACCTTCATCGATCCGACCCGCTACCGTGGCACCTGCTACCGCGCGGCGAACTGGCAGTTCCTGGGCCGCACGCAGGGCCGCGGAAAAGATGATCTGACGCACCGACCCAATCGCACGATCAAGGACGTGCTGGGGCTGGCGCTGGTGAAGAACTTCCGCGCGCAACTGCTGCGCAGGGTATGAGTCGCAAGAAGCACAAACATCGCAAGTCTGTGCCGGCGCAACTCCCGCCGCCGGAGCTGATGGAACTGGTGGCCATTGTCGAGCGCACCCAGTCCGGGGCGCTGAGCGCGGAGCAACACGCGAAGCTCAAGACGGCGATCACGACGCTGGCGTTCCTGATGGAGGAGCTGCGCAAAAAACAGGCCTCGCTGGCACGGCTGCGGCGGATGCTGTTTGGCGCACCGACGGAGAAAACGCGCGCAGTGATCGAGGCCCACTCGCCACAGTCCACGACTTCACCGAATCGCGCGGGAGAAAACGAAGCCGACCTGCGCGCCAAAGCGCCCGGTCACGGCCGCCACGGCGCCGCGGCCTATACCGGGGCTGACAAAGTGAGCGTACCCCATCCCGCCTTGCAGGGTGGACAGGCCTGCCCGGGTTGCGAGAAGGGCCGCGTCTACGCGATGGCTGAGTCTTCCGTGTTGGTGCGAATCACGGGCGTGGCGCCCCTGGGCGCAACGCTCTACGAGTGCGATCGCCTACGCTGCAATCTGTGCGGTGAGATCTACACCGCCCCGGCGCCTGAGGGCGTGGGAACTCAGAAGTATGACGCCACCGCCACCAGCATGATCGGGCTGCTGAAGTACGGCACGGGGCTGCCGTTCAACCGCATTGAGACATTGCAGGCGGGCATGCGCATCCCGCTGCCGGCGGCGACGCAATGGGATCTGGTGAGGGCCGGCGCAGAAGATCTGGCGCCCGCGCACGAGGCGTTGATCCGCCACGCGGCGCAAGGCACGGTGCTGTACAACGATGACACCACGATGAAGGTGCTGCAGCTGACACGCGAACAGCGGGCGGCGGCGTTGTCCGATGAGGTGAGTGAGCAACGCACCGGCGTGTTCACCTCCGGCATCGTCGCCACCCGCGACGCACAGAAGATCGCGCTGTTCTTCACCGGCGCGCGGCATGCTGGAGAGAATCTCGGCGCACTCCTGGCGCGTCGCGCAGCACAGTTGCCGGCGCCCATCCAGATGTGCGATGCGCTCTCGAGTAACACGGCGAATGATTTTGACACGCTGCTCGCCAGTTGTTTGAGCCACTCACGCCGCAAGTACGTGGAGCTGGCCGAGAGCTTCCCCGAGGAAGTGCGCTTCGTGCTGCAGACGCTGCGCGAGGTGTACAAGACCGACGCGCAGGCACATCGAGAAGGCCTTGATCCTCAGGCACGACTGCTGCGACATCAAGCCGAAAGCGGGCCGCGGATGGAGGTGCTTGCGAGGTGGATGCGGGCGCAGCTCGATGAGCGCAGGGTGGAGCCCAACTCCTCGCTCGGCGAGGCTATCCGCTATATGCAATCACACTGGACGGAACTCACGCTGTTCTTGCGTACCCCAGAGGCACCATTAGATAACAACGTGTGCGAGCGAGCGCTGAAGAAAGCCATCCTTCACCGCAAGAACGCACTGTTCTACAAGACCCTCAACGGAGCGCGCGTCGGCGACATCTTCATGAGCCTGATCCATACCGCAGAACTCAACCACGTCGCCCCGTTCGAGTACCTGGTGAGCTTGCAGCGTCACGTCGATGCAGTCCGCGCGAATCCGGATGAGTGGATGCCGTGGAACTACGCGGCAACGCTCGCGCGCTACACCGCCGGTGCGGGCCCGCCTGGATAAGCGAATCGTCTCAGCAACGCTGTACGATCACTACGCTGCTATTACCGCAGACGGACGTTGCGGTGATCGTGGGCCAGCGCGTACTCCAGCGCCGAGCACACAGCATCGAGCTCCTCGAGCAGCGCACTGTTGCGCCTGTGCTTGGGAATCTCCTTGGCTGATCTCACGAGGTCGGCGATCATCAGCTCGATCCAGTAGGCACCGATGCGGACTCGGTGCACACCCTTCACAGCCTTGCTGTCGCGCAGCGCTTGCTCCTGCTCGGCAAATGGGTATCCGTAGTTGAGCAATAGCTCCAACTCGCGCGGCATGAGTTCCACCGTCCTAAGATCGCTGTTCTGATCACCGCTCTTGTCCACAGTCATTCCAATCTGCCTGCCATCGAATATCCTGAGTCCAAGCCTTTCCCGTACCCCACAGAACCATCAGACGTCAAGCACCCTCACCGGAAGGACACAGTGGATCGGTGAAACCGGCCGGAATACCCGCAGCTGCGCAGTTGGCTGCGCGCAGCGCGGCCTGCGCCGCGTTGCTCATTGCCAGCGCGTCGATTTCGGCCTGTACGCACGGATCGGTGGGGCGGAATGTGGCGGCTTGATCCGGCGAGAACAGTTCGAAGATGTTCGGCGCGCGTACCGCTCGCGAGCGAGTGCCGCGGAACCGCACGCCCGCGATCGGTGCCCATTGAACGTTGCCGCTCCTCGCGTCGGCACTGCCGATGGTCGAGTAGTCGGAGTAGCGAAACGCCGCGTTGACAGTGAGCTCATCCGCCAGGAATACATCGCGCAGCAGCGGAATCTCGACTTCAGTGAACACTTCGGACACGTCGTAGCGGCCGTCGGTGTTGAGCAGCTTGGTGTCACCATCGAAGCCGAGTGTGCCATTGTCTGACACGGTATCGACCAGCGTACCGGCAGCGAACGGCGTGCCTTCGGGAATCACACCGAGGCGCAGTGGCGCAAACTGAGCCTTGCTGGTTTCCTCGCGCCATTCCGCGCCGAACGCCAGACCGAGGG
>DATHJZ010000041.1:0-13572 GCA_035286365.1 Steroidobacteraceae bacterium | reverse complement strand
CGTTCCGGCGCTCGCGGACCTCATGATCATGCTGGGACTTGCCTTCGGAGCAACTGGCCTTGCGCACGCGCTGGCCGCGCCGATCGCCGGCGCATTCGCCGGCCGGGAGTGGGCCGAGCGCCTGTCGCTCTCGAGCGAATTCTTCTGGATCGTCGTGCTCGCGACGACTTTCGGTCTGCTGCTCTCCTTCACTCGCGCGCGTCAATTGGAAGGCGCCGGCGCCTCCAGGCTGGGCTCGGCCTTCCTTTACGTGCTCATCGCGACGGTAGGCATGCAGATGAACATCGGTGCCGTGTTCACGGCCCCGGTGCTGTTCGGGATCGGATTCACCTGGATCGCGTTTCACGCCGTCGTGATGCTGGTCGTCGCGCGCCTGATCAGGGCGCCCACGTTCTTCCTTGCCGTCGGGAGTCAGGCGAACATTGGCGGCGCCGCGAGCGCGCCCGTAGTTGCCGCTGCATTCCATCCCTCGCTCGCGCCGGTCGGTGTACTGCTCGCGGTGCTCGGTTACGCGTTGGGCACCTACGGCGGCTGGCTCACCGGGCAGCTCATGCGGCTCGTCAGCCAGTAGCGCGCCTGCGCGAGACCAGCTAGCGATGCTTTATCTTCTCGTCCGGCTTGAGGCCTGAGAGCACTTCGATATTGATGCCATCGGAAATGCCTGTCTTGATCTCGCGCTTTTCGAACTGCTGCGGCGCGGTTTCGACCTCGACGAAATTCTTCTTGTCTTCGATGATCAGGTTGCCTTCGTTGATGGCCAATGCGTTTTCCCGCTTGTCGAGCACGATATCCGCGTTGGCGCTGTAGTTCGAACGCAGGAACAGGTCCTTGTCGAGTGTCACCGCGGCGCGAATCGTGAATTTGATGGTTCCCTGGTCGGTCACGCCCTTGGGCGCGATGTATTCGAGAGTTGCCTTGAACGGCTTACCTTCCAGCGCGCCGACATTCAGGATCAATTCCATGCCCTGCTTCAATTTTCCCACTTCCGATTCGTCGACCAGGCCTTCGAAGATCATGTCGTTCATGTCGGCGAGCGTCGCAACCGAAGTGCCCGACTGAAAGGTGCTGGATTCCAGGATGAACGAGCCTTCCTTGTTAGGCACGTCGAGCACGGTGCCGTCGATGGTGGCGGGAATCATGTTCGAGACGTTGGCCGAGTCCTTGGTGGCACCCGTCTTGAGCAGCAGCAGCGTGTCCTCCGACGACGCCACCGCCTGCTTCTGCAGATCGTAATTGGTGACGTATTGATTGAACTGCGATTCCGAGATGACCTTCGTCTCGAGCAGCTTCTTGTAGCGCTCCATGTCCGCCGCCTGGTTGCGCAGATTGATCCGGGCCGCCGCCACCTGCGCTTCCGCGGAGCTCACGTTGAGCATGTTCGGGCGCAGTGAGATGCGCGCGATGATGGCGCCCTTCTTCACGGTCTGGCCGGCGGTCACGTAGAGCTTCTCGACCACGCCTGAGACCTGCGACTTCACTTCGATCTCGCGGCGCGGGATCACTTTGCCGGTGGCGACCGTCTTCTTGATGATGGTCATCTTCGCCGGGCTATCTACTTGAAAAACGACGGGCGCGGCCTGCGACTTCCGGTACAGGAAGACAATCGTGCCGATGAACACCAGCGAGATGACGCCGAGTATCAGGAATTTCAGAATTCGCTTCATTTGTTATTCGTCCTGCAGGGCAATGATCGGATTCACCGCGGCCGCCTTCGCCGCCGGCATCAAGGACGCCAGCACGCCTGAAACGATCAGGACCACCAGCGCGACGATCGCGGTTTTGAAATCCATTTCCGGATGGGAGAAGAAGTTCACTTTGCCGCCACTCGCGTCCAGCATTTTCGAAATGCTTTCGAGCAGCAGCGCGCCGACGACCAGGCCGCTGTAGCCGGCGATCGCCGTGATGAACAGCGACTCCTGCATGATCATCCCGACGATGGAGGCCGGCGTGGCGCCCAGCGCCTTGCGCAGGCCAATTTCGCGCGTTCTCTCCTTCACGACGATCAGCATGATGTTGCCGACGCCCACCGCGCCCGCGAAGATCGTGCCGATCGCGACCACCCAACTGAACACCTTGATACCTACGAACAGGCCCTGCACCTTGTCGTATTCGTCCTGGAGGTTGAAGCTGCCGAAGACACCCTTGTCATCGGGACTCACTTTCTTGCGCTGCGAGAGGTATTTTTTCACCTCTTCCTCGACCAGGTGGGCGTGCACGCCGGGCTTCGGCAGGATCATGAAGCTGCCGACGTTGCCGATCTGGTTGAACGCATAGCGCAACGTATCGTTCGGTAGATAGATCTTCTCGTCTTCCTGTTGCTGGTTGCCGCCGTTCTGCAGCGACTCGGTAATGCCGATCACCTGGAAGCTGATGCCGTTGACGGTGATGTCGGCGCCCAACGCGCGCTCGCCCTTGGCGAACAGTTGATCCCTCACACGCTTTCCGATTAGTGCCACCTTGCGCCGCTGCTGTTCATCCAGCGCGTTGATCGAGCGCCCTTCGATTATCTTGAAGGCGGCGATGTCTTCGACGCGTGCGAACCCGCCCTGTACGGCGAATGCGCCGTTTTTGGTTTTGTGCACGGTGTACGGCGCGCTGCCGCCCCACAGGCCCACCGAGTTCTGTCCCTTGATCAAGCCGACGCTGCCGACGTTCTTGGCAATGGCGTCGACATCCTCGGGCGTGAAGCCGATATCCCGGCCGATCGGCATGCCCTGGTACGGAATCTGCGTCTTGCCCTGCCCCCAGATGTAGATGAAATTGGAGATGCGCGGAAAGCCTTCATTCACGCCGTTCTCGAAACCCTTGCCCGAGCCCAACAACACCGTGAGCATGAAGATGCCCCAGAACACGCCGAACGCCGTGAGCGCCGTGCGCAACTTGTGCTGCCTGAGCGTGTTGAAGATCTCCTGCCATTTTTCGATGTCGATGAACATGGCGACCCCTATTCCGCGCGCATCGCTTCGATCGGCGTGATCTTCGCGGCTCGCAGTGCGGGCATGAGGCCGGCGATCACGCCGACGCCGACCAGCAGCGCAATGGCCGTCATCGCCAGCTGGAAGTTCACTTCAGGGTTCAGGAAGTACGGCATCTTTGCGCCCGTGCTGCGCAGCCCGAACGCCACCAGCTCGAGCAGGCCGACGCCACACACCAGGCCCACGTAACCCGCGATGCCGGTCACGAGCGTCGACTCCAGCAGCAGCGTGCTGACGATCTTGAACGGGGTCGCCCCGAGCGCCTTGCGGATCCCAATTTCGCGGGTCCGTTCTTTCACCGTGATGATCATGATGTTGCTGATGCCGACGATGCCGGCCATCAACGTGCCGAGACCCACGAACCAGATGAACACGTTGATGCCCGTGAACAGGCCGTTGATGCGCTTGGCGGGCTCGGCCATGTTGAAGGAATTGATGCCGCGATTGTCTTCTGGAGACACATCGTGACGGCGCTTGACCAGCTCGACAACTCTCTTCTCGAGCTCGGAGCCGTCGACGCCGCGCTGCGGGCGCAACCAGATCTGATCGAGACGGCCGCCGCCGCCGAAAACCTTCTCGTAAGTAGTTTGGGGCAGGTAGACATTGTCCGAGGCGCGCCCGCGGTTCCCCTTGTCGTAAAAAACACCGGTGACTTTCATGACGACGTCGTTTACGCGGACGTCCTTGCCCACGGGATCCACGCCCTTGTCGAACAATCGCTCCGCCACGTTGGTGCCGAGCGCGACGACCTTGCGGATTTCATCGACATCCAGCGGATTCGTCTTGCGCCCGAAATTGAAAGGTATGTCCTCTTTGACCCTGAAGAAGTCATCGGGAATGCCGTGCAGCTGCCCGTTGCTGTTTTTTCCGGCAAACGAGACGGTGACGTTGCCCATCGTGCGGTCGCCGGAGATCACGCGCACGCCGCTCACCTGCTGGGTGATGGCCTGGAGGTCCGCCTCATCGAGCTTGATCTTGCGCCCGAGGCCCATGCCTCGATAGGCCACGCTCGTATCGCCCGACCACACGATGATGAAATCCAGCACGTCGGAACCGAAATCGTCCATCACGCCGTTCTGCATACCGCGGCCGGCGCCCAGCAACAGGATGAGCATGAAAATGCCCCAGAACACGCCGAACGCAGTCAACAAGGTGCGCAGCTTGTTCTGGCGCAGCGTGAAGAGGATTTCCTGCAGTCCGTCGAGCATGGTCAGGCCGCGTCGTGCAGTTTCTGCGTCGAGGTGACCAGGCCATCCTTCAGGATGATCTGGCGCTGCGTCTGATCCGCGATGTCCTGCTCGTGCGTCACGATGATCATCGTGTTGCCGCGCTGATGGATATCCTTGAGCAGCGACATGATCTCCTGCGTCGTGGTGCTATCCAGCGCGCCCGTGGGTTCGTCGGTGAGGATCACCTTGGGCTTGCCCACCAGCGCGCGCGCGATGGCCACGCGTTGCTTCTGGCCGCCCGACAACTGATTGGGCATGAAAGTCTTGCGATCCGACAATCCCACCATGTCCAGGAACTCCTCGGCGCGGAAGTTGCGCTCCTTGCGGCCGACCCCCTGGTAGTAAAGCGGCAGCGCAACATTCTCCGCGGCGTTCTTGAACGGCAGCAGGTTGAAGGACTGGAATACGAACCCGAGCAGCTTGTTGCGCAGGCGCGCGGCGTCGGTCTCGCCCAGATTCTTGACCTGGTGACCGGCCAACTCGTAACTGCCCGAGTCGTACCCGTCGAGAACACCCAGAATATTCAGCAGCGTGGATTTGCCAGAGCCGGAGGAACCCATGATGGAGACCAGCTCTCCCTCTCGGATGTGCAGATCGATGCCCTTGAGCACGTGCAGGGATTGCTCCCCGGAGCGGTAGTACTTGTGGACGTCCTTCAATTTGATCATGGCCGCGACTGTCTCATGAGCACCACACCCCCGTCAGGTATCTGACGATTCACACCCCCATCCGGTTGCAGAGGGTCGCAGTTTTTTTTTTGCCTCTTACTACGTCTGTCGCCTAGTCTATGACAACTGTCGTAGATCGGGGTACACCGGCGCGGGCGAAGCCGTGATGGACCGCCGGCAGGTGGATATGGACAATGCGGCCCAGGCCGAAACCACCGTCAAGAGTGAGGTTCCCATGAAACGCCGCGACTTCCTCAATAAATCATTGCTCGCCGCCGCCGTAACCATCCCCGGCATTCGCGCCGCGTATGCGGTCGCCGGCACCGGCGAAGTCGCCGACCTCACGGCCGTCACCGGCGACGGCAAAGAGATCACGCTGAAGGATGTCGACATCCGCGACCTTGCCGCCAGGATGCGCGGCCGGCTGTTGATCGCCGGCGACGACGGCTACGACAAGGCACGCCTGGTGCTGAACCCGTCGTTCGACAAGCACCCCGCCCTGATCGCGCAGCCCACGGACGCCGCGGACGTCGAAGTGGCCGTGAGCTTCGCGCGCGCTAACAACCTGCTGCTCGCGGTGAAATGCGGAGGGCATAGCGCCTCGGGGCAGTCGACCTGCGATCGTGGCATGCAGATCGACCTGTCGGGCTTGCGCGGCGTGCGAATTGACCCCCAGGCGAAACGTGTCTGGGTCGCAGGCGGCACGCTGCTCGGACAGGTGGATCACGAGAGCATGGCGCACGGGCTGGTGACGCCGCTCGGCACGGTTTCGCATACCGGCGTTGGTGGCCTGACGCTGGGCGGTGGCTTCGGACGTCTCGCCCGCAGATTCGGACTGGCAATCGACAATGTCGAATCGGTGGACATCGTCACCGCCGATGGACAGCTGCGTCACGCGAGCGCCACCGAGAACCAGGATCTCTACTGGGCGGTACGCGGCGGCAGCGGCAACTTCGGTGTCGTCACGAACTTCGAATTCCGCCTCCATCCGATGCAGCGCGAGGTCATCGCCGGTGAGATCGCGTTCCCGATCGCGAGGGCGCGGGACCTGCTCCGCATGTGGGGGGACTACGCCACAACCGCACCCGACGAGTTGTACATGGATCCCGCGCTGGTGCTGCCGCCGGGCGGCGCTCCGGGTGCGGTGTTGTTGGAAGTCTGTTATTCAGGCCCAGCGGGTGATGCCGAGCGGGCGCTGGCCCCGATTCGAAAATTGGGCACGCCAATCAGCGATGGCATCAAATCGAAGGACTATGTGGCCGTGCAGCGTGCCAACGACACAGGGGAATCGCGCGTCATCGCCTCGTACCTCAAGGGCGGCTTCATCTCGAAGGTGCCTGACAAACTGGTTTCGACGATTGTCGAAGGAATTCCCGGCGATCCGAACCGGACGACCATCCTGTTCTTCCAGCACGGCGGTGGTGCCGTCGGGCGCAAGGCCGAGGGAGCCACCGCATTCGCGCAACGGGATTCCATTGCCAACATGATGGCCGTGGTTGCCTGGCGTCAGGGCACGGTGGATCCCGCCGGGCACATCGAGTCGGCGCGTAAGTACTGGTCGACACTCGAGCCGTTCACGCGCGGGTTCTATGTCAACGATCTGCCGCGCGAAGTCACTGCGAAGGACATCAACGCCAACTACCGTGGCAACTATGAGCGGCTGGTGAAGATCAAGAAGGCCTACGACCCGACGAACCTGTTCCGGCTGAATGCGAACGTGCAGCCGCCGGCCTGAGGCCTCGCACGCACCTTTACATTCCTTCCATCGAAGCACGCTGACCACTGGCAATCAGCTTGCGCAGATTCACCTTGACGAGCGAACCCCAGGCACTCGAGCAGTCCTCATAACATTCGTGGTCTGGATCGAGCCCCACGTGGGTGAACCGGATCTGGATCTTGTCACCCTTCTTGCCGCAAGGCCTCGCAGGGGGTGAGTGACAAGTGTGGCGGGATTTCGCCGGAAGTCCGGATGCGCTAACTACAGGAGAGTTCGCCTGCGCCGTCCGGACGGCAGAAATCCGACCAGCCGTAGGCTTGCCAGTATTTGACCAGCCCCGCTGCGTGTACCAGGTCCTTGAACGCCGGCAACTTGCGCGCATCCCGCATCAGCGGTTGCCACAAGATGGGCATCGCCTCGCCGTTGACGGCCTCCTTGGCCAGCAGCTCCAGCGAAAGTTCCGGCGCGTGGAGATAGGCGGCCCATAGCGCGAGCCCGATCCGGTCGCCCGGGGCATCCAGCAAGGCGATGCGTCGAATCTCGGCCACCGCGGCCACCGGCGAATCGATCAACTTCGCCAATCCGATCTGATGCTCGAACCGCGGGCTGCCATCGGAAGTCTCGCGCAATGCCTGCAGCCGTCGCTCGATTTCGGGCCGATCGTTCTGGTTCATCGCGATCCAGAAGGCCAGCAAATTCGTCCGCGGCCTCCCTATCTTGAGCTTGATACCGCGATCGATTTCGGTGAGTGCAGCGGCAATGTCGCCGTGCGCCAGATAGGCCTGGCTGAGAAACAGCGCCATCGCGGGCGCCAGCGGATCCTCTGCGCGTGCGCGCTCCAGCACGGGGATGGACTCGCGCTCCCGTCCGACGTAGCTCAGGAATATCCCACGCGGCCCCCATGCCTGGTTGGCCGAGCCGTATTTTTCATAGGCCGGCTGCAATCCGTCATAGAGCGGTGCGGCCCCTATCCAGTTGCCGCGCCGTGCTTCGAGTATGGCGGCCTGCAGCAAGACATGGGGAGCATCCGGCGTCAGCGCGCGGGCGCGTTCGAGTGCTGCCGCGCCCTGCCGCCGCCACTCCTCGGCCTGTTCCGGCGGCAACCCCAACGCGCCGTTCGAATAGACACCGCACAGTCCCGACCACGCCGGCGAGAACGACGGATCGAGCGCGACGGCGCGCTGCAAGCGAGCGATTGCCGGCGCGTAGGCCCTATCGAGATTGAGCTGGAGGCTGCGCAGATACTCGTCGTAAGCCGCGACGTTGCGGGTCATGCCGGGCACCCGGCCGATGTCGCCGAGGCCGAGCTTGATCTGCATCGCATTGGCGACGGAGGCGGCGATTTCGTCCTGAATCACGAATACGTCATCAAGCCGGCGTTCGTACGTTTCGGACCAGAGCTGTTGGCCGGATCGGGCATCGGATAGTTGCGCGCTGATGCGCACCTGGTCGCCGGCCCTGCGTACGCTGCCCTGGAGAACGTGTCCGACGTCGAGCGCTGCGCCGATCGATCGCAGGTCTTCCTTCCGATCCTTGAACTGAAATGACGACGTGCGTCCGATCACACGCAGGTCGCCCACCCCCGCGAGCACATTGAGGATCTCCTCGGTCACTCCGTCGGCGAAATATTCCTGCTCAGGGTCGGACGACAGATTTTTGAACGGCAGGACGGCAATGGATTGCTGGATCGAATGCGGCGTCGAGTCGCCCCGGGAAAACAGCAGACTTGCGACGATCGCGGTGCCGGCCACGGCCGCGCCGATCCACCATTGAAGCAGGCGCGCCTTCTTTGGGGATGCGATCGTTGCAGGCGCAGGCGATGCGGAAGCGGACCCGGCCTCGACAGGTTCAGCGGGCACCGTCAGCCGATAGCCGCGCTTGGAGATGGTCTCGATGTAGCTGGTACCGGATGGGTCATCGAGCACCTGCCGCAGCTGGCGCATGGCGAGATAAACCGAACCGTCGCCCACGACCACGCCTTTCCAGACCGACGCGATCAGTTCCTCGACGGAAACGACCGCCCCGTTGTGCCGCGCCAGAACTGCCAGCACATCCATCGCCCGCGGCTCGATTCTCACCGACCGCTCCTCGCGCTCGAGCAGATTGAGCGCCGGGGTCGCCGTCCATGGACCGATCCTGATTCTCTCCAACTCGCCCACGACACCTCTTCGTGAATGATGTGCGAAAGCTAAGCCGTTGTTAAGGCCGCCGGGAATCTCCGTGGATAGCGTAGCACCACCATTGTTTCGCAATCAGGAGCGCGACTTGAACCTCACAAAAATGATTTCGACGGCCGCGTTGATCGTCCTTGCTTCCTGCTGGGCGCCCCCTTCACCTGCGCAGGTCGCCAAGGATGGTTCGGATGGGCGGTTCTACGACGATCTCCTCGACCACCTCGTTGGCAAGTGGGAGGTCGACGCAGTTGTCCATGGGCAAAAGTTCACACTGGAGCGAGAGGCAGAATGGGTCCTGAGCCACCAGTACCTGCGCATCAACGAGACGAGCCGGGAAGTAATTCCCTGGCTGAAGGTGCCGTTCGAAAGAACCATCTTCATCGGCTTCAACCACGCCACCAAACGCTACATCTGGTACGAATTGACGGTGCATGGCGCCGACACGCCCTATGAACCGCAAGGTTTTGCGTACGCCGCCCGCAACGGCAACGTACTCCAGATCGAACACAAGAACGGTGCCGAGGTGGTCGCCCGCTCACGGCTCATCTGGGATCCCGCCGCCAAGACCTGGATCTTTCGAGGCAGACGGGTGATTGCGGGAAAGGAGCAGGAACCACACGTGGACCAGAAAGCGGCGGCCGTCAAGCCGTAGCTAGGCAGCTGGCGGATCGTCGATCCGCAATCGATATCCGAGCCCGGCCTCGGTCACGAGAAATCTTGGACGATCGGGTTCGGGCTCGAGCTTGGCGCGCAGGTTGCGGATGCACACCCGCAGGCTGCGCGTATCGCCAACCTGCGCGGGACCCCACACTTCGCGGATGAGCTTTTCCTGTTTGACGATGGTGCCGGGCTGCCGGGCAAGGTTTTCGAGCACGCGGTATTCGAGCGGCGTCAGGTGCACGGACGGTGCGGCGCCGCGCAATTCGCGTCGCGCGAGATCGACGGTGATGGCGCCCAGATAAATTTCAGAAGATGGCAATGCACCCGTTGCCGTTCGACGCAGCGCGGCGCGCACGCGCGCGAGCAATTCCGCGGCGGCGAACGGTTTGGTCACGTAGTCGTCAGCACCGGCGTCGAGCGCGGCTATCTTCTGCGCCTCGCCGGTGCGCGCGGACAGGACGATGATCGGCAGCGCCGACCAGGTTCGCACGCTGCGGATCAGTTCGAGGCCATCGCGATCGGGCAACCCCAGATCCACCAATGCGATGTCGGGCTTGTGCGTGCGCGCCTCGATCTCGCCGCGCGCCGCGGATTCCGCCTCGACGATGCGATAGTTCGAGGCGCTGAGCAGCGCGCGCAGCACGTCCCGGATCCCGGCGTCGTCTTCGACTATCAACACCTGGTGCATTGCCAGGGTCATGCGAGTGCCTCGGTGGTCGGCAGCGTGAATTCAAAGCGCGCACCGCCACCCTCCGGGCGTGCCACAGCGCGAATGGTGCCGCCGTGTGCCCTAACGATGGCGCGGCAGATCGCCAGACCCAGCCCGACTCCGGCGATGACGCCCTCGCCGTCCCCGCGCTGGAACTTGTCGAACAGGCGCGCCGGATCGCCGGGCGGCAATCCGGGGCCATCGTCATCCACCACCACCCGCAGCAACGCGCCTTCGGGAACCGCGGTCACCGTGGCACGCGATCCCGCGGGCGTGTACTTGATGAAATTGTCGAACAGGTTCGTGAACAGCTGCACCACGAGGATGGCATCGACGAAAACTGGCGGCGTCTCGTCCAGCGATCGCAAGTCCACCGAACGATCGGCCAGGCGCTCCCGCAGCCGCTCCAGCGCGACCGCTGCGAGGTCGTCGATCGACTCCCACTCGCGGCGCAGCGCGAATGTCCCCGCCTCGAAGCGCGTCAGGTCGAGGACGTTGGAGATGAGCTCGGACATTTCCCGGGCACGCGTTTCAATGGTGCGCGCGAGTGTGGTGCGGGTGGTCTCGTCCAATGCCGTTCCGTGCTGCGCGAGCGTGCTGCCCGCGCCGGCCATCACCGCCAGCGGCGTGCGCAGATCGTGGGAGATCGAAGCCAGCAAGGTGTTGCGCAGGCTTTCGCTCTGCGCACTCACGCGCGCCGCTTCGGCCTGGGCAGCGAGCCGCTCCCGCTCGACGGCGAGCCCGATCTGGCCCGCAAAGGTTTCGAGCAGGTGCAGTTGCTCGGGCAGCAACACCAGGCGGCGGTTGCGCGGCAGAACCGCGAGCACGCCCAACAGGCGGCGTGAATCGCCCAGCGGCAGATAGAGCGCCGGCGCGGCCGGCAGCGTGTCGGAACCGAAACCCGCGCGCCGCCCATGATCGAACACCCACTGCGCGACGGCGAGGTCGCTGCCTCGATACGATCCTTCCACGGGCGGCTCGCGCGGTGAATGCAGCTTGCCGACGCCGTCGGGCAGCAGCACGACCGCCTCACACTGGAAGCCTTCGGCCACGTGTTTGACGGCGATGCGCGCCATGTCCGCGGTGCCGCGCGTCGCCGTCAGCTCGCGGCTCATCCGATACAACAGCGCCGTGCGCCGCTCGCGGGCACCGGCGACCCGGGTCTGCTGGCGGACATTCGCCATGAGAGTGGCGATGACCAATGCGATCAACAGCATCACGCCGAAGGTGATCAGGTACTGCGCGTCGCTCACGGCAAAGGTGTAACGCGGCGGCACGAAGAAGAAATCGAACGCGGCCACGTTGAGCACCGCGGCCAGCACCGACGGACCACGGCCGAAGCGCAAGCCCGTGGCCGTCACGCCCATTAGATAGACCATCACCAGGTTGGACAGCTCGAGGTACGGAAACATGAATTGCGCAAGCATCGTGCACGCGGCGGTGATCGCGAGCGCCGCGACGTAGCGGCCCCAGCGGATCGGCTGCGAACGCTCGCCGGGCGGCGGACGCGGCGGAATCGGCTGCCCGCGCGCGGCGATCGTGATGACGTCGAAATCGCGGGCCCGCAAGGCGAGCTCCGTCGCCGCCGATGGGCGCCACCAGGCGCGCCAGCCGCGCCGCTTCGGCGCTCCGAGCACCACGCGCGTGAACTGCCGCGTCGTCGCGTATTCGAGCAGCGCATCCACCGCGGAGTGGCCATCCAGCGTCACCGTCTCCGCGCCGAGAGATTCCGCCAGCCGCAGCAGGGCCACGCGCCGGTCGCGTTCCTTCTGCGACAACCGCAACAACGCCGGAGTCTCCACGTACACCACGGTCCAGTCGGCATTCAGGGCGTCGGCGATGCGCTTGCCCGAACGGATCGTGTGCTCGGACTGCGGATCGGGCCCGGTTGCCACGAGTACCCGGTCGCGCGCCAGCCAGCCGCGCGATTGGTCGTCCGTGGGGAGCGACGCCCGCGCGGCGACTTCGAGACGCTCCGTCATGCGCCGCAGCGCCAGCTCGCGCAGCGCCAGCAGGTTGGGCTTGCGGAAGAACCGGTCGGTCGCTGTGCCGGCATCCTGCGGTAGATAGATCTTGCCGGTGCGCAGCCGCTCGAGCAGGTCGTCCGGCGGAAGATCGATCAGTTCGACTTCGTGGGCTTCGTCGAACACCCGGTCCGGCAGCGTTTCCCGCTGCTTGATTCCCGTGATCTGCGCGACGACGTCGTTGAGGCTCTCGAGATGCTGGACGTTGACCGTCGTCCACACGTCGATTCCGGCTTCCAGCAACTCCTCGATGTCCTGCCAGCGCTTGGGATGTCGCGGCGCGGGCTCGCCGCCGGCCAGGTTCGAGTGCGCGAGCTCGTCGACGATCAGGATGCAAGGATGCCTGGCGAGGCCCGCGTCGAGATTGAATTCGTGCCGCACGATGTCGCGGTATCTCACCGGAAGCGTCGGCACCTGTTCGATGCCCTCCATGAGCCGCTCGGTCTCGACTCGCCCATGGGGCTCGACATATCCGATGGCGACGTCGATGCCGTTGGCGCGCGCCGCGCGCGCGGCTTCCAGCATCGCGTAGGTTTTGCCGACGCCCGCCGTGGCGCCGAAGAAGATCCGCAGACGGCCGCGGCGCGCCCTGGCCTCTTCCGCCTGAACGTGTTCCAGCAGCTGATCGGGATCCGGCCGCTGTTCGGTCACTGCCTACTTCGCCTGGGTGTCCTGCGCGTCGAGCGCGATGTTCAATTCCAGCACATTCACGCGCGGCTCGCCGAGAAAGCCCAGTGTCCGCCCTGCGGTTGCCGCGGCAACGAGTTCGCGCACGCGCGCCGCCGGCAGGCCGCGCTCACGCGCCACGCGTCTCACCTGGTATTCCGCGGCGGCCGGCGAGATCTGCGGATCGAGGCCACTGCCTGACGCCGTGACCAGGTCGATCGGCACCGCGGCGGTGTTGCCGGGATCGGCGGCTCGCAGCGCGGCGATCCGATCGTGCACCGCGGCCACGAGGTTCGGATTGGTCGCGGCCTGGTTGGAGCCCGATGACACCGCCCCATTGGTGGGGAACGGACCCGTTGCCGACGGCCGACCCCAGAAATAGCGCGGGCTCGAGAAGGTCTGGCCGAGCAGTTGCGAGCCGACGGCCTTTCCGTGGACCTCGATGACGCTCCCGGTCGCGCGCTCGGGTACCACCAACTGCGCGAAGACCCACACGACGCCGGGATAGGCGACGCCGGTGATGAGCGTCAGCACTGCGAAGACGATCAATGTTTGTTTGAGTTCCCGGATCATCACGCTACTCCAATGGCCGCGATAAGCATGTCGATTAGCTTGATGCCGACGAAGGGCACCACGATGCCGCCCAGGCCGTAGACAACCAGGTTGCGCCGCAAGAGCGCGGCCGCCGACGCCGCGCGCGTCTTGACGCCGCGCAACGCGAGCGGCACCAACACGATGATCACGAGGGCG
>DATHJZ010000040.1:0-58038 GCA_035286365.1 Steroidobacteraceae bacterium | reverse complement strand
GCGCTCGACGTGATGTGGATCGTGCGCGCGCTCGAGCGCATCGGCGATCACGCCAAGAACATCTGCGAATACGTCATCTACATGGTGCACGGGAAGGATGTCCGGCATACCAAGCTCGAGGACGTGGAGAGAGATCTAAGAGACCGCGCTGCGGGAGTCTGAAAGTCGCGCCCGCATGTCGGGCGACTTGATCAGCAAGTAGAAAAGGCCGCCACCCGTTATAGTTCGGGTCATGTTCGACCGTCGTCAGAAGATCAACCTCGCAGGCGCGCTCGCCTGCTTTGGAATGGTCGGTTACGCCATCTACACCGAAAAATTCCAGGGATTGCTGCCGTGCCCGCTGTGCATGTTCCAGCGCGTCTGCATCGGCGCGCTCGGCATCGTGTTTCTCATCGCGGCGCTCCATCGCGCGCGCGCCGTGGGCAGCGTCATCTATGGATTCCTGATCTTCCTCGCGGCAGGCGCGGGCAGCTGGGTGGCTGCACGCCATGTGTGGATCCAGCATCAGCCGCCCGGCACCGTGCCCTCTTGCGGCGCGCCGCTCGACAACCTGCTGCAGATGTTTCCGCTGCTCGAAGTGATCCGCAAGGTCATGACCGGAGGCGGGGAGTGCGGCCACGTCGACTGGCAGTGGCTAGGGGTGTCCATGCCGGGCTGGGTGCTCATCATGGCCGTGACGCTCGGGCTCATCGGCATCGCGAACAACGCCATCTACCCGGTGCGCAATCGGTGAGCCTGGCCGATCTGTCTGCATTCGCGATCACGAAGAAATGGCCGGCGCAGTTTCCGGACCGGATCCAGCTCTACTCGGTGCCGACGCCGAACGGCGTCAAGGCATCGATCATGCTCGAAGAGACGGGGCTCCCCTATGAGCCTCACCTGGTGCGTTTCGAGAACAACGACCAGACGTCGCCCGGGTTCCTGTCGCTCAACCCTAACAACAAGATTCCCGCGATCCTCGACCCCACGGGCCCGGACGGCAAACCGCTGGCACTGTTCGAGTCGGGCGCCATTCTCATCTACCTCGCGGAGAAATCTGGAAAATTGCTGCCGCGCGACGCCGCGGGCCGGTATCACACGATTCAATGGTTGATGTTCCAGATGGGCGGCATCGGTCCGATGTTCGGCCAGCTCGGCTTCTTCCACAAGTTTGCCGGCAAGGATTACGAGGACAAGCGGCCGCGCGATCGCTATGTTGCCGAGTCCCGGCGCCTGCTCGGCGTCCTCGAGCGCCACCTTGCGACGCGCGCCTGGATGATGGGTGAGACCTACACGATCGCGGATATCGCGATCCTTCCGTGGGTGAACAATCTCGTCGGCTTCTACGGTGCCGGAGATCTCGTGGGCTATTCGGAGTTTCCGCACGTGCAACGCGTGGTGCAGGCATTCATTGCCCGGCCCGCGGTCGCCGCGGGGCTCAAGATTCCGAAGCGCGACTGAACGCGCCCGCTCGCTAACTACTAGAAGATCACGCCGCCGATCAACCAGGCGGCGGCGGCGATGGCCCCCGACGCCGGAATGGTCACGAGCCAGGCGATCACGATGTTGCCGGCCACTCCCCAGCGCACCGCGGACGACCGCTGCGCGGCACCCACGCCGATGATGGCGCCCGTGATCGTGTGCGTGGTCGACACCGGGATGCCGAAATGCGTGGCGACGAACAGCGCGATGGCGCCGCCGGTCTCCGCGGCACAGCCACCGACGGGCCTCAACTTGGTGATGCGCTGTCCCATGGTTTTCACGATGCGCCAGCCGCCGAACATCGTGCCGAAGCCGATCGCGAGAAAGCAGCTCACGACAACCCAGGTCGGCAGATGGTCCTTGGTGGTGACGCCGCCGGCGATCAGCAGCAGCCAGATGATGCCCATGGTCTTCTGCGCGTCGTTGCCGCCGTGGCCGAGGCTGTACGCCGCGGACGAAACCAGCTGCAGCCGCCGAAACCATTTGTCGACGCGGCGCGGAGTCTGGCGGAAAAATATCCACGAGAACGCCAGCATGAAGAGCGAGCCAAGCAGCAGGCCGAGCAGCGGCGAGATGAAGATGAACATCGCAGTCTTGGTGATGCCCGGCGCGAGCAGCGGCGTGGTGCCGCCGGCCGCCATGGCGGCGCCGATCATGCCGCCGATCAAGGCGTGCGAAGAGCTCGACGGAATGCCGTAGTACCAGGTGATCAGGTTCCACGAGATTGCGCCGATCAACGCGCCGAAGATCAGGCGGTTGTCGACGAAGGCGGGATCGATGATGCCCTTGCCGACGGTCGCGGCGACGGTGAGCTTGAAGACCAGGATCGCGACCACGTTGAAAAACGCGGCCCACAGCACGGCCTGCCATGGTTTGAGCACGCCGGTGGAAACGACCGTGGCGATGGAGTTCGCCGCGTCGTGAAAGCCATTCATGAAATCGAAGGCGAGCGCCAGCAGCACGAGCAACACCAGCGTCAGCGTGACTGAACCTGAGTCCATGAGATGGGGGCCTGGGCCTTGAAGTCAGGAGTTTTCGAGCACGACGCTTTCGATCACGTTGGCCACGTCCTGGCACCTGTCCGTGGCCGACTCGAGCAGTTCGTATACCGCCTTGAGCTTGATCAGCTGGCGTACGTCGGTCTCATTGCGGAACAGCTGCGAGATCGCGCCGCGCATGACTTTGTCGGCTTCGGATTCGAGCTTGTCGATCTCCTGGCAGATCTTGAGGATCGCCGGCGCGTCGGCCATCGAGGCCATCAGTCCCACCGCCGATTGCACGCGCTCGGAACAGCGCAGCACGAGTTCGGCCAACTGCGTCGCTTCCGGCGTGACTTTCTGGATGTCATACAACACCAGCGATTCGGCGGTGTCCTGGATGAGATCGAGCACGTCGTCCATGCGCGAGATCAGCCGATGGATGTCGTCGCGATCGAAGGGAGTGACGAAGACGGTGTGCAGCAGCTGCACGGTGTCGTGCGTGATGCGATCGGCGCCGTGCTCGGCATCCTCGATCTGCTTGATGCGGGTGGCGCGATCGCCCTCGTCGTCGTAGTGCCGCAGCACGTCGGCGAGCGCCACGGCACCCTCGACGATGAACCTGGCGTGGCCATCGAACAGACTGAAGAAACGCCCCTCGCGAGGCATGAGACGCGAGATGAAGTTCATTGATTTTTGTGCCGCCGCTATTTTCGACGCGGAGTTTAGTGGGTCAGCGCCGCGCTGTCACAAAAGCGTCACAGACGCTGACCGGCCGCCTCAGGCGAGCATTTCTTTCAATGTGTTCAGGTAGATGCGATGCAGCCGGTCGATGTCGGCGACATTGACGCTCTCATTGACCTTGTGAATGGTCGCGTTGATGACGCCGAGTTCGACCACCTGCGCGCCGAGCGGCGCAATGAAGCGTCCGTCGGAAGTCCCGCCGCCGGTGGAGAACTTGGGCGTAAGGCCGGTCTCCGCGTGTACCGCCCGGGTCACGCCGGCCGACAGCGCGCCGGGCGCGGTGTAGAACGGCTCGCCCGAGATGTACCACTCGAGCGTGTAGCGCACGCCGTGCTTCTTGAGGATGCCTTCAACGATGGCTTTCAGCCCGTCGATGCTCTGCACGGGTGAATAGCGCAGGTTGAACCGCGCCTTGAGTTCGCCCGGGATCACGTTGGGCGCGCCGGTGCCGGCGTTGAAGTTCGAGATCTGAAAGCTCGTGGGCTGGAAGTGCGCGTTGCCCTGATCCCAGGTGCGCGCGGTGAGTTCTGCCAGCGCGGGTGCAAACGTGTGCACCGGATTCTCGGCGAACTGTGGATACGCGATGTGACCCTGGACGCCGTGAACTGTCAGCCGTCCGGAGAGTGAGCCGCGTCGGCCGATCTTGATCGTATCGCCGAGTTCCTTCTCGCTCGAGGGTTCGCCGACGATGCACCAATCGATCTTCTGGCCGCGCTCACGCAGCGTTTCAACCACTTTCTTGGTGCCGTCGACCGAGGGACCTTCCTCGTCGCTGGTGATCAGATAGGCGATCGTGCCTTTGTGCTTCGGGTGCGCCTTCACGAAATCTTCGGTGGCCGTGACCATCGCGGCCAGTGCGCTCTTCATGTCTGCCGCGCCACGCCCGAACAGCAAGCCATCACGCACTGCGGGCTTGAATGGATCGCTCTGCCATTCTTCGAGCGGCCCGGTCGGCACGACATCGGTATGGCCCGCGAAACACAACACGGGTCCACCCTTGCCGCGTGTCGCCCAGAAATTGTCGACGTTGCCATAACGCAGATTTTCGATCTCGAAACCGACCCCGGCCAGGCGCCGGGTCATGACTTCCTGGCAGCCCTGATCGGCCGGGGTGACAGAGTTGCGCCCGAGCAGATCGAGCGTGAGATCGACGGTGGCTGACATCGCTGCGCGTTATACGGAACAGTGCCCGACGCATCAAGGAGTTTTGTGACAGCAAGATGAATGGCGGGCGGTCGAATCATTTGTTGTGGGACCGCCCTTGTTCAGTGGCGACTGAAATATTCCCGCAACCTTTTAGTCATAAATTGCCGCCCGTCACAACCGGAGGCAAAAACACGTGACTCGCAAATTCCTCGTTTCTTCGCTCGCGGCCGGCATCATCGGCTCCCTGAGCGTCACCGCGCTGGCCCAGTCCGCGCGCGATTCCATCTCCATCGTCGGCTCGTCGACCGTCTATCCGTTCACGACCACGGTCGCTGAGCAGTTCGGCCGTGGCGGCAAGTTCAAGACCCCGAAGGTCGAGAGCACGGGCACCGGTGGAGGACTCAAGCTGTTCTGCAACGGTGTCGGTCCGCAGTTCCCGGACATCGCCAATGCCTCGCGCCGGATCAAGCCGGCCGAGCTCACGACCTGCGCAGCCAACGGCGTGAAGGATGTCGTCGAGATCAAGGTAGGTTACGACGGCATCGTGCTCGCGCAGAGCAAGGCCGGCACACCGCTGAACCTCACGCGCAAGGATGTGTACCTCGCGCTCGCGAAGAACGTGCCTGATCCGGCGAATCCGACCTCGCTGGTGCCGAATCCGTACAAAACGTGGAAGGACGTCAACAAGTCGCTGCCCGCGGTGAAGATCGAAGTGCTGGGTCCACCACCCACCTCCGGTACGCGCGATTCGTTTGCCGAGCTGTACTTGGAAGCCGGCTGCAAAACCTATGCGTGGCTCGACGGGCTGCGCACGCAGGATGAGCCGAGCTTCAAGCGCAAGTGCGACTCGATCCGTGAAGACGGCGGATACATCGAAGCGGGTGAGAATGACAACCTGATCGTGCAGAAGTTAGGCGCGAACAAGGATGCAGTCGGCGTGTTCGGCTACAGTTTTCTCGAGGAGAACCTCGACAAGTTGAAGGGCGCGGTCGTCGATGGCATTTCGCCGAGCTTCGAAACGGTTGCGTCGGGCAAGTATCCCGCCTCGCGTCCGCTCTTCATCTACGTGAAGAAGGCGCACGTCGGCGTGATCCCCGGCATTCCGGAATTCATCGCCGAGTACACCAGCGACAAGGCGCTGGGCGAAGAGGGCTATCTCGCCGACAAGGGTTTGATTCCTCCGACCAAGGCCGAGATCGGCAAGATTCGCGACGACGCCAAGGCGTTGAAGCCGATCAAGCTTTGAGCCCGCCGCAAACTGAAATAGCTAGAGAACACATCATGAAACGCAATCTCATTTCACTGGCCGTCGCCAGCGCCATCGTGGGCGCAGCGGCTTTCGCACCGGTGCCGGCGTTCGCGCAGAACTCCGAGATCGAAGCGCTCAAGGCGCAGCTCGCGGCACTGTCCGCCAAGATCGATCAGCTCGAAAAGACACAGACGCAGACCAAGCAGGCCGTCGAAGACACCCAGGCAACTGCGGACAAGACCGCGGACGTTTTCGCGCAGGAAAAATCCCGCCTGTCGTTCACCGGTGACCTGCGCTACCGCAACGAATCCTTCGACGTGCAGTACGTCGATCGCAATCGCGACCGCGACCGTATCCGTGCGCGTCTGAATGCGAACTTCCGTGTCAATGACACGATTACCGGCGTAGTGGCGATCACGACCGGCAGCACAGATCCGCGTTCGGGCAACCAGACGTTGACTGACCAGAATGCGCGCAAGGATTTCGATCTCGACAAGGCCTACGTCGTCTGGGCGCCGAACGCGCAGTGGAAGGTTACGGCCGGCAAGCAGGTCTATGGCTGGACGCGCTCGCCCGGCCTGTTCTACGACAACGACATCAGTCCGGAAGGCATCACCATCAACTACGCGACGGGCAACTTCTTTGCCGCCACGTTCTACGACTGGCTCGCCGAGCGGGCCTTGTCGTTCGGTAACGTCACGAACGGCACCAACACCGATTCGATCATGTTCGGTGCGCAGCTCGGATACAAAATTCCGTTCTCGGATGCCGTGAAGTTGACTGTTGCCGCGTCCTACATGGATTTCGATGGCGTCCAGGGTTGGAACCCGCTGTTCGGCGCAAGCTCGTTCGGCAATACGACGACCGCAAGCCCAGCGGTTTGCAATCGCACGCTGGCGGCCGGTACGGCCTGCCTGCTGTCCGACTACGACATCGTCGAAGTGTTCGGCGACCTGACGGCTTCGGTCGGCGGCAAGCCGCTGCGCTTCTTTGCCGACTACGCGCAGAACACAGCGGCAGAAGTAAATCCGGTCGCGGGTGAGAAGCTGGATACGGCGTACTCGGCCGGCGTCAGCTACGGCGCCGCGTCGGCGGTCAAGGGCACCTGGGAATTTGGCCTGCTGTATCAGCAGGTCGAGAAAGACGCATTGTTCGGTCAGTTGCTGGACTCCGACTTCGGTGACGGCAATACGGACACCAAGGGCTTCGCCTTGCGCGGCGGCTACACCGTCGCCCGCAACTGGACGCTGAACGCCACGTTGTTCCTGAACGACTTGTCGAATGACGTTCCGCAGTCCGTGACGGTATTCAACGAGGCAACTCCGGCGCCGCTGGATACCACCGTTATCGGCAATGTTTTTGACCGTGATTACAAGCGCTTACAGCTTGATTTGAACTTCCGGTTCTAAGTGTGGCGGCCGGCCGGCGTTCATGCCGGCCGGCCGTATTTCACGAAGTTGTAACAAAGCGGCGTTAAACAGAGTGGCCGCTCTCATGGCGCGGCTACGCACACCGGGAAACCAAGAACACCTATGACACCGGCGGCCTTACTCGTTGCGCTTGCGCTGCTGTCGGCAGGCGCATTCTGGATCGGTAAATCGCGTTCGCTTGCAATCGTTGGCGGCACGCGCGGCGTACGCAATCTGCATTCGCTGCCCGCGCATTACGGACTGATGACGGCGATGTGGTGCGCGTTACCGGCGCTGCTGGTGATCGGACTGTGGCTCGCTTTCCAGGACGCCATCATCCTGCGCCTGATCACCGAGCATCTGCCGGCAGGTGTCCGGCAATTGCCAGCCAATGAGCTGTCGCTGGTACTCAATGACGTTCGCAATCTGGTTGCGGGCAATGTGCCTCCGGCTTCCGTGAGCGAGGCCGTACGTGGGGCCGCGAACGAATACCTGCACCTGCGTGGTATCAGCCGCATGGCACTCACGGTGCTCGTGCTGGTACTGACGATCGGCGCCGCACTCACCGTGCGGGCCAAGATCACCCCGGAACTACGCGCGCGCAATCGCGTGGAAGTGGTCATCGAGTGGCTGCTGATCGCCTGCTCGACCCTCGCCGTATTCACCACCATCGGCATCGTTGCCTCCGTGGCATTCGAAGCCTTCCGGTTCTTCGCGATCATTTCACCCATCGACTTCCTGTTCGGGACTTCATGGAGTCCGCAGATGGCGATCCGCGCCGACCAGGTCGGATCGTCGGGTTCCTTCGGCGCGGTGCCGCTGTTCGCCGGCACGGCGCTCATTTCATTGATCGCCATGCTGATCGCGGTTCCCATCGGGCTGTTCTCGGCCATCTACCTGGCTGAATACGCGCATCCGAAGTTCCGTACCTGGGCCAAGCCGCTGCTCGAGGTGCTGGCCGGCGTACCGACGGTGGTGTACGGATTCTTCGCCGCGCTGACCGTCGGTCCCGCACTGCGCGGCTGGGGTGAATCCATCGGCCTCAACGTTGCGTCCGAAAGCGCGCTGGCCGCCGGTCTCGTGATGGGCATCATGATCATTCCATTCGTGTCCTCGCTGGCCGACGACATGATCAGCGCCGTGCCGCAATCGTTGCGCGACGGCGCGTATGCGCTCGGCGCAACCCGCTCGGAAACGATCAAGCAGGTGGTGATGCGCGCGGCATTGCCCGGCATCGTCGGCGGCGTACTGCTCGCCGTGTCGCGCGCCATCGGTGAAACGATGATCGTGGTCATGGCGGCGGGCTTGTCCGCCAATTTGACTGCGAATCCGCTCGAAGCCGTGACCACCGTAACGGTGCAAATCGTCACGCTGCTGGTCGGCGACCAGGAATTCGACAGCCCGAAGACGCTCGCCGCCTTCGCGCTCGGCCTGGTGTTGTTCCTCGTCACGTTGCTGCTGAACGTGATCGCGTTGCACGTCGTCAGGAAGTACCGTGAACAATACGAATAAGCCGCAGCGTACCCCGCAGGAAACGCAGGCAATCGTCGAGCGCAGCCTGCGCCGCCGGTACTGGGCAGAGCATCGGTTCCGCACCTATGGTCTCGCGGCGGTGGTGGCCGGGATGGCCTTCCTCGTCTATCTGTTCTTCGTGATCTTCTCGAATGGCATGGGCGCTTTCCGCCAGACCGAGTTGCAGCTGACGATCTTCTACGATCCGCAGATCATCGATCCGGCCGGCACGCGCAAGATCGAAGATCTGCACGCGGCGGACTATCAGGCGTTGATTCGCGCCGCGTTCAAGGCGAAGTTTCCGGACGTCGAAGGGCGCGCGGCGACGCGCGAAATGACACGCCTGGTCAGCTCGAGCGCCGCGTTCGACCTGCAGCACAGCGTGGTCGAAAACCCCGCGCTGATCGGCACCACTGAAAAGCGTTGGCTGCTGGCGAGCGACGCGGTGGACCTGCTGCAAAAGGGACGCATCGAACGAACGCTGCCGGAGGCCGAGCGGCCCCTCAACGACCATCAGCTCGCCTGGGCGGACAAGCTGCGCAGCGAGGGAGCGCTGGGTCTCAAGTTCAACAAGACCTTCGTCACCGGCGGAGATTCGCGCGAGCCCGAGAAAGCCGGCATCTGGGGCGCGGTCGCCGGTTCGTTCTTCACGCTGATCCTGACTCTGCTGCTGTCGTTCCCGATCGGTGTGGCGACGGCTATCTACCTCGAGGAATTCGCGCGCCGCAACCGCTGGACCGACATCATCGAGGTCAACATCAACAATCTCGCAGCGGTGCCCTCGATCGTGTTCGGTTTGCTGGGTCTCGCGGTATTCATCGGCTTCTTCGGCATGCCGCGCTCGTCGCCGCTGGTGGGCGCGCTGGTGCTGACGCTGCTGACGCTGCCGACCATCATCATCGCCTCGCGCGCGGCCCTCAAAGCCGTGCCGCCGTCGATTCGCGAAGCGGCGCTCGGCATGGGTGCGTCCAAGATCCAGATGGTGGCGCACCACGTATTGCCGCTCGCGATGCCGGGCATGCTGACCGGTACGATCATCGGCATGGCGCGCGCGCTGGGTGAATCCGCGCCGTTGCTGATGATCGGCATGGTGGCGTTCATCGTCGACGTGCCGAAGGGCATCACCGATGCCGCGACGGCGCTGCCGGTGCAGGTCTACTTGTGGTCCGATAGTCCCGAACGCGGCTTCGTCGAGAAGACGTCGGGCGCCATCATCGTGTTACTGGCCTTCCTGGTGGTCATGAACACGACGGCGGTCATCCTGCGTAAACGATTCGAACGACGGTGGTGAAAGTATGGAAAGCGCGGTTCAAGTGGAACGAGCAGGCATAAATCTGAAGCCAAGTGGCCGGACTTCCGAGCCATCGTCGATCGAAATGCCCGTTGAGCCCGGCAAGACGGTCGGAAACATCACCGTCGAGGACCCGATCTTCAGCTGCCGCAATGTCGACGTCTTCTACGGCGAGAAACACGCCATCAAGAAGGTAGGCATCGACATCGGCAAGAACCAGGTGCTGGCGATGATCGGGCCGTCGGGCTGCGGCAAGTCGACCTTCCTGCGCTGCCTCAATCGCATGAACGACACCATCGAGGGCGCGCGCGTCGAGGGATCGATCCTGCTCGACGGCAAGGACATTCATGACAAGAAGCAGGACGTCGTGCAGCTGCGCGCGCGCGTCGGCATGGTGTTCCAGAAGCCGAATCCGTTTCCGAAGTCGATCTACGAAAATGTGGCCTACGGACCGCGCATTCACGGGCTTGCGGGCGACCGCGTCGAACTCGACGAGATCGTGCACAGCTCGCTGCAGCGCGCCGGCCTGTGGGAGGAAGTGAAGGACCGGTTGCAGCAGCCGGGCACCTCGCTGTCCGGTGGACAGCAGCAGCGCCTGTGCATCGCGCGCACGATCGCCGTCAACCCGGAAGTCATTCTGATGGACGAGCCCTGCTCGGCGCTCGATCCGATCGCCACCGCACGCATCGAGGATCTCATGGAGGAGCTGCGCCAGAGCTACGCCATCGCCATCGTGACGCACTCGATGCAACAGGCGGCGCGCGTCTCGCAACGCACCGCGTATTTCCATCTCGGCGACCTCATCGAAGTAGGCGAGACCGATCGCATCTTCACCAACCCGCGCCACAAGCTCACCGAGGACTACATCACCGGACGCTTCGGCTGATACGCTGAACACTCATGTCACTCAGTCTCGAAGGCCACACCGCGCGCGCATTCGACGGCGACCTGTCGTCGCTGCACGTACAGGCGGTGGCGATGGGCGCGCTGGTCATCGACCAGGTGCAGCTCGCGGTGAGCGCGTATTCCAACTGGGACCGCTCGCAGGCGACGCTCGTGCTCGAGCGCGAGCGCAAGATCAATCTCTACGATGCCGAAATCGAGGAAGCCGCGCTGCAGGTGATCGCCAAGCGCCAGCCCGTGGCACAGGACCTGCGCGCCGTGTTCGCCATCGACAAGGTCGTGACCGAACTCGAACGCGCGGCAGATGAGGCCAAGAAGCTTGCGCTGGCCGTACTGGCGGACTCCGAGTCGAATGGCTTTCGCCCGGGCGCTGCGACCGCGCGCGAGGCGCGGCAGTTAGGCCGTCTGGCGGCACTGATGATCCGTGCGGCGCTCGACGCTTTCGACCGGCTCGACCCGCTCGCGGCGGCTTCGGTGATCCACCAGGATCATGAAATGGATTCGGAATACGCGGCCGCCTTGCGGCGCATCCTGACCCGCGCGATGGAAGACGCGCGCCAGGTACAGGCCGCCATCGAAGCGGCGTTCATCATGCGCTCGCTCGAGCGCATCGGCGACCACGCACGCAACATCGCGCGGCACGTCGGGTTCATCGGCGGAAACGTCGATCCGCAGGCGACCGGGGTGTTACCGGCGACGTTCTCCATCAAGAACTGACGCACGTTGCCACGCCGCACGTCCCGAGTCCGGGTGTGCGCGCAGTGGCTCCATCCAAATCCAGCGAAGTGGTTCTACCCGCGAAGCGACCCGCTTCGCAGACTCGGCGCAACTCATCACTGCCAACCCGGCACAAGGAGATTGCAATGAGTCGCTCGAAATGGATGACAGGATTGTTGGTGACGTTCGTCGTCACGATGTCGATGACGGTTGCGGCGGAGACCAGTGTCGCTGCCAGCGGATCGGGAACCAACAATCGTTGGGCCGCAACCTGGAGCGCGGCCCCGCAGCAGCCGGGCCCCACCACCATCGACGCATTATTCGGCAACGACCACAGCCGCTCCTTCGAGAACCAGACGCTGCGGCAGATCGTGCATACCAGCGTCGGCGGGCGCCGCGTGCGGGTGCGCTTCTCGAATGCATTCGGCATCCTGCCGCTGCGCATCGGTGCGGCCCAGGTTGCGACGCGCCGCCTGGGCGCATCGATTTATCCCGCCAGCGCCCGGCAGTTGAAGTTCGGCGGCCAGAATTCCATCGTGGTTCCTCCCGGCGCGGTGGTGGTCAGCGATGCGGCCGAGTTCAACATCGCGGCCGGCGCCGATATGGCCGTGAGTGTCTATCTACCGGAAGCCACGGAACCCGCGACCTTTCACGAGGAGACCATGCTGACCTCCTACGTCACGGGCACGGGCAACTTCGTCGGCGCCGCCGACCTGCCCACGGCGACCACCACGCGCTCAATCTTCTATCTGAGTGTCGTGGAAGTGTTGCCGTCGGATACGGTCGGCACGCTGGTCGCGCTGGGCGACTCCCTCACGCAGGGCTTTGGATCCACGGTCGACGCGAATCAGACCTGGCCCGAGCGGCTGTCACAGCGGCTGAACACCTACGGCCGTCCGCGCCTGGCGGTGATCAACCAGGGCATCGGCTGCGGCCGGCTGCTGCATGACTTCTGCGGACCGGGCGGTGCTGCGCGTTTCGATCGGGATGTGCTGACGGTCACCGCGGCGACGCACGTGATCGTCCATCTCGGACTGAACGACATCGATATTCCGACGATCCTGCCGATCTTCGGTCACCCGGAGTTTGCGGCTGAAGCGGTGAGTGCGGCCGAGCTCATTGCGGGCCTGCAACAGCTCGCTCAACGCGCGCGGGCGCAGGATCTCAAGATTTTCGGCGCGACCATCACCCCGTTCGGATCGAGCACCCTGCCAGGCGTAGCTACGCCTGAGAACGAAGCGAAGCGACAAGCCGTGAATCGCTGGATTCGTACCGGCGGTGCGTTCGACGGGGTCGTCGATTTCGATGCGGCCGTGCGCGATCCGGCGAATCCCACGCGCCTGCTGCCCACCTACGACTTCGATGGAATTCACCTGACGGACGCTGGTTACGAGGCGATGGCCAACGCGGTCAATCTTTCGATGTTGTTCTGATAGTCTCGCGACCAGTTCGTTGATGAGGCGGGCGCTGTGCTCCTAACTAGGGACAGCGTTCGCGTCGTTCGGAGCATCGATGCAAAGGACTGCGAGCCTGCCGATCTTCATCGAAGGTCATTCGTCGCGCAGACGCGGCAGTGGAACACTGCAGGAACAGATCTATCGAAGCGTGCGCCAGTCCATTCGTGAAGGGCTGGCCGGTGCCGACCGGCGCCTGCCGTCGACGCGAACACTGGCGAAAAGGCTTGGCGTTTCGCGCACCACCGCGCTGCTCGCACTCGAGCAATTGCGGGCCGAAGGTTATGTAGTCGCGCGCCGCGGCTCCGGAACCTTCATCGCGCCCAGATTGCCGGAGCGGCTGCCGCCGCAGGTTGTGCCGAGCGGCTCTGCCGTTGCGCGCCCGCCGTTCTCGCGGCGCGGGCTGTTGCTGTCACAGCTGTCGGCTCCTGACCGGCGCCGCTCTGATGTCGCGCCGTGTGCCTTTCGCCTGGGAACGCCGGCACTCGATCTTTTTCCGCAGCGCATCTGGGCGCAGATCACCCGCGAATGTCTGCGCGTGAGAAAGCCGGCGTTGCTCGACTACTCGAAACTCGCCGGTTTACGTTCGCTGCGCGAGGCGATCGCCGAACAGATGCAGTCGCGTGGCACCCGCTGCGACGCGGATCAGGTGCAAGTCGTGACCGGCGCGCAACGCGGGCTCGACCTGATCGCGCGCATGCTGCTGGATCCCGGCGATCATGCGTGGATGGAAGATCCGGGTTACACCGGCGCGCGCGGCGCGATGCTGGCCGCAAGCGCCACGGTTGTGCCAGTCCCAGTGGATGCCGATGGAATGGTCATCGGCGGAAATCAATCTCGCCACGATGTGCGCCTCGCGTATGTCACCCCGTCATGTCAATTTCCATTGGGAGTTGCCCTGAGTCTGGCGCGGCGGCATTCACTGCTGGCGTGGGCGCGAAAGTCGCAGGCGTGGATCGTCGAAGACGATTACGACTGCGACCTGCGGCACGAGCAACGGCCGCTGCCGTGCCTGCACGCGCTCGATCCGGACGGGCGAGTCATCTACGTGGGCACTTTCAGCAAGACTCTTTTCCCGGCGTTGCGCCTGGGATTCCTGATCGTGCCGCGCGATCTGCAGGCCGGATTCGTAACCGCGCGCCTTGCCTCGGAGATGCACCCGCCGGTGCTGGAGCAGCGCGTCCTCGAAGCGTTCATCGCGCGCGGGCACTACGAGCGGCACTTGCGGCGCATGCAGGCCGTTTACTCAGAGCGTCTGGATGCGCTGACGCGCGCCATCGAGCGTTCCGGCGCTCCGCTGCGTTTGCGGCCCGTGCAGGCCGGTATACATGCAGTGGTGGATCTCGAATCGGTGGATGCCGAATGTGTACACCACGCTGCCCTGGCGCGCGGTATCGAAACAATGCCGTTGTCTGCCTATTACATCGGTGAAGGCCCGCGGCCGAACGCGTTGCTGCTCGGCTTCGGCGCGGTGCCGCCGGCGGCGCTGCGCGCCGGCGTCTCACGCCTTGCACGCGTGATCGAGACGCTCATGCGCGAAGGTTGAATCGCCTCAGTCCGCCCGCAGCAATTCGTTGATCGACGTCTTCGCGCGCGTCTGCGCATCGACGCGCTTCACGATGACCGCGCAGTACAGCGAGTACTTGCCGTCGGATGAGGGCAGGTTGCCCGACACGACCACGGATCCCGCCGGCACACGGCCCTGCAGGATCTTGCCGGTATCGCGCTCGTAGATCTTGGTGCTCTGGCCGATGAACACGCCCATCGAGATCACCGAGCCTTCTTCGACGATCACGCCTTCGACGACCTCCGAGCGCGCACCGATGAAGCAGTTGTCTTCGATGATCGTGGGTGCAGCCTGCACCGGCTCGAGCACGCCGCCGATGCCGACGCCGCCCGACAGGTGCACGTTCTTGCCGATCTGTGCGCACGATCCGACCGTCGCCCAGGTATCGATCATGGTGCCGCTATCTACATACGCGCCTATGTTCACGTAGCTCGGCATGAGCACTACGTTGGGTGCGACATACGAACCGCGCCGCACCACCGCCGGCGGCACCACGCGCGTGCTGCCCTTGCTCAACGCCTCGCCGTCATCCGCCTGCGAGCGCGCGGCATATTTCAACGGCACCTTGTCGAAGAAACGCGTGTAACCCGCGTCGACAACCACGTTGTCGTGCGTGCGGAAATACAGCAGCACGGCTTTCTTCAGCCACTGGTTCACGGTCCAAAGGCCGGCGCGTTTTTCCGCGACGCGCGCCTGCCCGCTGTCGAGCAGTTCCACGCATTCTTCGATGGCGTGGCGCAACGCCGGCGCCGCGCTTTTCGCCGTGATATCCGCGCGCCGCTCGAAGGCTTCATCGATGGTGGCGGCGAGAGTCGCGAGATCGGTCACTTAAGTTGTCTCCAGAAACGTGCGAATTCTTTGCGCGGCAGTGACGCATTCCTCGATCGGCGCGACCAGCGAAATACGCACGCGTTGCCGGCCGGGGTTCCCCGCCGGCGTGTCGCGCGCCAGATAGCTGCCGGGCAGGATGGTGAGATTCTGCGTCGCAAACAGATCGCGCGTGAAGGTTTCGTCGTCGCGCTGGACGTCGGGCCATAGATAGAACGCGCCGTCGGGTTCGACCACGTCGAGCACCGGCGCAAGAATTGGCAGGACCTGCGCGTATTTCTCGCGATACAGCCTGCGGTTGGCCGCCGCATGCGCGTCGTCGTTCCAAGCCGCGATGCTGGCCAGCTGCGTCGGCACCGGCATCGCGCAGCCATGATAGGTGCGGTACAGAAGATAGGGCTTGATGATCGCCGGATCGCCGGCTACGAAACCCGAGCGCAGCCCGGGAACGCTCGAGCGCTTCGACAGGGAATGAAACACCACGCAGCGCTGAAAGGCGTCGTGGCCATTCGCAAGCGCCGCCTGCAGCAGCGAGGGCGGGGGAGCTGCCTCATCGCGATACAGTTCGGCATAGCACTCGTCCGAGGCGATCACGAAATCATGCCGCTCTGCGAGCGCGAGGGCGTGACGCAGGAAGTCGAGCGACAGGACGGCGCCGGTGGGATTGCCGGGGCTGCACAGGAACAGCACCTCGCAGCGTTTCCACACCTGCGCAGGGACCCCATCGAGATCCGGCTGAAAGCGATTGCCCGCGGTGGTGTTGAGGAAAAACGGTTCGGCGCCGGCCAACAAGGCCGCGCCTTCGTAGATCTGATAGAACGGATTCGGCAGCGCGACGACGGGCTTTTCCGCCACTGCGGTCGTGGGCGTCGACACCACCGCCTGCACGAACGAGAACAATGCTTCGCGCGTGCCGTTGACGGGCAGCACCATCGTCTCGGGGTGCACCGAATTGCCGAGACCGAAACGCCGTCTGAGCCAGGACGCGCAGGCCGCACGTGTTTCGAGCAGGCCGGCCGTCACCGGATAGCTGCCGAGCGAGCCCAGGCTCCCGCGCAGTGCCTCGATGACGAACGGCGGTGGCGCGTGCTTGGGTTCGCCGATCGACATGGCGATGTGCGGCAGCCTCGCGGGCGGCGTTATCCCCGCCTTCAGCCGCGCCAGTCGCTCGAATGGATAGGCGGCAAGTAGTTCGAGACGGCCGTTCACGCGGCGGCGCGGCGATCGAGCGCACCCGACAGCCGTTGCTGCAGCCGCGTGGCCGCGCCTTCGTCGAGCGGCAAGCCGGCGAGCGAGGCGAGATAAAACACGTCTTCGGCGCGCTCACCGACGGTCATGATCTTGGCGGCCAGCAAGTCGACGCGTTCTTCCATGAGGACCTTGCCGACGTCGCACAGCAGGCCCGGTCGGTCGCCGGCGATGAGTTCCAGCACCGAGCGGCGATTGCGGTCATCCACCGTCACCGCGATCTGCGTTGCCGTGCGGAACATGCGCGACTGGCGCGGCACGCGCCGCGTGACCGTCACCGGCGCTTCAGCCGGATCCTGCAACGCGCGCCACAACGCGCGCTCGATCTCGCCGATGCGCTCCGCGTCCGCGATCGGCGCACCGTCTTCTTCCAGCACGTGATACAGGTCGAGGCTGAAGCCGTCGCCGGTCGGAGTGATGCGCGCGTCGACGATGTTCAGACCCAACTGATCGAGCACCGCGGTGGTGATGGCGAAGCTGTTGTAGCGGTGCGGCGCGAAGGCGAGGATCGCGGTGGTGCCGCGTTCGCTGCTGGTTTGCACCGCCACAAGTGGATCCTCGCTGCCCGGCTCGCGATCGGCCAGCAACTGTGTGTGCCAGGCCACCTCTTCGGGTGTGTGGCGCAGGAAGTAGGCGGTCGTCAGGCGTTCCCAGGCGCGCGTGATCTCGGGCGCGGTGATGCGGCCCGCGGCCGCCAGCAACTTGCGCGCGCCGTCCTGTGTCTCGCGCGTCAGCTCTTCGGGATCGATCGGGCTTTCCAGTCCGCGGCGCAAGGCCCGTTTCACGCGCTCGTAGAATTCCTGGAACAGCGAGGCTTTCCACGAGTTCCACAACTTCGGATTCGTGCCGCGCACATCGGCGCTGGTCAGCACGTATAGATAGTCGAGATGGGTCTCGTCGCCGACTCTGCGCGCGAACGCGTTGACGACTTCCGGATCCGAGATGTCCTGCTTCTGCGCCGTGACCGACAGCTCCAGGTGGTTCTGCACCAGCCACGCGACCAGGCGTGCGTCGTAGCGCGACAAACCCTGTTCGAGGCAGAACGCCTCCGCGTCGACCGCCCCGAGCTGCGAGTGATCGCCGCCGCGTCCCTTCGCAATGTCGTGGAACAGCGCAGCAAGGTAGGCGATCTCGAGTTTGGGCAGCTGCTGCATGATCGCGGAAAGCATCGGCAGCTCGCTGTCGTACTTCGGCAGCGACAGGCGGCGCAGATTGCTCAGCACGAACAAGGTGTGCGCGTCGACCGTGTACGCGTGGAACAGGTCGTATTGCATGCGGCCGACGATGCGACCGAATGCCGGAATGTAGCGGCCGAGCACTCCGTAGGTGTTCATGCGGCGCAATTCGTGCGTGACGCCGGCCGGCGCGCGCAGGATCTCCAGGAACAGGCGATGGTTGCGCGGGTTTTGCCGGAATTCCTCGTCGATGAGCCAGAGGTTCTTGTTGACCGCGCGGATCGTCGAGGCGCGGACGCCCTTGACCTCCGGGTTCTGCTGCAGCACCACGAAGATCTCCAACAACGTCGACGGCGTGCGGGCGAACAATTCCTCGCTGATGGCTTCCAGGTAGTCGTTGCGCACCTGGAAGCGCGGATTGAGCGGCCGGGGCGGCGCGGTTTCGGTGAGGATGGCTTCGCGGAACAGCTGCAGCAGCAGCTCGTTGAGCAGTATCACGTCCATCACCGTGCGGTAATACCGCTGCATGAACTGTTCGACCGCCAGCGTGTAAGTGGCGTCTTCGTAGCCGAAGCTCTGCGCCAGTTTGATCTGATGGTCGAACAGCAGGCGGTCCTCGCGCCGGCCGGTGAGCACGTGCAGTCCGAAACGCACCTTCCACAGGAACGACTGCGCCTGCTTGAGCTTGCGCAGCTCTGACGCGGACAGAAAGCCGTGCGTGAGCAGTTCGTCGAGCGAACTCGCGCCGAAGTGGCGCTTCGCCACCCATGCGATGGTCTGGATGTCGCGCAACCCACCCGGGCCGGTCTTCACGTTCGGCTCGAGGTTGTACGCGGTGTCGTTCGCCTTGAGATGGCGATCCTGCTGTTCGGCCACCTTCGCTTCGAAATAGGCCCTCACGGGCCAGATTCGTTCGGCGGAGACCGCTTCGCGCATCGAGGCCAACAGCGCATCGTTGCCGGCCAGCAGGCGCGATTCGACCAGCGTGGTCATGACCCCCACGTCCGCGGCGCTTTCCTCGACGCATTGCGCCACGGTGCGCACGCTGTGGCCCACTTCCAGGTTGATGTCCCACAGAAAGGTGACCACGCGCTCGACCACGCCGCGGCCGGCGTCATCCGGGGCCTCGGGCACGAGGATGAGAATGTCGACGTCGGAGGCCGGATGCAGCTCGCCGCGACCGTAACCGCCGACCGCCGCCAGCGCCCAGCTGCCGTAGCCGGCGGGCAGCTGCGAGCGCCACACCTCGCGCAGGATGGAGTCGATCAGTTCGGCACGCGCGTGCACCAGCGTCTCGACGGATTCATCGGCGCGAAAGCGTTCGACCAGTTCCGCGTGCGCTTCCTTGAGTTCCGTGCGGAACGCGTCGGGCACGAACTTCGCCTCGGCCAGGCGCCCGGGCAGATGCGCGAGCCGCAGCCAGGGCGGGCCGCGCAACACCGTGGTTTCTGAAGCCTCTATGTCCTCGTCCAGCGATGCCATCTAGTTAGAGGCGGCCGGGCGCTTGCTGAGCGCGCCGAGCGTAAGAACTTCGAACGCGTTTTCCGTGACCAATATCGTGTGCTCCCACTGCGCCGACAATGAATGGTCCTTGGTGACCACCGTCCAGCCGTCGCCTAACAATCGTACGTGCCGCTTGCCGGCGTTGACCATGGGCTCGATCGTGAAAGTCATGCCGGCCTTCAGTTCTTCGCCGGTGCCCGGCTCGCCGTAATGCAGCACCTGCGGATCCTCGTGATACACGCGGCCGATGCCGTGGCCGCAGTATTCGCGCACCACTGAAAAATTGCGCTCTTCGACGAATGCCTGGATCGCATGGCCGATGTCGCCGAGCCGCGCGCCGGGACGGACTTGCTCAATGCCTCGCCACATCGCTTCCCAAGTGGTTTCAGCGAGGCGTTGCGCGGGCAGGGCCGGCTTGCCGACGTAGTACATGCGGCTGGTGTCGCCATGGAAGCCGTCGCGAATGACCGTGACGTCGATGTTCACGATGTCGCCGGACTTGAGCGGCTTGTCGTTCGGGATGCCGTGGCAGACGACGTGGTTCACGGACGAGCAGATGGTCTTCGGGAAGCCGCGGTAATTCACATTCGCCGGGATCGACTTCTGCACCTGCGTGATGTGCTCGAAACACAGGCGGTCGAGCTCCTCGGTGGTGACCCCGGGCTTGACGTGCTCGCCGATCATGTCGAGAACTTCGGCCGCCAGGCGCCCGGCAACGCGCATTTTTTCCTGTTCGTCCGGGGACTTAATAGAAATGTGTCGGCTCACGAGGGAGTCCATGAAGTGCACCTTCGTAAGGCGTTGTTTTGACGAGGAACAAATGGTATAAAGCGCGGCCTTTTTTGGCAATGAAACTCACTTAAACCACACGCGCAACCTGTCGACCACGCCACTCCAGGCGGGTAGGCATAACGAGTGGATGGGTGTTCTCCGCACGGTTGTTCAGCAACCAGGGGGATATCCACTCGGGCGGCGCGGAGGCTCAACCCACCAAGGAGACTTTGATGGCCGGCGTGTCTATGCGACAAATGCTGGAAGCGGGCGTCCATTTCGGACACCAGACCCGCTTCTGGAACCCGAAGATGGCTCCGTACATTTTCGGCGAAAGAAACAAGATTCACATCATCAACCTCGAGAAGACGCAGCCCATGTACGCGGAAGCGGCGGGCTTCGTAAAGGGCGTTGTTGCGGACGGCGGCAAAGTGCTGTTCGTCGGAACCAAGCGTTCGGCGCGTGACGCGGTCGAGAAGGAAGCTCGCCGTTGCGAGATGCCCTTCGTGAACCAGCGCTGGCTTGGCGGCATGCTCACCAATTTCAAGACCATCCGCGGCTCGATCAAGCGCCTGATGGACCTGACCGAGATGTCCGAGAACGGCACCCTCGGCAAGCGTGGCAAGAAAGAAGCCACGATGATGCGCCGTGAGAAGGACAAGCTCGAGAAGAGCCTGGGCGGCATCAAGCTCATGGAATCGCCCCCGGACGTCATCTTCATCATCGACGTTGGTCACGAGGAAATCGCCATCCTCGAGGCCAAGAAGCTCGGCATTCCCGTGGTCGCGGTGGTCGATACCAACTGCGCTCCGGACAGCGTCGACTACGTGATTCCCGGCAACGATGACGCCATGCGCGCCATCTCGCTGTACGCCACCGGGATCGCCGATGCCGTCATCGAAGGACGTTCCCAGGCTCCGGCCGTGCTCGTCGGCGAAGACGAATTCGTCGAGCTCGATGAGAACGGCAACCCGCGCAAGAAGGGCGCGCGCAGCGCGGCCCCGAAACCGCCGGCACCGGTGCGCAACCGCCGTCCGGCGAACACCGCAACTCGCGGCCGCCGCCCGGTCGTGGCGAGCGTCGCTGCCGAGCCCGATGACGGCGCCGAATCGACCGTGTTCACGGACACCGGCGAAGCCGCTCCGCGCAGCACGACCGCCAGCGCCGGCCGCTCGCGAACCGGTACCGGCAATCCGCCGAGCCGCGGTCGTGGCGGCGGCGGCGGCGGTCCGCGTCGCGGCTGACTTGTCCGACGACGGCCCCAACAACTGAGGACAAGCGATGACAATTACTGCAGAGGCGGTCAAACAGCTGCGTGAACGCACCGGCGCCGGCATGATGGAATGCAAGAAAGCGCTGGTCGAGACCAACGGCGATCTCGACGCCGCGGCGGAGAACATGCGCAAGTCCGGCCTCGCGAAGGCCGACAAGAAGGCCTCGCGCATCGCCGCCGAAGGGGTAGTCGTCGTGGAGATATCCGCCGACGGCAAGACCGGCGTGCTGGTCGAAGTGAACAGCGAGACGGATTTCGTCGCGCGTGGCGATGACTTCCGCGCCTTCGCGAACGAAGTCGCCAAGGTCGCGCTCGCGGCCGGCGCTGCGACCATCGATGCTCTGAACGCGCTCAAGCTCGGCAGCGGCGAGACTGTGGACGAGAAGCGTCGCGCGCTGATCGCCAAGCTTGGCGAAAACCTCACCGTGCGTCGCGTGACGCTCGTGAAGGGGCCGACCCTGGTCGGCTCCTACGTGCACACCGACAACAAGAAGGCGGCGCTGGTCGCCCTCGATGGCGGCGATGCGGAACTGGCGCGTGACCTTGCCATGCAGGTGGTTGCGGCCAGCCCGCGCTACCTGACGCCGGCCGATGCGCCGGCCGAGCTCGTCGCGAAGGAACGCGAGATCGAAACGGAAAAGGCGAAGGGCGAGCCCGCCAACGCCAGCAAACCGGCTGAAATCCTCGCCAAGATCGTCGAAGGGCGCCTGCGCAAGTCGATCAACGAATTCGCGCTCACCGGCCAGGTGTTCGTCAAAGACAGCGATCTCACCATCGAGAAGCTGCTCCAGAAGAACAAGGCCAGCGTCAAGGCATTCGCGCGCTACGAAGTGGGCGCCGGCATCGAGAAGAAGCAGGGTGACTTCGCGAACGAAGTCATGGAGCAGGTCAAGGCCGCACAAAAGAAAGATGAGACGGACGATAAATCCGACCCGCCGACCAAGCACTGATGCGATCTGAAAACCCCGCCTTCCGCGGGGTTTTCTTTATGGCAAAGTGCGCACGCTCCGGACGAGCAAGAGGGATTCGCAGCCAATGACCGCAAGCCGATACAAACGCATCCTGGTCAAGCTCTCGGGCGAGGCGTTGATGGGCACCACCGACTTCGGGATCGATCCGGCGGTGCTCAAGCGGATCGCCAGCGAGGTGCTGGAAATCCAGCAGGCGGGCGTGCAGGTGGCGTGCGTGATCGGCGGCGGCAACATCTTTCGCGGCGCAGGCCTGGCGCGCGCCGGCCTCGATCGAGTCACGGGCGACCACATGGGCATGCTGGCCACCGTGATGAACGCGCTGGCGATGCAGGACGCTATCGAGGGGCTGGGCGGAACTGCGCGCGTGCAGAGTGCCGTGCGCATCAACCAGGTGTGCGAAGACTATATTCGCCGCCGTGCAATGCGCCACCTCGAGAAAGGCCGTGTTGTGATCTTTGCAGCGGGGACTGGCAATCCGTTTTTCACCACCGATTCGGCGGCCGCGCTGCGCGCCATCGAGATCAACGCCGAGGTGCTGCTCAAGGCGACCAAGGTCAACGGCATCTACGATTCGGATCCAATGAAGAATCCGAATGCCAAGCGTTACGCGACGCTCACCTACGACAAGGTGCTGGCCGATCGCCTCAATGTCATGGACGCGACCGCCATCGTCATGTGTCGCGACAACCGCATGCCGCTGCAGGTCTTCAACCTGAACAATGCGGGCGACCTGCCGCGCGTGGTGCGGGGCGATGACATCGGTACGGTCGTCACCAGCGATTAGAGATGAAGTGAGAGGGATCGAACCATGTTAGACGACATCAAGAAGGACGCCGCGACCCGCATGGGCAAGTGCGTCGACAACTTTCAGGGTGATCTCAAGAAGCTGCGCACCGGGCGCGCGCATCCCTCGCTGATCGAGAACATGAAAGTCGACTACTACGGCACCGATACGCCGTTGAAGCAGGTGGCGAACATCAGCGTCGAAGACGCACGCACGCTGGTGGTGTCGCCGTGGGAGAAGTCCATGGTCACTGCCATCGAGAAGGCGATTCACAAGTCGGATCTCGGTTTGAATCCCATCAGCGCCGGCACCGTGATCCGCATTCCGCTGCCGCCGTTGACCGAGGAGCGCCGCAAGGACATCACCAAGGTGGCGCGCGCCGATGCCGAAAACGCGCGCGTCGCCGTGCGCAACGTGCGCCGCGACGTGATCGCCGACGTCAAGGAAGCCCTCAAGGAAAAAGTCATTTCGCAGGACGAAGAAAAGAAGGCCGAGGTCGACATCCAGAAGTTGACCGACAAGTACATCGCCGACATCGAAACGCACCTGGCCGCGAAGGAAAAAGAACTCCTGCAAGTGTGAGCGGGCGGCCGCTGAGCACGGTTGTCCTGTGAGCATTCCCAAACACATCGCGATCATCATGGACGGCAACGGGCGTTGGGCCGAGGCGCGCGGTCAGCCGCGTCACGCCGGTCACAAGGAAGGCGTGCGCCCGGTGCGCATGTGTATAGAAGAGTGCGCCCGTCGCGGGGTCGGCGCGCTCACGCTGTTCGCGTTCTCGAGCGAGAACTGGCAACGGCCCACGGTCGAAGTCGCGAGCCTGATGCAGCTGTTTCTCGATGCCATCGATCGCGAGGTCGCGGAACTGCACAAGAACCTGGTGCGCCTGCGCTTCATCGGTGACCGGCATGCGCTGAGTGTCAAACTACAGGCGCGCATGGCGGCGAGCGAAGAACTCACCGCCGCCAATACCGGACTCAAACTGCAGGTGGCCGTGAGCTACGGCGGCCGCTGGGACATCGTGCAGGCGGCGCGCAAACTGGCCGCGCAGGTGGCGAGCGGCGCGCTCGCGGCCGATTCCATCGACGAAGAGCGATTCGCGCGCGAGCTCTCCTTGAGCGGAATCGTGGATCCAGACCTCTTCATCCGCACCGGTGGCGATCACCGCATCAGCAATTTCCTGCTGTGGAATCTCGCGTACACCGAAATCCACGTCTGCGAGGCGTTGTGGCCCGATTTCGACGTGGCGCAACTGGAAGCCGCGCTCGCCTCGTTCGCCAATCGCGAACGCCGCTTTGGATTGACGCGCGCGCAACTGCGCGAGGCGGCCAGGAGTGCTTAAGCAACGCGTCACCACCGCGCTCATCATGGCCGTGGTCCTGCTCTTCGTGATGCTCGTCCTGCCGCCGGTTGCCACCGTGTGGCTCATCACCGTGCTGGTGCTGGTCGGCGCGTGGGAGTGGGCGGCATTCATCGGCAAGGGCGGCATCGGCGCACGCGCCGCGTTCACCCTGGCCGTCGCGCTGGCGCTGATCGGCTGCCTGTATTTCTATTCGACGTCGGCGCAGTTCGTGCCGCTGGTCATGACGCTCGCGATGGCCTGGTGGATGGTCGCCTTCCTGTGGGTGTGTCTGGCGCCCGCGCGTGTACATCCGGCGTCGGCCGCGCTCGCCGGTCTGTTTTCTCTCGTACCCTGCTGGCTTGCGCTGGTGTACATCACCTTTGCGACGCGCAGCACGCACTGGGTGCTGTTCACGCTCGCGCTGGTGTGGGCGGCGGACACCGGCGCGTTTTTCGCCGGCCGGTGGTTAGGTCGGGTGCCGCTGGCGCCGCGCGTCTCGCCGAAGAAAACCTGGGAGGGCGTCATTGGCGGAGTCATCACGAGTGGGCTGGTCGCCTGGATCGGCGTCACCTGGCTCGGCCAGTATCTGGCGGTGGCCGACGTCTGGCCGTTCGTCATCACCTGTGTCGCGGTGGCGGCGCTGTCCATCGTGGGCGACCTGACCGAAAGCATGCTGAAGCGCGCGGTGGGCCTGAAGGACAGCGGCAGCGTGTTCCCCGGTCACGGCGGCATGCTCGATCGCATCGACAGCGTCACGGCGGCGGCACCGGCACTGGTATTCGCACTGATCGCCCTCAAGGCCATTCCATGAGCGAATCGGGTCTCAATGGCGTCGCCATCCTGGGATCGACTGGTTCGGTCGGCGAACACACGCTCGATGTGATCGCGCGGCACCCGGATCGCTTTCGCGTGATCGCGCTGGGCGCAAATCGCAACGTCGAGAAACTTGCCGATCAATGCGCTCGCTTCTCCGTGCCGTACGCGGCGCTTGCCGAAGCATCCGCGGCCGCGAAGCTCGAACAAGCGTTGCGCGCGCGCGGCGCGCCCACTCGCGTGATCGGCGGGCCTGAGGCGCTGGTCGAAATCGCGGCCTTGCCACAGGTGCACAGCGTCATGGCGGCCATTGTCGGAGCCGCGGGGCTGCGGTCCACGCTGGCCGCGGCGCGCGCCGGCAAGCGCCTGCTGCTCGCTAACAAGGAATCGCTGGTCATGGCCGGCCCGCTCCTGATGCGGACGGTGCGTGAGTCCGGGGCCACGCTGCTGCCCATCGACAGCGAACACAACGCGGTGTTCCAGTGCCTGCCGCGCAATGCGCGTTGTGGCGAAGCACCGCCCGGCGTGCGACGTATCCTGTTGACCGCCTCCGGCGGCCCGTTCCTCGACACCGATCGCGCGCGCCTCGAGCGCGTGACGCCTGACGAAGCCTGCGCGCACCCGAACTGGGTCATGGGGCGCAAGATTTCCGTGGATTCGGCCACGCTCATGAACAAGGGCCTCGAATTCATCGAAGCATGCCTGCTGTTCAACGTGGCGCCGGAGCAGGTCGAGGTGCTCATTCACCGCGAGAGCATCGTTCACTCGCTGGTGGAATACGTCGACGGATCCGTGCTCGCCCAGTTAGGCGCTCCGGACATGCGGATACCCATCGCCCACGCCCTGGCGTGGCCGGAGCGCGTGACCTCCGGTGTACAATCCCTCGACCTCATCAAGGTCGGGACTCTGCGTTTCGAGGCGCCGGACCTGCGGCGCTTCCCGGCCCTGGGCCTGGCGCAGGAGGCCGCGCGAGCGGGCGGCTCGAGGCCGACCTCACTTAACGCCGCCAATGAGGTGGCCGTGTCGGCGTTTCTGGAAGGTGGATTGAACTTTGCGCGAATACCGGCAGTCATTGAATCGGTGATGGCAACCACATCGGGGGGCGAAATCCGCGATCTCGACGACGTGCTGGCGGTCGATGCCGAAGCCCGGGAACGCGCTTCCTCCCTCATCCGGCCCCGCGCCGTTCACGCTTAAGGACGCCTGATGCAATTCGGCTGGAGTGCCCTCTGGTTCATCGTCGCCGTGAGCTTGCTCGTTACGGTGCACGAATTCGGCCATTTCTGGGTGGCGCGCAAGCTTGGCTTCAAGGTGCTGCGCTTCTCGGTGGGATTTGGCAAACCGTTACTGAAGCGAGTCGGTCGCGCGCCGGACTACACCGAATACGTCATCGCAGCCGTCCCGCTCGGCGGCTACGTCCGCATGCTCGACGAGCGCGATGGTGCCGTTGAGCCGGCCGACCTGCCGCGCGCCTTCGCGAGCCGTCCACCATGGGCACGCATCCTGGTCATGCTGGCCGGTCCCGCCGCAAACATCCTCTTCGCGGTGCTGGCGCTGTGGGGGATGTTCTGGTTCAACGGCGTGACCCACGTGAGGGCCCTGGTCGACAAGGTGACCGCGGGTTCTCCGGCGGCGCTCGCCGGTCTTCGGGTCGGCGACGAATTCCTCAGCATCGACGACACGCGCGTTCTCGATCAGGGTGATGCATCGTTCGGGTTGTTAGACGCGGTCAGCGACGATGGCGAAGCCGTGATCGGCGTCCACGGTCGTGACGGCCGCGACCGCACCGTGACGCTCACCGTCGCGGACGCGGCCGAGCGCTACCGGCTCACCGAGCCCGAGCGCCTGTACACAGGTCTTGGGTTCCAGTTCTGGGTGCCGCGCGTTCCGGCGATCGTCGGCAACGTGATTGCCGACGGTCCCGCCGCGCAGGCCGGCATGCTGCCGGGCGACCAGATCGTGGGCGCGGATGGCGCGCCGATCCGCAGCTTCAACGAATTCATGGACTACGTGAACGCGCGCCCGGGCCAGGCGATGGTGATCACCGTGCGTCGCGACGGCATCGACAAGGTGCTGAAGCTCACGACCGCAAGCGACGTCGTCGACGGCCGCACGATCGGGCGAATCCGCGTCGAGGTGCCGAAGAACGTCAGCGTCACGATTCCCGCCGGCATGAAGACTCACAGTGACCTGGGGCCGCTCGAGTCGCTGAACTACTCCGTGAGCAAGGCCTGGCAGATGACGGCGGCGCAGGCAAAGTTCTTCGTGCGCATGCTCACCGGCCAGGTCTCGACGAAGAACATCTCGGGGTTCATTTCCATCGCGGAATACAGCGGAGATGCGGCGAGCGCGGGCGCCGCCAACTTCCTCATGCTGCTGGTGCTGTTGTCGCTGTCGCTCGGCTTCCTCAACCTGCTGCCGATTCCGATACTCGACGGCGGGCAGATCGTCTTCCAGATCGTCGAGTGGATAAAAGGCGGTCCGTTGTCGGATCGCACGTACATGGTCGGTCAGCAGGCCGGGCTGCTGTTGCTGGTCTTGCTGATGGGCATGGCCCTGTTCAACGATCTGACCCGTTTGTTCGCCCGCTAAAACAGATTTCTTTCAGGGGGATTCTCTTGACCATACGGTTTGCGACTCTTTGTGCCGTCGGCGGCCTCTTGCTGGCAGCCCCGCTGCACGCCCAGGAAGGGCCGGCGTTCACGGTCGGCGACATCCGCATCGAAGGTCTGCAGCGCGTAACCGAAGGCACGGTCTACAACTATCTACCCATCAACATCGGCGACAACCTGTCCGCCCAGCGCATCCGCGAGGCGGTCCGCGCGCTGTACGACACGGGGTTCTTCCGCGACGTCGAGATCCGCCGCGAGGGCAACACCCTGATCGTGGTCGTCAACGAGCGTCCGACCATCGAGAGCTTCGAGCTCAAGGGCAACAAGGACATCAAGACCGAAGATCTCAACAAGTCCCTGCGCAACGTCGGCCTGTCGCAGGGCAAGACCTTCGACCGCTCGGTGCTCGAGGACGTGAAATCGTTCCTGCAGGATCAATACGGTGCGCGCGGCAAATACGCGGCAAAAATCGATGCGAACGTCGAGGAAGTGCCCGGCAATCGCGTCAAGATCAAGATCGAAATCGTCGAGGGCAAGCGCGCCAAGATCCGGCAGATCAACATCGTCGGCAATCACACCTTCAAGGAAAAGGAGATTCTCGAGGCGTTCGAGCTGAAGACGCCGAACCTGCTGTCTTTCTACAAGCAGGACGACCGCTATTCGCGCGAGTCGCTGCAGGGCGACCTCGAAAAGCTGCGCTCCTTCTACATGGACCGCGGCTACGCGAATTTCGAAGTCGAATCCACGCAGGTGGCGATCGCGCCCGAGAAAGACGACATCTTCATCACGGTGAACGTCAATGAGGGTGAAGTCCACAAGATCAAGGAAGTGAAGCTGGCCGGCACGTTCGTGGTGCCCGAGGCGCTGCTGCGCCGCTATCTACTCGTGCAGCCCGGCGACACCTTTTCGCGCAAGACCATCACCGCGACGCAGGAGCTGCTGCAGAACCGCCTCGGCGAAGACGGCTTCGCGTTCGCCAAGGTCGACCCGGTGCCAACGACAATAGGCGATCCGGCCAAGAAGGAATTGTCGCTCACGTTCTTCGTCGACCCGGGCAACCGCGTGTACGTGCGTCACATCGCATTCAACGGCGTCACCAAGATCAACGACGAAGTGCTGCGGCGCGAGATGCGCCAGCTCGAGGGCGGCTGGCTGTCGAACGTCGCGCTCGATCGCTCCAAGCAGCGCCTCGAGCATCTGCCGTACATCAAGAAGGTCGAGTCGGAGACGAAACCCGTGGCCGGTTCCGCCGATCTCGTGGACGTCAATTACGACATCGAAGAAGGCCCGTCGGCGCAGCTCGGCGGCGGTATCGGCTACTCCGAGTCGCAATCCTTCATCCTGAGCGGCAACTATGCCGACGCCAACTTCCTCGGTACCGGCCGGCGCGTATCGGTCGACCTCAATTCCGGCCGCTACAGCAAGGTCTACGGCATGTCGCTGACCGAGCCGTATCTCACACCTAACAACGTTGGCTTCACCAGCAGCCTGAGTTACCGCGACCAGACACAGTTCGTGTCCGCGTCGTCGGACTTCTCTTCGGAAACCATCGGCGCGGGGTTCGACCTCGGGTACCCGATCTCGGAAAGGCAGGGATTGCGCTTCGGCCTGTCGTTCCAGAAATCCAGCCTGCTCGTGACCAGCAACGGCAGCGCGCGCCAGTCGATCGATTGGGTGCGGAACAACGGCAACACCAGCCAGCGCTGTATCGGCGGCGACTTCACCGACGTCAATTGCAACGGTACGGTCCCGATCGCGCTGGCGCTGTTCGGCACCGAATACAACTCGGTAGAGCTCACCACTTCGTGGAACTACGACAGCCGCAATCGCTCGCTGTTTGCCGATCGCGGTGCCCGCAGCTCCTTCGGCCTGGCGTACGCGCTGCCTGGTCTCAGCGACGTCGAGTACTACGTCGCGAGCTACGAGTTCGTGAAATACGTCCCGCTGTTCGGGCGGTTCACTTTGCAGGTGGACGCCGACCTGGCGTACGGCATGGACATCGGCGATACGACGGCGTTGCCGCCGTATCGGCAGTTCTATGCCGGCGGTCCGGACACCGTGCGTGGATATAAAGAGAGTCGCCTGGGCCCCAAGGACGACTTCGGCCGGCCGTTTGGCGGCAATATGAAGGTCTCGGGCGGCATGGAACTGATCATCCCGCTGCCGCAGAAGTTTGCCACGTCCGCGCGGCTGTCCTGGTTCTACGACATAGGCAACGTGTTCTCGACCGGCAATCGCTACACGTTCCTCGGCCGCAGCGGGCAGCCGGTCGAGTACGACTTCGAGTATGATAAATTGAAGCACTCAACGGGCATTGCGGTTCAATGGCTTGCCCCGTTGGGAGTGTTCCGCTTCAGTTATGCGATGCCGTTGAATGCCTACAAGGGCGATGCCAATACGTATCCGGACGAGGAAGAAGCGTTCCAGTTCTCGGTAGGCCAAGCTTTCTAACGAGGTGAGTTCAGTGCAGGTTTCGTTTCGCAAAGTTTTGTTAGGCACTCTCGCGACCGTGGCTTTTGCCGCGCCCGCGATGGCGGATCTCAAGATCGGGGTCATCGACTACGCGCGCCTGTTCGACGAATCGCCACAGGCGAAAGTCGTGCAGGAAGGTCTGCGCGCAGAATTCCAGCCGCGTCTCCAGCAGCTCGTCACGCAGGAGCAGACGCTGAAGGCCCGCAACGACAAGCTGCAGAAGGACGTCGCCACCATGACGCCCGATCAGCGTGCCAAGGCCGAAAAGGAACTTCGCGACGGCGCGCGCGAGCTCGAGCGCAAAAAGGGCGAGTTGCAGGACGACTCCAACGCCCGTCGCCAGGAAGAAATGAACAAGCTGCAACGCTCGCTGATCGGCGAAGTGCGTGACTACGCGAAGGCGCAGAGCTTCGACATCGTGATCGCCGAAGGCGTGATCTACTCGACGCCCGCGGTCGACATCACGCCCGCGGTGCTGCAGAAGCTGCAGGCGAATGCTCCGAAACCGGCCGCCGCTCCGGCGGGTGCCGCCCCGGCCCCCGCGAAGCCCGCCGCGAAACCCTGAAGTTCGGGACAGGCGCAATCGCGCCCGCCGCCATGACAGTTACGCTCGGCGAACTGGCGGTGCGTTTCGGTTGCGAGCTGCGCGGTGATCCGTCCGTTGCGGTGGACTCCGTCGGCGCGCTGTCGCAGGCCGGTCCGCGCGCGGTGAGCTTTCTCGCCAACCCCAAGTACGTCGCGCAGCTCGCGGGCACGCGTGCCGCCGCGGTCATCCTCGATGCCACGTCGGCCACCGCATCGCCCGTGCCCGTGCTGATCGCGGCCAATCCGCATGCGACCTACGCGCGTGTCGCCACGCTGCTCCATCCCGATCCGCCGCTGAACCCCGGGACGCACGCCACTGCGAGCGTGGCCGCCGACGCCAGCATCGACGCTTCGAGCGAGATCGCAGCGCAAGTGACCATCGGACCGGGCGTGCGCATCGGCGCGCGCTGTTACATCGGCCCAGGCAGCGTCATCGGGCACGGCGCGCAGATCGGTGACGACACCCGTCTCACGGCGCGCGTGTTCATCGGCCTCCAGGTCAAAGTGGGGCGCCGCTGCATCATCCAGCCGGGCGCCGTCATCGGTGCCGACGGTTTTGGCTTCGCGCCCGAGAAGGGCACCTGGGTCAAGGTGCCCCAGATCGGCAGCGTGCAGTTGGGCGACGACGTGGAGATCGGCGCCAACACCACGATCGACCGTGGTGCGCTTGGCGACACCGTCATCGAGACTGGCGCGAAACTGGACAACCTCATCATGATCGCCCACAACGTCCGCATCGGTGAGCACTCGGCGCTGGCCGCCGCGGTCGCGATCGCCGGCAGCAGCGTGGTCGGTAAGCGCTGCATCCTCGGCGGCAAAGTGGGCCTTACGGGCCATATCACCCTGTGCGATGACGTTGTGGTGCTCGGAACCTCGTTCATTTCACATTCCATTGCGAAGCCGGGTGTGTATTCTTCGGCGCTGCCGAGCGAGGAAGCGGGCGTCTGGCGCCGCATCGTTGGCCGCATCAAGCGGCTCGATTCGATGGCCAAGCGCCTGCGCGCGGTCGAGCGGCACGCGGGACTTCTCGCGGCGGACAAGGAAAATTCCGAGGACTAACTAAATGACCCAACCGCTCACCCTCGACATCATGGGCGTCATGCGCCTGCTGCCGCACCGGTATCCATTCCTGCTGGTCGACCGCGTGCTTGAATGCACCAAGGGCGAGAGCATTCGCGCCATCAAGAACGTCACGGTGAACGAACATTTCTTTACGGGGCATTTTCCGAATCGCCCGGTGATGCCCGGCGTGATCATCATCGAGGCGCTCGCGCAGACCGCCGGCCTTTTGGCATTCATCACCGCCGACGTGGTGCCCGACGATTTCACCCGCTTCTTTTTCGTCGGCATCGACAAGGCCCGCTTTCGCAAGCCGGTGGAACCCGGCGATCAGCTGATCCTCACCGCCAAGCTCGAGCGTGCCATTCGCGGCATCTGGAAGTTCTCGACGGTCGCCTACGTGGGCGACGATGAGGTAACTTCCGCCGAAATGATGGTTGCTCCCGAAACCAACAAGACTTCCGCCAAGGCGTAACCATGGGTGGCATTGACCCGCGCGCCCTTGTTTCGCCAACGGCCGAGCTTGCGGCCGATGTCACCGTCGGCGCCTACAGCGTGATCGGGGACGGCGTAAAGATCGGCCCCGGCACCTGGGTGGGCCCGCACGCGGTCGTCACCGGCAACACCACGCTTGGCGCCGGCAACAAGGTTTTCCAGTTCGCCTCGATCGGCGACGCTCCCCAGGATCTCAAATACGCCGGCGAGCCGACGCGCCTTCTGATCGGCGATCGCAATGTGTTCCGTGAATTCACCAGCATGAATCGCGGCACCGCCCAGGGCGGCGGCGTCACCACGATCGGCAGCGACAACCTGTTCATGTCGTACACCCACGTCGCGCACGATTGCCACGTCGGCAGCCGCTGCGTGATGGCCAACTACGCCACGCTCGGCGGCCACGTCTACCTCGGTGACTGGGTGATCATGGGTGGCTACTCCGGCATCCACCAGTTCACCAAGGTCGGCTCACACGCGTTTCTCGGCAACAACGCCGCGGTGACACGCGATGTGCCGCCGTACCTCATGGTCGTCGGCACCCCGGCGGTGCCACATTCCATCAATTCGGAAGGACTCAAGCGTCGCGGTTTCACGCCCGAGCAGATACGCAATCTCAAGAACGCTTACCGCGTGCTGTATCGCTCCGACCTGAAGCTCGCCGACGCGGTCGCGGAGCTCACGAAGCGCGTCGCGACCCAACCCGAACTCAAGATCTTCGTCGATTTCATCGGCGAGTCTACGCGCAGCCTCGTCCGTTAATGCGCATCGCGCTGGTGGCAGGGGAGGCATCGGGCGACGCGCTGGGTGCGGCATTGATCGAAGCCCTGCGCCGCAAATATCCCGCCGCGCAGTTCGCCGGCGTCGCCGGCCCGCGGATGAAGGCCGCCGGCTGCACGGCCTGGCACGACATCGAGGAGCTCTCGGTGATGGGACTGACGGAAGTCGTGAGTTCGCTGCCGCGGCTGTGGCGCCTGCGCGCCAGCTTGCGCAGACAGATCCTGGAATGGCGACCCGATGTATTCGTCGGCGTCGACTACAAGGAATTCAATCTGGGCCTCGCAAAGCAGCTGAAGCGCGAGGGGCTGCCAACGGTTCAGTATGTGAGCCCGCAGGTGTGGGCATGGCGGCAGGGCCGCGTGCGCACGATCGGTGCGTCGGTGGACCTCGTGCTGTGCCTGTTCCCGTTTGAGCCGGCCTTCTATCGCGAACACGGGGTGCGCGCGGCGTTCGTCGGTCATCCGCTGGCCGACCAGATTCCGCTCGAGGTCAGGCCCGACAAGGCGCGTGCCGAACTCGGCATCGACCCCTCGGCGCGCGTGCTGGCGATCCTGCCCGGCAGCCGCCGGGCTGAAGTCGAGCGGCTCGCCGACGAATTCGCCGGCGCCGCCGAGTTGTTAGCCCGGCAATTTCCCGGGCTCGTCTGCATCGCACCGATGGTGACGCCGGCATTGCGCGCGGTGTTCGCGGCGCACTGCGCGCGGCGCGCGCCACACGCCGCGGTGAAATTGCTCGACGGTCAGGCGCGGCAAGCGCTGGCGGCGGCCGACGTCGTGCTGGTGGCCTCCGGCACCGCGACGCTCGAGGCCGCATTGTCAAAACGCCCAATGGTCGTCGCCTACAAGCTGGGCGCGATCACCGCTTTCTTGCTGCGGCGGTTTGGCATCATCAAGGTGAAGCATTTCTCGCAGCCGAATCTGCTGGCGGGAACGGAACTGGTACCCGAATTCTTCCAGGAGGCCGCAAATGCCGCCAATCTCGCGGCGGCGCTCGCACGCTGGCTCACGCGCCCCGATGCCGTCGCGCAGCTCCAGCAGCAATACTCCGCCCTTCACGAGCGCCTGCGGTGCAATGGAGCCGAGCGCGCGGCCAACGAAATCGCCGAGTTGCTGGCGGCGTGGACGGCCGAGGTATGAGCCACCCATGAACGCGCCATGAGCATCAAGCTGCAAGTCCGACTGCGCGTCGCGGGCGTCGACGAAGCCGGGCGGGGCCCGTTGGCGGGGCCGGTGGTCGCCGCAGCGGTGATCCTGAATCACGCGCGTCCGATCCGCGGCCTGGCCGATTCGAAGGTGCTGGAGCCCGCAGAGCGCGAGCGGCTGGCGCTGCTGATCCGCGCGCGCGCCTTGTGCTATTCGGTGGCCTGGGCCGATGCCGAGGAGATCGACAGCATCAACATCCTGCAGGCCACGATGCTCGCGATGCGGCGCGCGTTGTTAGGACTGCGGGTGCCGCCGCAACAGGTTTTTGTCGATGGCAACCGGTGTCCCTGCGTGGACGGGCTCGGTTTCGAATGCCTGTTCGAAGCGATCATCAAGGGTGACGCGACCGTGCCGTCGATCAGCGCTGCATCCATACTTGCCAAGACCACGCGCGACGCGCTGATGCGCGACCTCGATGGGCGCTATCCGGGGTTTTCCCTTTCGGGCCACAAGGGCTATCCGACGCCCTCGCACGTCGCGGCATTGAATTCGCTGGGCCCGAGCCCGCTGCATCGACGCAGCTTCGCGCCCGTGCGCGTCAGCGATCTGTCGATCTTCGACGACTGATCAACGCGCCTGCGCGCCCAACACGCGGTTCGTGCCGGTCGCGGCCGCCGGACAATCGAACGTGCCGTGATTCGCGCGGATCCAGCTGGCAAGCGCGGCCGGCTCGAGCGGCCTGCTCATGAAGTAGCCCTGCGCATCGTCGCAGCCCAGGGTTCGCAGCATGTTCCACACCGCGGCATCCTCCACCCCTTCCGCCACGACCTGCAGGCCGAGGTTGTGCCCGAGGTCGATGGTCGAGCGCACGATGGTGGAAATCTCCGCATCGGTCGCCATGCGCGAGATGAAGGATTGATCGATCTTCAGCTCCTGCACCGGCAGCTTCATGATGTACGACAGCGACGAGTATCCCGTGCCGTAGTCGTCGATTGAAAGCTTCACGCCGAGCTCGGCCAGGCGATCGAGCACCTTCTGCGCGTGCACCGGGTCTTCCATGAAGCCGCTTTCGGTGATCTCCAGGCACAGCAGGCCCGGCGTCACGTCGTGTTCGGCGAGTAGTTCGGCCACGAGTTCCGGCAGATCGCGGTTCATGAGATCGCGGGCCGAGATGTTGACCGACACCTGCAGCGTGAGTCCCTCGCGCAGCCAGGCGCCGCACTGGCGCACCGCCTCGCGGATCACCCAGCGCGTGAGCAGTTTGATGTAGCCGGTGTGTTCGGCGAACGGAATGAACAGCGCGGGCGGCACCAGGCCGCGCGTCGGGTGCTCCCAGCGGATCAACGCCTCCACAGCGGTGACGTGCGCAGAATGCAGCGACACCTTGGGCTGGTAGTACAGCCGCAACTCGTTGCGCTCGACGGCGCGGCGCAGTTCGCCGAGCAACGACAGGTGTTCCTGCTGGCTGGTGTCGTAGTGCGGGTCGTACACCGCGAAGCCGGTCTTGTTGCGCTTGGCCGCATACATCGCGATGTCGGCGTTGCGTACCAGGGTCTGCGCGTCGTTGCCGTGTTCGGGAAAGTGCGCGATGCCGATGCTGGTGCCGACGTCGAGCGGCTGGCCCTCGTAGAGGATCGGCGTGTCGAGCGCGCTGATGATCCGGCGTGCGGTATCGGTGAGATCGGTCTCGCCCGCGTGTTTCACGAGAATGGCGAACTCATCGCCTCCCAGGCGCGCGATGCACTCGGCCCCGAGCACGGTGTGCTGCAGGCGCAGGCTGACCTCGCGCAGCACGTGATCGCCCACGCCGTGCCCGAGCGTGTCGTTGACGTACTTGAAGCGATCCAGGTCCATCATGAGGATGGTGAGCCTGGCTGTGCCCTGTGCCGCTTGCGCGATCGCCTGCTCGAGCGCGTTGTTGAAGCGCGAGCGATTGGCGAGATCGGTGAGCGGATCTTCGTAGGCCAGCTTGAGAATGCGTCGCTCGCGGTCGGCGATGCCGCTGCGCATGTGATTCAGGCTCGACGCCAGCACGCCGATCTCGTCCGCGCGCTGCAGGTTGACCGGTTCCACGTAGTCGCCGTGTTCGATGCGCGCGGCGGCGCTCGCCAGCGTCTCGAGCGGCCGCGTGATACTGCGCGCAACCGCCACGCTGCCGACGATCGACAGCACGAGGCTGAAACCCGCCAGCACGATCAACGTGAAGCGCAGGCGCTCGAAGGCGGCGAGGGCGCTGTCGAGCGAACGATGCAGCACAGCAACGATACGCGCGTTGTTGTTGTCATCGAGCGGGATCACCAGCGCCTGGTGGTCGACGCCCTCGATGTTCATCACCAGCCGCGTGACCTTGGCAGAACGCGCCGGCATGTCGGCGAGCAGCGCCTTCTGTTCGTCGCCGTTCAGGGTGGAGGCGAGCACGTGCCAGCCCGAGGGAGCATCCAACGCGAACGACACCTCGAGTTCGGTCAACTGGCGCAGATCGCGCGCCAGCGAATCGTCCACCGCGAAGCCCATGACCACCCAGCCGATCGGTAGCGGTGCGAGCACCGGCACCGCGACCAACTGGAATGCGCGGCCGTCGAGCACTTCCATGCTGGCGCTGGCGCCGTTCTTGTTGGCCTTGATGAGAGCGGGGTACTCGAACGGCCGCGCTTCACTTTGGGGGCGCAGCGTGTCGGAGATGACGGTGCCATCGAGTTCGACGAAAACCATCGCGTCGGCGCCGATGCGCGCGCCGTGATTGGCGAGCACGGAGGCGATCGTGCCGGTGTCGTGCGTCGCGATGGCTTCGCGGAAGGCGAAGTCGGCGGCCAGGACGCGCGCGGATAGTTTGAGCTTCTCGGCGTTCTGTTCGAGCTGGCGCGCGAACACGCGCTGGCCCACGTTGAGTTCTTCTTCGACCTTGGTCTGGGCGTTGCGCGAGTTGGCCGCATTCACGAACGTGAACGCCAGGACCTGCACCAGCACGAGCAGCGCCACGAAGAAGATGATGATTCGTGTCTGCAGCCGCTGGATGCGCATCACTGCCCCGCACCCATCGAGATCGTGCTGTGCATCGGCGCGCTGCCATCGACGTGCAGGTTGAGCACCTGCGGCGGCAGGTTCAGCGCGGGCGCCGCGGCGGTGATCTTGTATTCTCCGCTCGGCAGTCCCTGGAGCGTGCCGATGCCGTCCGCGCCGCTCTTTGCGAACCAGGGCGTGTCGACGATGAAGACCCAGGCGACCATCGAGTCGTGGATGTTGCAGCCGAGAACGACGAGGCCGGTCTGGTCGAACGTGATCGGCGCCGCTTCGCGACCCGAATACAGCTTGGTCGTGAAAACCTTCGCCGGCGAAAAAGAGTAGATGGAGTGGCGGATGTTGTCGCTGTTCGGGAAGAACACCGAGGTGCCCGCCTGCACGATACTGACGTGCGGCACGAATTCCTTGTTCACCTGGTCGATGAGCGCGCGCGTGTTCGGCTTCACTACGGGCGCGGCGCCTGCCACCGGCTCGGCGAACACGACCGCATCGGGAATCGGCCGGCCGCTGCCGTCGCGCAGCTCGAGAGTGACGTCGGTGGCGGCCGCGCACGAGAGGCCGCTGGCGAATATCGCCAACGCGAATCCCGTCTTGAGGGCACCGGCCAAGTTACCGCTTGACCACGTCCCGCTTCATCGGGGCGAGGATTTCCAGTAGTTCGTTGCGTGCCGACAGCGGCACGTACTGCGCGCGCATGGCAGCGCGCAGTACTTCGACGAGGTCGAAGAATTCCGCGTTGCTGATGTGGTGGCCCGCGTGTACATCGCGCATGGTGTCGCCCGTGTACTGGCAGCCGCCGCCGCTCAGCGAGCAGATCTGTTCGATCAGCCTGTCCTTCACCTGCTGCAGGTTCACCTTGTCGAACGACTGATTCAATTGCGGGTTGTTCGCGACGACGTCGATGGTCTGATTGACGAAGGCCGTGACTTTCGGCGTGCCGCCGAGGCGCTCGTACAACGAGCCGGCCGGAGCCTGCGCAATCGTCACCGCACAAAACGCCGACGCGGCGACAGCCAGCGCTGCCGTGAATAACGGATTGCGAGACGCCATTTGGGGGACCCCGGAGCGAATGCGTAACAGGCCAGAAGTATCGTTCCCGGCCCGCTTCAGGCCGTTGAAACGACTCACAACTTCACAGAATTCCGGCGGCGATTTCGGGAGAATTCGCGCCCTGGACTTGCGACGCCTGCAAGGGCGAATGGCCGAATGTGATGCCCATCGCATTTCGGGGAGGATTCACTGTCATGAACGTCTCGCAAGCTGCACCCGGCCGCCGAGTCGCAACGGTCTTTCCGGTGGTGCTGCTCGCATGTTTTGTGGCGAGCGCATTCGCGGGCAGCAATCGACTGCTCGCGACGGGCGGCGTCATGGAAATCGAGGGCAGTGCCGGTGGTGGCGCGGTGCCGTGGGCACTGATCGCAGGGCTCGGAACAGATGCGCAGATCGGCGGCAGTGCCTTCTGCACCGATGCGCGCCAGCAGAAATTCGAGCTGCGCAGCTGCGGCCTTGCGGTCGGCTTCTACGATCGGGTCGAAGTCTCGTACGCGCAGCAGCGCTTCGATCTCGATGAAATCATTCCGGGCGAGTCCATCTCGGTGGATGTGATCGGCGCCAAGCTGCGCCTGCTCGGCGATGCCATATACGACCAGGATCTTTGGTATCCGCAAGTGTCGCTCGGACTGCAGTACAAGAGAAACAAGGATTTCGATTTCGTGCCCGCGCTGCTCGGCGGCCGCGACGATGCGGACGTCGACTTGTACGTCGCCGCCACCAAGGTTTACCTCGCCGGTCCGTTCTCGCGCACCTGGTTGGTGAACGCCACGCTGCGCGCCACGCGCGGCAATCAGTTCGGCATTCTCGGCTTCGGCGGCGATCGCAAGGACAGCCGCAGCATCAACGGCGAATTCAGCGTCGCCATGTTCGTCGCGGACAGCGTGGTCGTGGGCGCCGAGTTCCGCCAGAAGCCGGACAACTTGAGCTCGTTCGAAGAGCAGGACTACTGGGATGCGTTCGCGGCCTATTTTCCGAGTAAGCATTTCTCGGTCACGGCGGCCTACACCGATCTCGGCCGCATCGCGATGATGCCCGGCCAGCACGGGTGGTACCTGTCGCTGCAAGGCAGCCTGTAGCCAGGCCTGACGACCACGACGGAAAACGTCGGCGAAGCGCCGCCATCCGGGAAAAAATTGGCAGGTCCCGTTTTCATTGACGCCGCAAGTCGCTGAAAGATTTGCAAGCCGTCTTATGCGCGCGTTCGTGTGTAAACTCGCGCGCCATGTCGTCCAGCTTTATCCACCTGCGCCTGCATACCGAATTCTCGTTGCAGGACAGTGTGGTGCGCATCCCGGAGCTGATCGAAAAGATCGCACAGCTCGGCATGCCGGCCATTGCTGTGACCGACCAGAACAACCTGTTCGCGATGGTCAAGTTCTACCGCGAGGGTCTGAAGCACGGCGTCAAGCCCATCATAGGCGCGGACGTGCTGCTGCGCGGGCGCGCTGAGCGCGCAGCGCCAACACGGCTCACGCTGCTGTGCAAGGATCCGGGCGGCTACCAGAACCTCACCAATCTGATCACGCGCGCGTATCTCGAGGGCCAGGATCGCGGCGTGCCGCTCATCGAACGCAGCTGGCTGGACCGGCAATCCACGGAAGGGTTGATCGCGCTGTCGGGCGGCCCCGAGGGCGATGTCGGCCGCGCCATCGCCAATGGCCGTGAGCCTGACGCACTCAAACTGGCGCGCGAATGGCAGCAGCTGTTCGGTGACCGGTACTACCTCGAGCTGCAGCGCCTCGGTCGCACAGAAGATGACGCCCAGGTCGCGGCGGCCGTGCGCATCAGCCAGAAGACGCAGGTTCCGGTCGTTGCCACCAACGACGTGCGCTTTCTGTCGCGCGACGATTTCGAATCGCACGAGGCGCGCGTGTGCATCGCAGAAGGCGCGCAGCTCACGGATCCGAACCGGGCGCGCAAGTACACCGAGACGCAATACCTGCGCTCGGCGCAGGAGATGGCGGAATTGTTCGCGGACATTCCGGAAGCGCTCAGCAATTCCGTGGAGATCGCGCGCCGCTGCTCACTGCCGCTCAAGCTCGGCGAATCGCGCCTGCCCAACTATCCACTGCCGGACGGCGTCACGGTCGAGGCGTTCATTCGCGCCGAGTCCGAGCGCGGCTTCGGGGAGCGCGAGCGGGTCTTCGACGCAACGCAGCGCGCCCGCCTCACCGAATACCGCGAGCGCCTGCAGCGTGAGCTGGGCGTCATCACCCAGATGGGATTCGCCGGCTACTTCCTGATCGTCGCGGACTTCATCCGCTGGGCGCGCGCGAATGGTGTACCGGTGGGGCCGGGCCGCGGTTCGGGCGCCGGATCGCTGGTGGCGTACAGCCTCGGTATCACCGACATCGACCCGCTCAAGTACGACCTGCTGTTCGAACGCTTCCTCAATCCGGAACGCGTATCGATGCCCGACTTCGATATCGACTTCTGCATGGACGGCCGCGATCGCGTCATCGAGTACGTGTCGCAGAAGTATGGCAAGGAGCGCGTCTCGCAGATCATCACCTACGGCACCATGGCTGCGAAGGCGGTGGTGCGCGACGTCGGCCGCGTGCTCGGCATGGGTTACGGCTACGTCGACAAGATCGCCAAGCTCATTCCCTTCGAGCTCGGCATCACGCTCGACGATGCGATCGAGAAAGAGCCCGAGCTCAAACGCCTCTACAAGGAAGACGAGGAGGTCAAGAATCTCATCGACCTCGCGCGCTCGCTCGAAGGCCTGACGCGCAACGCCGGCATGCATGCCGGTGGCGTCGTCATCGCACCCTCGAAGCTCACCGAGTTCGCACCGCTGTATGCCGACGACAAGGGCGGCAGCGTCGTTACGCAGTTCGACAAGGACGACGTCGAAGCCGCCGGTCTCGTCAAGTTCGATTTCCTCGGGCTGCGCACGCTCACGGTGATCGACCGCGCGGTGAAGATCATCAATGCACGGCGAGCGGCGAGCGGTGAGGCACTGCTCGACATCAGCCTGCTGCCGATGGACGACAAGGCCACCTACGCTCTCATGGCGGAGGCGAAGACCACCGCGGTGTTCCAGCTGGAATCGCGCGGCATGAAGGATCTCATCCGGCGCCTGCAGCCGGACCGGTTCGAAGACATCGTGGCGCTGGTCGCGCTGTTCCGTCCGGGTCCGCTCGAATCCGGCATGGTCGGCGACTTCATCGACCGCAAGCACAGCCGCAACGACCCGCACGCGCCGCCGATCGACTATCTATATCCGTCGCTGCAGCCGTCGCTGGCGCCGACCTACGGCGTCATCCTGTACCAGGAGCAGGTGATGCAGATCGCGCAGGTGCTCGCCGGCTACTCGCTTGGCAGCGCCGACCTGCTGCGCCGAGCCATGGGCAAGAAGAAGCCCGAGGAGATGGCCCAGCAACGCAGCATCTTCGTCGCGGGCGCGATAAAGAACGGGGTGCCCGAGGCGCAGGCCGCGCACATCTTCGACCTCATGGAAAAATTCGCGGGTTACGGCTTCAACAAGTCGCACTCCGCCGCCTATGCGCTGTTGTCGTACCAGACCGGCTGGCTGAAGACACACGAGCCCGCCTCGTACATGGCCGCTGTGCTGTCGGCCGACATGGATCACACCGACAAGGTCGTCGGGATGCTGTACGACTGCCGCAAGGAAGTCGGCCTCACCATTCTGCCGCCGCACGTCAACCTGTCCGCGTACGGATTCGCGGTGGTCGACGACAAGACCATTCGCTATGGCCTGGGCGCGATCAAGGGCGTGGGCGAGGGCGCGGTCGACGCGATCGTCAGCGAGCGCAAGGCGCATGGCGACTACGCCAGTCTCGAAGATCTGTGCCGGCGTCTCGACCTGTCGCGTATCAATCGTCGCGTGCTGGAAGCGCTCATCAAGTCCGGCAGCCTCGACGGGCTCGCCGCGAACCGCGCCACGCTGATGCACCGCCTCGATGCGGCGCTCGCGCTCGGCGAACAGAACAGCAAGGCGAACGAAACCGGTCAGCACGATATTTTCGGATTGAGCGCCGCGCATGTGCCCGAGGTAGTGCGCGCGCGCACGCCCGATCGACCCGAATGGACCGACACGGTGCGGCTGCGCTCCGAGCGCGAGTCGCTCGGCCGCGCCATCAGCGGCCATCCAATCGACCGCTTCGTGAACGATCTGCCGCGCTTCATCACCGGCCGGATTGCCGATTATCTCGAGCAGGAAAAGCCCCAGTCGAGCGGCGAGGGTGGGCGCGCCTTCTTCGGTGGCAAGCCCGTGGCCATCGCCGGTGTGGTCGAGGAGCTGCGCAAACGCGGCACGCGCACGGAGATATTGTTAGACGACGATTCCGGCCGCATTGCGGTCGGCTTCTACGACGAGACCTTTCAGCAATACCGCGAGCTCCTGGTGAAGGACGCGCTGCTGCTCATCGAAGGCAAGCTGCGCTTCGACGAGTTCGCCAACACCTGGGTGCTGCGCGCGAGCAAGGTCAGCGAGCTCGAGCGGCTGCGTGAGAAGGAAGCCCGCCGCATCGTGCTCAAGGTGAAGTCCACGGATGCGCTGCCGCTCGATCGCCTGCAGACCATCCTCAGCGGGTACCGTGGTGGCAGCTGCCACGTGGCCGTGCAGTTTTTCGGCACTGGCGTGCGCGGCACGTTTTCCTTCGGAGCGGACTGGAACGTGCGGCCAACGCCGCCCCTGCTCGAGGAGCTGGAGAAGCTGCTGGGCCGCGGCCGCATCGCCGTCCTGTACAGCCCTCCGCCGGTGAGCGCCGGAGTTACTTCTATCGGCTCCACCTAGTATCCTTCCGCGCCTATGGCAGTGAATTTCCTCGATTTCGAGCAGCCGATCGCCGAGCTTGAAGCCAAGATCGAAGAGCTGAAGCACGTCCCGTCGGGAACCGCGGTCAACATCCAGGAAGAGATCACGCGTCTGCAGGCCAAGAGCGAGCAGCTGACGCAGACCATTTTCGCGAACCTCTCGCCCTGGCAGATCACCCAGCTTGCGCGGCATCCGCAGCGTCCGTACACGCTCGACTACGCCGGACTCATCTTCAAGGACTTCCACGAGTTGCACGGCGATCGCATGTATGGCGACGACCTCGCCATCGTCGGCGGTCCCGCGCGGCTCGACGACACGCCGGTGATGTTGATCGGTCACCAGAAGGGCCGCGATACCAAGGAGCGGGTGCGCCGCAATTACGGCATGCCCAAGCCCGAGGGCTATCGCAAGGCGCTGCGGCTGATGCGGCTCGCGGAACGATTTCGCCTGCCGCTCATCACGTTCATCGACACGCCCGGCGCGTATCCGGGTGTGGGCTCCGAGGAGCGCAATCAATCCGAAGCGATCGCGCGCAACCTGTTCGAGATGTCCGTGATGGGCATTCCCATCATCAGCTGCGTGATCGGCGAGGGCGGCTCGGGTGGCGCATTGGCAATCGGCGTGTGCGACCGGCTGCTCATGCTGCAGTTCTCCACCTATTCAGTGATCTCGCCCGAAGGCTGCGCGTCCATCCTGTGGAAGAGCGCGGACAAGAAGGAAGTGGCGGCCGACGCGATGAATCTCACCGCAGAGCGGCTCAGCAAGCTCAAGCTCGTGGATGAAGTACTGCCCGAACCGGTCGGCGGCGCACATCGCAACCCGCAGGCGGTCGCCGACACCATCAAGACCGCGCTGCTCAAGCATCTCGGCGACCTCGACCAGCTGCCGCCGGAACAACTGCGCGCGCAGCGCAACACGCGCATCGACGGCTTCGGCATCTACAGCGAAGTCGCGAACTAGCAAATGGGGTCAGACCCCATTTGCTAGCAAAAGGGGCCAGACCTCGATGGTTGACGTGATCGGTAAGCTGCTCGCGCTGACCGGCCCCAAGCCGCGCGTTGTCATCGCGTTCAGCGGTGGTATCGATTCCACCGTGCTCGCGCACGCGTTGATGAAGCGGCGCCGGAAGTTGGGTGCACTGCGCCTGATTCACGTCGACCACGGTCTGCAGCCGGCGAGCGCGCAGTGGAGCAGGCACTGCGCGCGGCTCGCCCGATCATGGCGTGTGCCGTTCGCGAGCTTGCGGGCCGACATCCAGCGACGTCGTGGCGAATCGCCGGAGGCGGCGGCGCGCGTGGCCCGCTACTCGCTGCTGGCGCAGGTGATGGAGCCGGGCGAAGTGCTGGTCACCGCGCAGCATCGCGACGATCAGGTAGAGACGCTGTTGCTGCAGCTGTTTCGCGGCGCCGGGGTGGCGGGCCTCGCCGCGATGCCGTCGATCGCGACGTTTGGCCCCGGCCGCATCGCCCGACCGCTGCTCGACAGCGCGCGCGCGCGGATTCAAGAGTACGCGCGGGCGAACGATCTGCGCTGGGTCGAGGACCCGACGAACGAACAGACAGCGTTCGGCCGTAATTTCCTCCGGCATCGCGTCTTGCCGGCGATTCGCGAGCGCTGGCCTGGAGCCGATCAGGCCATCGCGCGCAGCGCCGTCCACATGGCCGATGCGCGGCAGCTCCTCGATGCGCAGGCGCGCGCCGATCTCGCCGTGGGCGCCGACGGAGCCGGTCTGAACGTGGCGGCATTGCGGGCGCTGTCGGCGGCGCGGCGTCGCAATCTCGTGCGTGCGTTCATCGTGCGTGCCGGGTTCGAGCCGCCGCAGGCCAACTGGCTGCGCGAAATTCTCGGGCCGATGCTGGCCGCGAGCTCCGATGCCCAGCCCGAGCTGAAACTGCAGGGCGGCACCCTGCGGCGGCGCGCCGGCCGCCTCGAACTTGAAGTGATTTCTGAAGAGCGACATGCGACGCGCGGCGATTCTGCATCGAAATCATGGCGCTGGAGGCATCAGCGCGAGTTGATTCTGAACGCCGTCGGGGATTCCCTGGCGCTCGTCGCCGATCCGGTCGGTCCCATCGATCTCGACAAGCTGCCGTCCGTCGTAACGCTCGCGCCGCGGCGCGGCGGCGAGAAGCTGCGGCCCGGCGTTCGCGCTCGCATGCAGGCGCTCAAGACACTGATGCAGTCCGCGAAGATTCCGGTCGATCAGCGGGCGCGGATGCCGTTGCTGTTCATCGGGGATCGCCTGGTCGCCGCGGGTGATCGCTGGATCGACGCGTCCGTCGCCGCGACGGTCAAATCCCGGCGCCGCGCGCGGCTCCGGTGGAAGCGCACGCCCTGAACCGTCAGGTCCGGCCCCTTTTGCCAGCAAATGGGGTCTGACCCCATTTTCAGTTTCGGAACTATTGCCGTTTTGTTAACCTGCCGGCCCGTCGACACGCGCATCTTGCGTTTCCGGTCTCACCAGCGGCGGGCCCCCTCATGACCAGATTTGTATTCGTCACCGGTGGCGTCGTTTCCTCATTGGGAAAAGGAATCGCAGCCGCATCGCTCGGCGCCATTCTCGAAGGTCGCGGGCTCAAGATCTCCATGGTCAAGCTCGATCCTTACATCAACGTGGATCCGGGCACCATGAGCCCGTTCCAGCACGGCGAAGTGTTCGTCACCAATGACGGCACCGAATCCGACCTCGATCTCGGCCACTACGAGCGGTTCGTGCGCACGACGACCGGGCGGCACAGCAATTTCACCACCGGGCGCATCTATGAACGCGTGATCGCGAAGGAACGCCGCGGCGATTACCTCGGCGCCACCGTCCAGGTCATTCCGCACATCACCGATGAGATCAAGCGCTCCATCCAGATGGGCGCCGGCGACGCCGATGTGTGCATGGTGGAAATCGGCGGCACGGTTGGCGACATCGAGTCCTTGCCGTTCCTCGAGGCGATTCGTCAGCTCGGTGTAGAACTCGGTCGCAACAACTGCGTGTTCCTGCATCTGACGCTCGTGCCAATTGTTGGAGGCTCAGGCGAGATCAAGACCAAGCCCACGCAGCACTCCGTCAAGGAACTGCGCGGCATCGGTATCCAGCCCGACGTGCTGCTGTGCCGCTGCAAGAATCCCTTGCCCGACGAACAGCGCCGCAAGATCGCGCTGTTCACCAACGTCGAGGAGCGCGCGGTCATCTCCGGCGTCGACGCCGACGACATCTACAAGATTCCGATGCTGCTGCACGAGCAGGGTCTCGATGAAATCGTGGTCGACAAGCTGCGCCTCAACGTGCCACCAGCAGATCTGGCCGACTGGAAGCAGGTTGTGACGGCGAAGGCCAACCCCGACGGCCAGGTCGACATCGCCATGGTCGGCAAATACGTGCAGGTGAAGGACAGCTATATCTCGCTGAACGAGGCACTGACCCACGCCGGCGTGAAGACGCGCACGCGCGTCAACGTGCACTACATCGAATCGACCGACATCGAGAAGCACGGTACGCACGCGCTGACGGGCATGGACGCCATCCTCGTGCCCGGCGGCTTCGGCGAACGCGGCATAGAAGGCAAGATCGCCGCGGTCCGCTTCGCGCGCGAGAACAAGATTCCGTATCTCGGCATCTGCCTCGGGATGCAGCTGGCGTGCATCGAGTTCGGGCGAAATGCGCTCGGGCTCGAGAATGCGAACAGCACCGAATTCAACCGCGCGAGCGCGCACCCGGTGATCGCGTTGATCACGGAATGGCAGGACGCCGCGAAGGGCGAGCAGAAGCGCGACGACGCAACCGGCAAGGGCGGCTCCATGCGTCTCGGGGCACAGGATGTATTCGTCGGCTCGAACACGCTGGCGCGAGCTATCTACGGAGACGAGACCGTTCGGGAGCGCCATCGTCATCGCTACGAGTTCAATAACAAGTACCGTGATCGCTACACGCAGGCGGGCTTCCGTTTCTCGGGGCTTTCGAAGGACGATCTGGTCGAGATCATCGAACTACCCGGGCATCCGTGGTTCGTGGCCACGCAGTTCCATCCGGAGTTCACCTCGACACCGCGCGACGGGCACCCGCTGTTCACGGGGTTCGTACGCGCAGCGCGCGCGGCGCGCGCCGCGCAATTGCCGGAAGCCGCCAGCGCGTAGCAGTTAGCGCGGCGGGCTCATGGAGGAAGCATGCGAACGATCACCTTGCTCTGCTGCCTTTGTGCGTCTCTGCTTGCCGGATCTGCGGGCGCGCGAATCGGCTCTGTGCGCTTCGAAGAGCTCGTGGCGAACAGTGCGGCGATCGTGGTCGCCACCGTCAGCGAAGTCGAGGAACCAACCGCCGAGCGGCACCTGATCTACGCAACGGCCGTCGTCCAGCGAACCATCAAGGGCTCGCTCTCCGGCGCATTTCGTTTTCTCGCGAAGTCGGATTTCATGTGCGACACCGGGAAAGGAGTGCCGGGCGAGACCGCACTGTTCTTCCTTTATCCGCAAGGTGACGGCAATTTCGGCATTGCGGTTGCCGGTCGCGGACGCATGCCGTTCCGCATCATCGACGGCAGAACTTACGTCACCGTGTGGAACGGCGACGTCATCCTTCCAAAGGACCTGCCGACCGTCGACGGGCCAGATCCGCGGTATTCGTTCATTCGCTCCGTCGAACTCGAGAATCTCGAGGCACTGATCCGGAAGAACCTGTCAGCTGGTTGACGCGGGCGTTGCGCGCAGCAGCAGGAATTTCTCGAACTTCGCGTCGAGCGTGTTCGCGCGCGCATCCACCATGCCGAGCTCCACGTCGTTGAACAGGTCGCGCACGCGATAGCTTCCCGGCCCGAGTCCGCGCAATTGCAGTAGCCCCTTCCATTGATCGGCATAGAACGCGTAGTACATCGCGCCGTCCTTCGCGATCGCATGCGCCTCGGGCCTGTCGAAGCCAATGTCGTAAAGCGCGCCGCGATACTCGCCCTGCGACAGCATGTGCTGCTGATAGATTCCCACCCACTTGCGCCACAGCGCTTCACGCTCCGCGGTCAGCGCGAAACCGCCGGGCGGTAGTTTGTCGGTCGGGTTGTCCGTATCGCGCGGCCACGTGAACTTGGTCGAGATCACGGCGCCCACGCCAACGCTCGACGCGAAGTCGTTGCCACCGTCGCTCAACTCCACATGATCGCCCGCATAGCTGCTGCCGCGGCCCATCAGCGCCTTCACGGACTTGCCCTTGCTGCGCACCTGCCACGACGACAGCGGATCGGACGAGGGGTACTGGTCGGTCGCCGGCAGATTGTGGAATGCGAACGCGGTGCCGCAGGGGCACAGTTCGATGACCGCGTTCGGATTGATGTCGTGCGCGGCCTTGTGGATCGCCATCCAGAAATCGGCCAGCTTTTCGACGGATTCGGTCGGGCGGGCGTGCTTGTGCGCGGGATTGAAGCACGGCGCGACGGAGTTGAGGTGCTGGCCATCGAGCTTGAGTCCCTCGAAGCCCCACTCGCCGATGATCTTGCGGGTCAGCGCCACGTAGTAATCGACCGTCGGCTGGTAAGCCGGGCACTGCGTGAACGCGTTCCACCAGCTCACTTTCTGCACCGCGCCATCCTGGTCGAGCAGCAGCATGTCGGCGTGATCGTGCAGCACGTCGCTGCCCGGATCGGCCGCGAGCGGCGCGAGCCACAGGCGCGGGCGCATGCCTTGAGCGCGCACCGCATCGGCGAACGCTTTCATGTCGGCATCGCCACGCGGGAATTTGCTCTTGTCGAGGCGCCAGTCGCCTTCGTTGTTTTGCCAGCCGTCGTCGAGCACCGCCCACTCGAAACCCATGTCGCGCACTTTCGGCAGCGTCGCGAGCACTTGTTCGGTGGTGAAATTGCGTTCGTAGCCCCACGCGCACCAGATCGCTCCGAACGCCGACTGCGGCACCGGCCGTGCCGCTATGCCGCCGTCCTGCATGTAGCGCTGGTACAGCGCAAGCGGCGCGAAGTGGTCGCCAGTATGTGCGCACAGGAAGGTGAGATCCGTCTTCAGCGTCTCGCCGGATTTGAGCGTGGACTCCGTCGCGCACTCGACGGCAATGCGCGCGCCCCTGGCTGTCTTGCGCACGGGTAGCGAGAGCAGTCGCGGAACCGTTTCGACGTGGCCCACGGCAAGGCCCGCATCGCGCCGCCAAAGGTTTGCCACCGGCGTACCGCCGCCATAGTCCGACTCAACCATGGCGAGCGAATTGGGTTGCTCGAAGCCGTCCTTGACCGGTTGCACCCAGTCACGGCGATCCTCGTGCGTCGTGCCCGAGAAGCTCCAGAAGCCGCCAGGCGCATCACCGATCTCGTGGGCGGCATTGCGCCAACCCTTCACGTCGAGCGCCTGCGTACCCGCGTTGCGATACGTAACCTGCAGCAGCGCGAACCCGGCGTAGCGTTCGAAGAAGTCGACACGCACCTCTTTCTCGAGGCCCAGGTTCGAGCGCCCTGTGACGATCGTGCGCCTTCCTGCGCCATGTGCTGCGTCGGAGAGCGTCTCCGTGCGCTGCTCGAGGAAGGCGAAGATGTCCACCGGGCCTGCGGCCAGCAAGAGATTCTCGCTCGCCTGCCAGGGTGCCAGAAGCTTGCTCCCGGCGCGGATCGAGGTGCGCAGCGAGGAGTCGAACCCGATAGATAGGCGCGCGTCCTCCGCGATCGCGCGGGCGGCCTTGTCTGCTGTGTCGGCGGCGCGCGCCGCGGGCAGCAGGCCTAACGCTGCGGTGCTCGAGGCAACCTGCAGGACAGTGCGGCGTTTGATCGTTTTCATGAGGGCTCCGATGTTGCGGCATGTTCGTCACTGACGCCAGTCGTCGCCGTGCTCCTACCGCCAATGCCGCCCCACGAAACAGAGCCGGATTCTGACAGCGTCGTGACAGGACGCTCGCTACCATGGCGTTCGAACATTCCAACCCTCCCTACATCAACACAGGAGTCTCGACATGCCCGGAACCGTCCGCTTACATCGTGTGCTCAGCGCGCCGCCGGCGCGCGTCTTCAAGGCCTTCACCGACGCGGAAGCCATGGTGAAATGGCTGCCGCCGAACGGCTTCACCGGCAAGGTGCACTCGATCGACGCCAAGGTCGGCGGCAAGTACCGCATGTCGTTCACGAACTTCTCGTCGGGCAAGAGCCACAGCTTCGGCGGCGAGTACCTCGAGATCGTCCCGGGTGAGAAGCTGCGTTACGTCGACCGGTTCGAGGATCCGAATCTGCCGGGCGCGATGGAGGTTTCGATCACGTTCAAGAAGGTTTCGGTGGGTACGGAGCTGCAGATCGTACAGACCGGCATCCCCGATGTGATCCCGGTAGAGGCCTGCTATCTCGGTTGGCAGGAGTCACTCGCGCTGCTCAAGATGGTCGTCGAGCCGGAAATTCCCGACTGAGCGGCTAACCACCGGCATGGAACCTCTCTGCGGCGCGCACCTATCGCCGGATTCAGAGCGAAAGGGTCGGCCTCAGGATCGCCTCGGTCGAGTCCGTGGCGCGAGTGAAAGCGGACGGCAAACTCGCCGACTACGGCAAAAAGGTCACAGAAAAGCGCAATTAGCGAAGTGCAATCAGGCACTTTTCCGCGGGGCTGCGCCGCGCCGCCGGGACCTGTATCCTTCGCACCTTCCTTTCGAGACCGGGTGCCCGTGCAACTCGCCAATTTCCAGGTCGGCATTGACCGGCCGATGTTTCTCATCGCCGGACCCTGCGTCATCGAGGGCGACACCCTCACGCAGCAGATCGCCGGTACGCTCAAAGAGATAACGACGCGCCTCGGCGTGCCGTTCATTTTCAAGGCGTCTTACGACAAGGCCAACCGTTCGTCGACCAAGAGCTTCCGTGGCCCGGGCATCGACGCCGGGCTGAAAGTGTTGCAAGGAGTCCGCGAGAAGATCGGGGTGCCCGTGCTCACCGACGTCCACGAGGACACGCCGTTCGCCGAAGTCGCGAGCGTGGTCGACGTGATGCAGACACCCGCGTTCCTGTGCCGTCAGACCAATTTCATCATCAACGTGTCGAGCCAGGGCAAGCCCGTCAACATCAAGAAGGGCCAGTTCCTCTCCCCCTGGGAAATGCAGAACGTCGTCGACAAGGCGCGCTCCACCGGCAACGAGCAGATCATGGTGTGCGAGCGCGGATTTTCGTTCGGCTACAACAATCTCGTCTCCGACATGCGCTCGCTCGCCATCATGCGCGCCACCGGCGCGCCGGTGGTGTTCGACGCCACGCACTCGGTCCAACTACCGGGCGGGCAGGGATCGAGCTCCGGCGGGCAGCGCGAACACATTCCCGTGCTCGCGCGCGCGGCCGTCGCATCCGGCATCGCGGGACTGTTCATGGAAACGCATCCGGATCCGTCCAAGGCGCTGAGCGATGGCCCCAACGCGTGGCCGCTCGGGCGCATGGAACAATTACTGTCGACGCTCAAGGCGCTCGACACCGCAGTCAAACAACAACCCTTCGAGGAATCGCTTCTATGAGTCGTATCGTTGAAATCGTTGGCCGCGAAGTAATCGATTCACGCGGCAATCCCACGGTTGAAGCCGATGTGATTCTCGATTCCGGCGTCATGGGTCGCGCGGCCGTGCCCTCGGGCGCGTCGACCGGTACGCGCGAAGCGGTCGAGCTGCGCGATGGCGACAAGAAGCGATATGCCGGCAAGGGCGTGCTCAAGGCCGTCAAGAACGTGAACACCGTGTTGAAGGCCGCGTTGTTAGGCAAGGACACCGCCGACCAAGAAGGGCTTGATCACACGATGATCCAGCTCGACGGAACCGACAACAAAGGCAACCTCGGCGCGAATTCACTGCTGGCAATTTCGCTCGCGAACGCGAAAGCCGCGGCAGCCGATTCGAAGCAGTCGTTGTGGAAGTATCTGGCGAAGGGCCGCGAGCCCGTGATGCCCGTGCCGATGATGAACGTCATCAACGGCGGCGCGCATGCCGACAATTCTCTCGACGTGCAGGAATTCATGATCATCCCCGTCGGCGCGCCTTCGTTCAGCGAAGCGCTGCGTTACGGCGCCGAGATCTTCCACACGCTCAAGGGCATCCTCAAAGCCAAGAAGCTCACCACCGCCGTGGGAGACGAGGGCGGCTTCGCGCCCAGCCTCTCGTCGAACGAGGCCGCCATCAAGGTGATCATCCAGGCCGTCGAGAAGGCCGGCTACAAGCTCGGCAAGCAGATTTATCTCGGCATGGATGTCGCGAGTTCGGAGTTCTTCAGACAAGGCAAGTACGACCTGCACGGCGAAGGCCGCAAGTTCACGCCCAACGATTTCGGCAAGTACCTCGCCAAGCTCGCCGCCAAGTACCCGATCATCAGCATCGAGGACGGCATGGCCGAGGGAGATTGGGACGGTTGGGCGAACCTGACCAGGTTGTTAGGCAAGACCACCCAGCTCGTGGGCGACGACTTGTTCGTCACGAACACCAAGATCCTGCAGGAAGGCATCGACAAGAAGATCGCCAATTCCATCCTGATCAAGGTGAACCAGATCGGCACGCTGACCGAGACATTGGCCGCGATCAAGATGGCTGCGGACGCGGGCTATTCGTCGATCGTGTCGCATCGTTCGGGCGAGACCGAGGATTCGACCATTGCGGACATCGCGGTCGCGACCAGCGCGTCGCAGATCAAGACCGGATCCATGTCGCGTTCGGATCGCATAGCGAAGTACAACCAGTTGCTGCGCATCGAAGGCGAGCTCGGCGGCAAGGTGAAGTACGCCGGCAAGGGTGCGTTTCCGGTCAAGATCTAGCCGCGGTTCACTACGCGCGGTCCGCGTGGTCGAGAGGACCGCGCACGGCTGCCGTTCCTTGCGCCATGACGTGGGTGCACATCTGCGTTGTCGTCACGCTTCCGTGACCCCTAAGTTTCCGCACGGAATGCCGTAGAGCAACCCTCACGTTCCCCAGCTGCGCGCTGTCACGATTCTTGAAGTGGCAGCAGATCTGCATTGAATAACCAGGGAACAACCAGGCAATGAGATGCAAGAGATGGAGTTTGAGTGTTTCCGCCGTCGTGCTGTGCCTGTTGGCAGCCTGCGCCGGCGCCGTCGAACCGGGTTTTTATTTGGCCGCATCGCTGGGAATGGGCGATGAGAATCCGACGAGTGCCGGCACCAATGTCGGCAACTCGCAGGGCATTTTTCACGTCGATTTGATCCGGCTCGACGCCCTGCTCAGCCGCTAGTCCGATGTTGAAAGCCCTGCGCCCTTTCCTCGCTGCTGCAATAGCGATGTCCTTGTTCGGATGCGCATCGAGCTTCGCTCCAGATTTTCGGGGAGAATGCGCAAGTTCCGATCGACGGCCGTGGGTGTTGGCGCAGATCCCACATGGTGAGGAGATGTCGAACGTCCGTTCCGTCTTGGACGCGCCACAAGACAAGGAGGAAATGCAGTGCGACCACTACTCAGTTGAGTCTTGGTTCAAGTTGCCAGCGGGCGACTTGATGCTCTGCCAAAGCGCCGGACCACTGAGGCGGGCTCCCTCGGGCAGCTGGCGGCAGTTCGTACGTGCCGGACAGCAGTGGCGCATTGTGGGCTCAGGTTCCTGGGGTTGTATTCTCGTCACGAGCTGAGTTTCTGTCGATGTGTATCATCGGGCTAGCAAATCGCTGGAGCGGACGCGTGAAAGATAGAGAGCCAAGCTCTAACCACAGCGGTCGCGGCGCTCAGCTCAAGCGTCAGGGTCCAAAGGAGTTCACATGTCCTCACGTTTCTACTCGACACTGGCTATCGTGGCGGCGAATCTTGCCATCTTTGTGGCAGCACATGCCGAAACCGACGCCGAGCTGCGAAAGCGCATCCTGACAGAGACAAAGATGAATGTGGTCATGGAGCTGGCTGTTCCTGCGGCCGAATTCAAAGGTGATGGTGACCCCACGACCATCGAAATCGTGTTTCTTACGAAGAAAGCGGATGGGCCGAGCAGGGTCTCGGACGATGGCGAAGTGATCTTCCTCTATAAGGCGTCTGACAAGACTCAGCAGAAGCTGATAACGCGTGCATTTGAGATTCGCATCGCGCGCGCAACCAGTGGAACCTGACAAATCGCTGGAGCGCACGCGTGGAGAATAAAGTGCAAAGCCCAGCGCGCTGCAGTCGCGGCGCTCCACTCAACCGTTAGGCGCCACTCAGTGCCGACAATTTCTCCCAGTGCCGATGTATTGGTGGCCATCAACGTGTTCACAGTTGCGCCAGAAAACCAATCGCGGCTAATAGAGTTGCTGACTCGCGCTACCGAATCGGACGTGAGTCGTGCGCCAGGATTCATTTCCGCCTCTTTGCATCGCAGCCGGGATGGCAGGAAAGTCACCATGTACGCGCAATGGCGCAGTTGGGAACACTATGAGCGGATGCGCGCAAATCCCACCTCTAGTCCATTTCTCGCCGAAGCTCTAACGTTCGCCTCATTCGAGCCAGGGTTCTACCATGTCGTGCGGGTGTTTTCTCCAGGTGGCGGAAGTGATGCCTAACAAATCGCCGGAGCGCAAGCGTGCGGATTAAAGTGACAGGTCCAAACCGTCGGAGCCGCGTCGCTCCGCTCAACCGCTAGGCGAACGCAGCCATGCAGACTATCTACGAAGCGGTAGGGGGTCCCGAAGCGCTGCTGAGGTTGGCCAGCGCATGGCACACCCGGGTGTTGGAGGACGAAGTGGTCAGCCATGCGTTCAGCCACGGTTACCACCCGCAGCACACCGAGCGCCTTGCCGCGTACTGGGCGGAAGCACTCGGCGGGCCAACTACGTACTCCGAACGGTATGGTGATGAGACCTCTGTCGTCCGGATTCACAGCGGCAATGGCTCGCACGAGGAGATGGATCAGCGGGCGATCGCATGTTTCGATCGGGCGCTGGAAGATGTCGGGCTCGCGCGCGATGAGCGTCTCCGGGGCGTCCTGCACGACTACTTCGCCTGGGCTACGACCTCCACGATGGCTCGTTACCACCGCTCGGCAGAGGATGTGCCGGATGGCTTGCACATACCGAAGTGGTCCTGGCACGGACTCGTCAGCGGAGAAGCGGTGCCGCCTGACCCTTCGCTGGAGCGCACGCGTGGAGAATAAAGTGCCATTGCGGTGTCGGTGCGGAACATTGATTGGCAACGTCAGCCACCCTGAAAAAGTGAGCCGCGGCGTTTGCTACTGCAAAGACTGTCAGGCCTATGCGCACTTCCTGGGCACGCCCAGCAACATCTTGGACGAAATGGGAGGAACCGACGTTGTCGCGACTCTACCCAAGTACGTTGCCTTTACCCAGGGCATTGAAGCCCTTGCCTGCATGTCGCTGACAGAGAGCGGAATGCTGCGTTGGTATGCGAGCTGTTGCAACACGCCCATTGGCAACACCCCGCGTGACTTCAAGTCTTCCCATGTCGGGCTTATCCACACATGCTTGGAAGATCCCGCGAAGACTTTGGAAAATTCCTTTGGACCCGTCCGAATGCGGGTGAATACAAAGCACGCCAAGGGCAAGCCTAAGTTGATGCCGATGAGCACCATCGCATCAATTGCTCGGTTCTTGGGTTCACTGATCCGCGCACGCCTGGATGGCAGCTACAGGCACACGCCGTTCTTTGACTCGGATCGGGGAATTCCTGTCGTAGCGCCGAAGGTACTCACCAGCAGTGAGCGAGAGCGGGTGATGAATGCCGTCTAACAAATATACGACCACCCCGATTTCCGGCAACGTTGCCGAAGCGTCCAAGGACACGCGCGGTTGGATTCTTGGACACTTCATGCCGGGTAATGACAACCCGCTTCGAAGCTCGGAGCTAGAGCTCAAGTGGTACACCCATGCAAAGGGAGAGACGCGCAGTGAGTGGGCGCCTGGCAACCCCGTCAAGACGCTCAATATCCTTGTCCGCGGTCACTTTGTGCTGCTTTTTCCGGATCGAGAAATTGCTCTGGAGAAGGAAGGAGACTTTGTACTCTTTGGTCCGGACGTGCCGCACTCGTTTCGTTCGGTGCAGGAATCTCTTGTCCTGACGGTACGCTGGCCTTCGCTGCCTCCTGGCAACCGATAGGGCTCAGGTACCTCGACCGTAGGGCCATTCATGACGACCAAGGTCTCTCAAAGAAAGATATGACGACGGTTTCAAACTTGAGGACGAACAAAACGATCGCGCGAGTTGCCGGCCTGCTTTACCTGATCGTTGCGGTGACCGGCTTCTTCAGCATTGTGTACGTCCCATCCCAGATCATCGTCCACGGTGACGTCGCGTCAGCGACCGTGAGCAAGATCGTGGCGTCCAGGGCGCTGTTCCAATGGGGCATCGTGTCCGGGTTGACCTGCTATGCAACCTTCGTGCTGCTGCCTCTCGCCTTGTACAAGCTGCTCAGCCCGGTCCATAGGGGCGCCGCCGTGCTCATGGTGGCCCTCGCCATAGTCAGCGTTCCCATCTCCTTCATCAATCTACTCAACAAGCTCGACATTCTGTCGCTCTTGAGTGGAGCCAACTATCTACAGGCGTTTACGACAGCGGAGTTGAATGCCAGGGTCATGCTGCTGCTTGCGGCGTACGAAAACGGGCTTGTCGTGACCGAGATCTTCTGGGGCCTGTGGTTACTTCCGTTCGGGTACCTCGTGTTCAAGTCCGGATTCTTTCCTCGCGCTCTGGGAGTCTTCCTGATGATGGGTTGCTTCGGCTACCTGATCCACAGCTTCGGAAGCATGTTTTCCGCCAGCTTTCCGGGAACCACGATCGCAAGTCTCATCTCGGTGCCCGGCGCCCTCGGAGAGATCGGGACTTGCCTGTGGCTCTTGATCCTGGGCGTTCGCGCGCCGAAGGTCCCAGTCGTCCAGGCCCGTGATTCGGCCTGAGTCGTGCGTCGCCTCCTGGCATTCTGGTGGGTCGGATTCCTTCTGTCGTTTGCCGTCATACTTTTCATTCCGATGTTTTCGTCCATAGTCGATTTGAAGATCGACAAGGCGTTCTCCGACCTCACTGCTCTGCGTGCGAGTCTCAGCCAGTTTCAGGCCAGGCATCAACGCTATCCGACGACCACGGAAGGCCTCGGTATCCTCGTGCCAGACTTCGTGCCCCGCATTTCGCGAGACCCGTGGGGAAACGCCTACGTCTATCGGGCGGAGCAGCAGAAGTCCTACCTTCTTTACTCCGTTGGTGTGGACGCTCGAGACGAGGGCGGGGCGGGTGACGATGTCACCACGCCAAGGAAGAAATACGACCGCGCTACCTATGGTGTAACGAGTGCTACGGACCTTTTGCACATCATCGGCTACACGTCTTTCGCGTTGCTGGTGGCTAGCTCCCTGGTAGGCCTGGCGAGGGGAGCTGCGAGTGTCCGCAAGATGGTGAGGAAGAAGCGCGCATGACCCCGAATAATGTTGTCGACCTCAAGTTGATCCAAGGATCATGTCATTGCGGTTCAGTCAGATGGCATCTCCAGGGTGTCCCAGAGTCGGCAACGGCTTGCAACTGCACCGCCTGTCGCCGGTACGGCGTACTTTGGGCGTACGACTTCGAGGGTGAAGGCATCCACGTATTCGGTGCGGCCAAGGCCTATATTCGCGGCGACTCGCTCGGGTTTCACTTCTGCCCGGAGTGCGGTTGCGTCGCCTACTGGCGCTCGCTGCATCCGAATGAAGAAGGGCGTCGCCGGATCGCAGTCAATCTGCGACTCACGGAACTCGAGCCGGTCGCGCACGTTGCCATCGATCGCTTCGACGGGTTGGACAAGTTCGAGGATCTGCCACGCGACGGTCGCTGTGTCCGCGACTATTGGTGGTAGGGTGCGCGAAGCCATGGCTTCCAATCAAGTCACCCCGTTTCTGCATGTCCCTGACATGAATGCAGCTCTCGACTTCTTCTGTGAAACGCTGTCGTTCACGTTGAGGTTCAAGGAGAGCAACTATGCCTACATCGGGTTTGGTAACGCCGCCATTCGATTACTCGAAGAACCGGGGCGC
>DATHJZ010000039.1:0-12418 GCA_035286365.1 Steroidobacteraceae bacterium | reverse complement strand
CAACGACCGTTCCGCGCGCTGTCGGACCGCTGCATCCACGAATGCTGGATGCGTGGCCACTTCGCCGCGCACATCGAAACGGTCCTGGATCTGATGTGGAAGCGTGTGGGCGCGTCGGTCCCCGAACGCCGTCCAATGCCTAACATCAGTTGGCTGCCCACCGCGTACGACGTTGCCGCGCGCTTCACCGCCAACGGCCGCGGCCGTTCGAACCTCTATCTCATCCCCGTCGCTTTCGGCGATTTCTGGTAGCGTGGCGCCAATGAATATCCACGTCCGCCTCACCGTGATGAACTTCATGCAGTTTTTCGTGTGGGGCGCGTGGCTCATCTCCTTCGGCGCCTACATGAGCAAGAGCCTCGGCTTCACGGGGATCGAGATCGGCAGCATCTACGGCACGATGGGCGTCGCCTCGCTGTTCATGCCAGGGCTCTTGGGCATTGTCGCGGACCGCTGGGTGAACGCGGAACGCCTGTACGGAATTCTGCACCTGACGGGCGCGGGCCTCCTCGTCTGGGCCTCGACCGTGCGCGACTACAAAACGCTGTACGTCATCATGCTGCTGAACGCGATGGCCTACATGCCGACGATCGCGCTCAACAACACGATCTCCTTCCGCGTGCTCGAGCAGCAGGGCCTGAACTTCATCCAGAAATTCCCGCCGATCCGCGTCTGGGGCACGATCGGCTTCGTCTTTGCAATGTGGTTCACGGATCTTTCCGGCGGCGTGCTGACGACCGGGCAGCTCTTCATCAGCGCGACCGCCGCGGCGTTCCTCGGGTTCTACGGTTTCACCATGCCGGCCTGCCCGCCGTACCGCGCCTCGGTCCGCAAGAGCGTCGTCGAGGCGCTCGGACTGGACGCGTTCGTGCTCTTCCGGCGTCCGCAGATGGTCGTCTTCTTCCTCTGCGCGATGATGCTCGGCGGTGCGCTGCAGATCACCAACGCGTTCGGCGGCGACTTCCTGACGGACTTCAACGCGCGATTTCCCGACTCGTTCGGCGTGAACCACCCGATCCTGCTCTCCTCGATCTCGCAGATCTCAGAGACGGTCTTCATCCTCACGATCCCATTCTTCCTGAAGCGTTTCGGCATCAAGGTCGTCATGCTGATCGCGATATTCGCCTGGATGTTCCGCTTCGGGCTCTTCGCCTTCGGCGATCCGGGCCCGGGCGTGTGGATGCTCGTGCTGTCGATGATCGTGTACGGCATGGCGTTCGACTTCTTCAACATCTCGGGCGCGATGTTCGTGAACCTCGAGGCGAACCCGCGCATCCGCGCGAGCGCGCAGGGACTCTTCATGATCATGACGAACGGGCTCGGTGCGTTCTTCGGCACGATGCTCGCGGGCGCCGTGGTTGACCACTACACGACGCACGGCGTGCGCGACTGGCACAGCATCTGGCTGTCGTTCGCGGGCTACGCGCTAGTACTAGGACTCGTGTTTCCGTTCGTGTTCCGCTACCGGCACGATCCGGCGAAGATGGCAGCCGCCGCCGTCCACTGATCAGAGGAACCCAGGTATACGGGCCGCCAGTCGGACCAGTGACAATAGATACAGGTTCAAGAAGAGTACATGAACTCCTCCGCTTTCCCGGCGGACCTGCCCGTCAGCGATCCGATTGTTGTCAGGTGGTAGACGACATCGAAAGTGACCAGGTACTTGCGGGAGTATCCTGATCCACGCTGCCTGCTGCCCTCGGTGCGGGCGCTCCTCGACTATCTCGGCGCGTGCTTTAGCGAGCTTCGCGAGGAATGAGCCGGGCGGCTTCCTGTCTCGACGCCCGACACTTCTTGCACATATTGAGAATGAAGAACTCGTAATCTCGGGCCCACATTCAATTCAGCAACGCCGGCGCAACATTGCGGGTGCCGGTCACTAACAGTGGGCTCCCAAACATGACTGTACGGGTAGTTAGAAAGTCGCTGGAAGGGGACATGATCGGAGCGCCGCAGCTGTGCGCAAAGCCAGGCCGAATCATGCGTGTGCTTGGACTTCTCACCATCGAAGAGCAGATCGCGATTCTCCTGGTCGAGGGCGAAACGGCTCAAGATCTTGGCGCGTTCCGGCGTTGGCAAATTGTCGAGGGAAACCGGCCCACGGGGTTCATCGAGGTGCTCGATTGAGAATCGAGCGTGCAAGACTCACTGAATCAGGTACTTAGCGACCGGCCGCGATAAGAATCCAATATTGGTGACCTAACCTTTTTTAGGCTCACCCGTCCAAGTTCCGTGCTCACCCTTCTCAAATCCTGGGCTCGGCCGGACGCCTTCCAGACCGTGCTCAATGAACGCAGTGTGCGTTGGTACAACGCCTGCCTGCGAATCACGCGCGATGCCGACCTGGCTGCCGACGCAGTTCAAGAAGCCCTGCTGAAAGCCTGGCATCGTCGCGATGATTTCCGCGGCGAGGCCGCGCTCGATTCCTGGATTCATCGCATTGCAATCAATGCGGCGATCGATCTGATGCGGCGGCGCAAGACTCGAGCCGAGGACGAGCTCGATGTCGACACCCTGGTTGCCGCGCCCACAGCGTCGCCCGACAGCGATTACGTGCTGGACGCGTTGGGCCGGGATCTGGCAGTCGCGATGCAGCGCCTCTCGACGATGGAGCGGCAAACCTTCCTGCTCAAACACATCGAAGGCTGGCGTCTCGATGAGATCGCCGAAAGCCTGCACACCAACATCAACAACACCAAGAGCATCTTGTTCCGCGCGGTCCGCAAGCTGCGCGTCGATCTGCACGTATGGCGAGGCGAATCATGATCTCCGATGACGACCTGCTCCTTTATTACTACCGCGACGGACTCGACGCGTCCGAACGCGCGCGCATCGGCGCGGCGCTCAGCGAACAGCCCGAGCTTGCGCAGCGGTTGCAACGCCTCGTGGCGCGCCTCGATGCGGCCGCGGCGCTGCCCGAAGTTCCGGTGCCCGCGCAGGTTCAACAGCGTTGGCGAGAGGCGCTTGCGGGCGCGACCAGCGAAACTCGCGTGGTGCCGCCGAGCCGGCGGTTCTTCGCCGAACCGCGATGGCAGGCGGCCGCAGCCACAGTGGCCGTCGTCGCGCTCATCTTTGGCATCCAGAAAGCAATGCAGCCTTCGCCGAACCAGACACCTGACAACGCGGTGACTGCTTCAACGCAAGGCGCCACCAGCACGGACGAGGCGTCCGCTTACGAACACGGACTGAAATGGCATCTCGCGAGCACCGAGCGCCGGCTCGCGTCGCTGGGCGATGCAACCCCTGGCGAACGAGCCCGGCTGATCGAGACGATCATCGGGCAGAACCGGATTTACGCACTGGCGGCTGAGCGTGCCGGTGAACCTCAGCTCGCGCGCGTGCTGCGCGCGTTCACGCCGATTCTCGAAAGTGCCGCGGACGGCCGCGGCGAGTCGTCTGCGAGCAGCGTCGCGCAGCTGAGCTTCGAATTGAGAGTCATGCAGGCCCGGCTGGGTGCCGACGCCGCAGCGCCATCCAATACCCTATAGCTTCGAGGAACAACTCATGTATCGCATCCTAACTACCATGGTCGCTTGTGCGATCTGCTGCACGGCCAACGCACAGACGCCGCCGACGTCCACCCCGGCCGCGGAGCGCGAACGCCCGAGCAAGGCGGAACGCGCGCCCTCGGGCGACGAAGAGCTCGCGCTGGCGGCGCTTGAAGGCCTGATGGCGCAACCCGGCGAGCGCGCGCTGCCGATCATCAAAAAGGTGCTCGCCGGTTCGCAGACGACGCTGGTCAAACGGCGCGCCTTGTTCGTGTTGAGCCAGATCGATTTGCCGGAGGCGAAGGCGATCCTGGCGCACACGGCAGGTTCATCGGATACCGCCATGCGCGGCGAAGCGATTCGCAGCATCGGTATCGGTGGAGATCCGAAGTTGCTCGACGCCCTGCAGGAAATCTACAAGCAAGGCGATTCCGATGTGAAGCATGACGTGCTGCAGGCCTGGCTGATCGCCGGGCGCAAGGATGCGGTGTACCAGGCAGCGCTGAATGCCAAATCGGACGAAGAGGCTAACCAGGCAATTCGCATCCTCGGGGCGATGGGCGCGACCGACGAGCTGCGCAAGCTCGGCGACCGGCCGAATGCCGCGAGCGGATTGGTGGATGCGTTTGCGATCAGCGGCGACCTCGCCAGCTTGCGCAAGATCGCCGAGGGCAGTGGCGAACGCTCCCTTCGTATCGAGGCGGTTCGCAAGATCGGCATCATTCAAGACGATGCGGCGCGCGCCGCGCTGCGCGACATCTATTCGCGCGGCAAAGACGAGGAAATCAGGGATGCCGCGCTGCAGGGCATGCTGATCGCGCACGACGAGCAGGGCGTGCTGACGCTGTACCGGGCCGCGAAGACCAGCGATGAGAAGCGCGCGCTGCTGCGCACGCTCACGATGATGGATGGTGATGTCGCGTTGCAGGCGATCGATGCCGCACTGGAGAAGAAGTGATGAACATCCAGACGATTCGCGCTGCCGCGTTGTGTCTCGCGCTGTTCGCGCTGGCGTCGCAAGTCCATTCGGCAGAGCTCACGCTGCCGCGAGACGGTTGGGCGAGCTGGCAGGTCGAGGCCGTCGAAGGTGCGCCGGCTTTCTGTTGCTGGAGCAACTGGGATGATCGCGAAGCATCCCGGATGTCCTGCCAACTCGATCGCGACCCGAGCAATTATGGCACCCGCGACCACGCGACAACCGACGCCGTCCGGGTGTATGCGCGCGTTGCCGGCGGCAAAGTCGAACGCCTGCGTGTTTTGTCCGCGACGTGCCCGGTGGAAACTGCGACGCCGATTCAAGTCATCAACACGACGACGGACGACAGTGCACGCTGGTTGATGACGCTTTCCAAGAGCAGCACGGCAGCGGCCGAGAGCAATGATCTCGGCGAGAACGTGCTGGCCGGATTGGCGATGCATCGCGGTGGCCTCGCGCACAACGCGCTGGTTGCCATGGCCCGCGAAGACGGTCGCACCGAGACTCGCAAGAAAGCAGTTTTCTGGCTCGCATTGCTGCGGGGTGCCGCTGGCGCCGAGGTCGCGAGTTCCATCATGTTCAACGACCAGGACGCGGACGTACGCAAGCACGCGGCCTTCTCGATCACGCAGTCCAAATCGCCACGCGTCACAGCGGACCTCATTCGACTGGGCAACACCGACAAGGACGGCGACGTCCGTGCCCAGGCCTGGTTCTGGCTCGCACATACCGGTGCCGCGCAGTCTGAGGACGCGATCGCTGCAGCGCTCAGGAAGGATGCCGACGACCAGGTTCGCGAACAGGCCATCTTCGCGCTCTCGCAGCTGCCGGAGGAGCGGGCGACACGCGCGCTGATCGCAACGGCGGAGGATCAATCCCTGTCGCGCGAGCAACGCAAGCGGGCCGTCTTCTGGTTGTCGCAGTCGAAGGCGGATGCGGCGCAGGCGTATCTGGAGAAGGTGTTGGCGCGGAATATCAGCAACTGAAAAACGCCATGTCGGTCTCGACGGAGGCGTAGCAATAGGCTCCGCCCTAAGAGAACCGGCAGCATGATTCCGTGATGCACGCAAGTGTGACGGCGGCCGCGGTTGCTACGCTGCGCCGCGGTTACCGGACTTATTCATGTTCGGGCGCCCATGGCCGTCGATCTACGGTCCGCCCGCCGAGCATCGGGGTGTTCTAACTACCCGGGCTCAGGGATCCGCCCCTTCATGCGCCGTGCAGGCGCGAAACGCGAAGCTGCTTCGCGGCGGAGACACTGAATGGGCGTACGCCATCACGCGCGTTCCTGGCGCATTCATCCTGGATTATTGTTCTGCGCGGCCGCCGCGCTGCTGTCTCCGGGGTCGCTGCTCGCGCAGACGGTCCCGGACGCAGGCTCCGTCCTGCAGCAGATCGAACAGCAGCAGCGCAAGCCGTTGCCGGACAAGGCGGCGCCGATATTCGTGCCGCCGTCGCCCATGCAGTCGCTGGGCGGCACCACCGTCACCGTCACCGAATTCCAGTTCGCCGGCAACACACTGCTGTCGGGCACTGAACTCGCACGCTCCGTCGAGAGCTTTCGCGGTCACGCAATCACTTTCATGGGTCTGCAGGACGCGGCCATCGCGGTGGCCAATGCCTACCGCAAAGCGGGATGGGTAGTGCGTGCGTACCTCCCCAAGCAGGAAATCACGAATGGGACGGTCACGATTCAAATCATCGAGGCCAGCTTCGGTGCGGTGCGTGTCCAGGGCGAAGGCACTCGTGTCTCCGTGGCGCGAATGCAGAACATTGTCACCACCGCGCAGGAGCCCGGCGCGCCGCTCAACGTGCGCGCACTCGATCGCAGCCTGCTGCTGATCAACGATCTTCCCGGCGTGCTCGCCACGGGCCGGTTGGAGGAGGGCAGGAACTACGCCGAATCCGATCTGGTGCTCGCGCTCGAAGACGGGCCGGCGATGAACGGCAGTTTCACCGTCGATGATGCCGGCGCGCGTTTCACCGGCGCCGAACGTCTGATCGCCGCGGCCAGCCTGAACAGCCCATTGCACGTCGGCGACCGGGCCGACGGACTGCTGCTCCACAGCGAGGGCAGCGACTATCAACGGCTGGCGTATTCACTGCCACTCGGCAGCCGCGGCATTCGGGTCGGCGCAAGCGCTTCGCATCTCACCTACGACATTGTCACGAGCGACTTCGCCGCGCTCGACGCGCACGGCATCTCGGACACCGTCGGTCTCGAGGCCAGCTATCCGCTGCTGCGCAGGCGTCTCATGAATCTGTATGTCGGCTTGAATGCCGACGACAAACACTTCGATAACTCGTCGGTGGGCGTCACGACCACCAAGTACTCGGCACAGACGGCAGCGCTCGGTCTGTACGCCAACTCGTTCGACTCCCTGATGGGCGGCGGCTCGAATACGATGAGCATCGCGTTCGTGCAGGGTCGCATCGATCTTGCCGGCTCTCCCAATGAATCGATCGATGCGCTGACGGTGCGTACCGCCGGCAGCTTCAACAAGCTGCGTTACTCTGCGGCGCGGCTGCAGGTTCTCACCGAGCGCGTCTCGCTGTACGCGAGCCTGTCCGGCCAGAGTGCTTCGAAAAATCTCGACTCGTCGGAGAAGTTCTATCTCGGCGGCGCCGCCGGTGTACGCGCCTATCCACAGGATGAAGGCAGCGGTTCCGAAGGGCTGCTGTTGAACCTCGAGGTGCGCACGCGCTTGCCGGCGAATTTCAACCTGACGGGCTTCGTCGACGCGGGCCGAGTGCGCATCAACAAGGACAACGAGATCCTGGGCGCCGTCGCTGACAACTCGGCCGATCTTGCGGGAGTGGGCGTGAGCGCGGGCTGGACCGCGAACTTCGGCCTGACCTTGCAGGCGACCGTTTCGCGCCGCCTCGGCAGCAATCCGAATCCCACGAGCACTGGCGATGACCAGGACGGCTCGCTCACAAAAAACAGATTCTGGCTCCAAGCCAGCATGCCCTTCTAAGAGAACCATCCCATGCACAAACACGGCAGCATCAACCGCGCCTTCCGCCTCGTCCGCAACGAAGCTCTCGACTGCTGGGTACCGGTCGCCGAGATCTCGCGCGGTCGCCGCAAACGCAGTGGCCGCCCGGCGGGTTTGCTGGCCGTGCTGCTCGCCATGTTCGGCGCGCCAGTGCTGGCGCAGGAAATCGGGGTCGCGCCGCCCGTGCACGAGTTGCCGACCGGCGGCAACGTGGTCGCAGGTTCGGCGATCCTCACGCCCGGCAACACTGCCGGCATCGCCACTCTCAACATCGACCAGAGTACGCAGCGCGCGATCATCGACTGGAACACGTTCAACGTCGGCAGCGCCGCGCAGGTCAATTTCAATCAGCCGAATCGCGATTCGGCCACGCTCAATCGCGTGCACGACAGCAATCCGAGCCAGATCTTCGGCTCGATCACCTCCACGGGGCAGGTCTTCCTCACCAACGCGAGCGGCGTCTATTTCGGCAAGAGCGCAACGGCGGACGTCGGCAGCCTCGTGGCCACCACGCATAGCATCGATAACGCCGATTTTCTGGCGGGCAAGGCCACGCTGAATCGCAATGGTGCCACGGGCAGCGTCGTCAATGACGGCGAACTGCGAACTGCGATTGGCGGATACATCGCGCTGCTCGCGCCGGAAGTGCGCAACAGCGGCGTCATTATCGCGCGCCTCGGGACCGTCGCCCTGGCGTCGGGTGAATCGATCACCCTGAACCTCGATGGCAACCACCTCGCGGGCATCACCGTCACTCCGTCGACAATTGCGGCATTGGTAGAGAACAAGGGCGCCGTGCTCGCGCCCGGTGGTTTGATCATTCTCTCGGCGAAGGCGCTCGATCGCCTGCAGGGCGGGGTGGTCAACAACACGGGAACGCTGGAAGCAACGGGCCTGTCCGAGAAGGGCGGCCGCATCGTGCTCGACGCGAGCGACGTCGTCGACAACAGCGGCACGATCAATGCGGATGCGGGCGCCGATGGCAGTCCCGCGGGCAGCGTCGAAATCACCGCGCCTACGATCATCAACAGCGGCGCGATCACGGCCGCGGCGGCGCAGTGGCCCGTCGCGGGCGGCAACATTGCGCTGGCAGCCACCGACATCGTGCAGACCGCCAGCGGTTCGCTCGACGTCTCAGGTGTGAGCGGCGGCAGCGTGCGGATCGAAGCCACGCAGGATATCGAGATTGCGGGTGCGATCTCCGCCATCTCCATGGGCGACTCGCCAGGCCCGGCAGGCGACATCGCGATCGTGGGTGGTCACGACGTCACGCTGCAGGATGCGGTGCTCGACGCTTCGGGAAGCGCGGCGGGCGGACAAATTCTCGTCGCGGCCGGCGGCGAGCCCCCGCCTTCCGATCCGATCGGGCTGCCGACACTGGCGCTGCTCGGCGGCACGCAGTTGCGCAGCTCGAGCCGGCGCGGGCGCGGCGGCAAAGTGACCTTGACCGGCGGCCGCGTCGGCCTGTTCGGCGCGAGCTCCATCGATGCGACCGGCGCCACCGGCGGTGGCGATGTGTTCGTCGGCGGAGGCTTCCACGGGGAAGATACGTCGATCGTCAACGCACGCCAGGTCGTCGTGGGCAGCCTCGCCACGATCGACGCGAGCGCGACGCAGTCAGGATCCGGCGGTAACGTTGCCGTCTGGTCCGACGGCCAAACTACTTTCGCCGGCGACATATCCGCGCGCGGCGGCAGCGAATCGGGCGACGGCGGCTTCGTCGAAGTCTCGGGCAAGGACACTCTCTCTTTCGTTGGCATGGTGGACGCAAGCGCCGCGCACGGCTCCGCGGGCACGCTGCTGCTGGATCCGAAGAACATCATCATCGCTGCGGGGGGCGTGGGGACGATCGCCGACGTCGCAGATTTCTCAGTCTGGCCGTTTCTCGACAGCACCATCTCGCCGGACACGATCACCACGATGACGAATGCGGGCACCGCCGTCGTTCTGGAGGCCAACAACGACATCACGCTCAACAGCTCGATCGTCACCATCCGCCCCGCCGGCGCCGGCGGCGACCTGACGTTCATCGCTGGCCGCAGCATCATATTGAATGGCAGCGTCAGCTCGGATGACGGCAACATCCTCTTCGCCGTCAACAATTCCGGCGCCGACAGCAATCGCATTGCCGCCACGGACGCGGTGTTCATCAACAACAGCTTGATCGATGCCGGCGCCGGCCAGCTCACGATCATCATGGGCACGAAGGATCAGTCGGGCGTGATCAGCACGGGCCAGGTCACCGCTGGCACCTTCAACATTTCGCAGACCAGTCTGTCGGGCACCGCGGCGAGCGGCGCGATCGACCTCGGCGAAATCACCGTGACCGGCAACATGAACATCACGTCGTCTGCCGCGCGCAACGTCACCAACACGCTGGGCAGCGTGATCGTACGCGGCACGGCCACGTTTGGCGTCGGCACCGGCGACGTAACGATCAATCGCGCCACCACCGATTTCACCTTCATCGGCCTGACCGCGCGCAACGCCTCGCTCGCCGACACCAATGCGATGCGTTTCACGGCCACCAACCTGTCAGGCAATCTCATCGAGTCGGCAAGTGGCCCCATCGCGCAGACCGGCAACGTCGTCGTGGCCGGGACCACCAGTCTCACCGTCACCGACGGCGGATTCGGCTACGCGGATCCGTACATCAATCTCAGCAACGCGGGCAACAACTTTGGTGGTGCCGTCACGATTTCCGCGGCGAGCACCGGCACGACCGGCACCGGCGGCTATGTGACGCTTACCGACAGCAACGCGTTGACGATCGCGAACGCGACGGTCGCAAGAGCGCTGACGCTGAATGCGGTCGGTGCAATATCCACCGGTTCCATCTCGGTCGGCACCACGTTCAATGCCACGAGTTCCACCTCCGGCGCCATCACGCTCGGCACCAGCGGCACGACTACCGTCGGCAGCGACGCGACCATCAACGGCAAGGGCGCGGTCAGCCTGCAAGGCACCACTGTCGTCGGCGGCAGCCTCGGCATCGCGGCGTTGGGTGCGGTGGACCTGTCGACCACCACGGTGAACGGCAACAACCTCGGTATTGGCACCACCGGTGCCATCACCGACAGCGGTACCGTGACGGTAGTCAACTACACCTACCTCACGGCTGGCGCCGCCAACAACATCACGCTCGACACCGCGACGAACAATTTCAACCAGATCCAGATCATCTCGGGCAACAACGTCACTCTGGCCGACACCAACGCGCTCGTCTTCGGCCCCAGCACCAACACGATCAGCGGAAACCTGAACGTCACCGCGGGCGGCTCGATCTCGCAGGTGAATCAGCACGACAACTACGCCCCCCTCGTCGTCGCCGGAACCTCTGTCTTCACCACCACGGCGGCCAACAGCGATCTGGGGCTGGGCCCGGTGCTGGTGAACTACCTGCAAGGCTATCCCGGCGCGCAGAATTCCTTCGCGGGCGCGGTAACGATCGCGACTTCGGGCGCGGGTGCCTGGCGCGACGTGCTCATCAAGAACGTCAACTCGGGCGCGGCCGTGATCAACGGCCTGGGTGGCGGCCTGCGCGACGTGCTGTTCTATTTCGACAATGCGACCTCGATCAGCCTGCCGGCGATGACGCTCACTGGCAACCTGGTGGTCGACGTGCCGAACGGTGGCATTACGCAGACCGGCGCGCTGGTGGTCAACAACGCCTCCAACGGCATCAGCACCTTCCGCAGCGCGAGCACGGCCGACGTGGTGTTGACCAACGCCGGCAACGACTTCAACCATTTCTCGGTACGCGATGCGCGCGACGTCACGGTCGTCGATGCGAACGCCATCGACCTGTACGCCAGCAACCTGTATTTCAACGTGCAGCGCAACCTCACCGTGACGGCCGCGGGCGCCATCACCGACAGCTCGGTCGGCGGCAACACCGGCTACTACATGAATATCGGCAGCGCGGGCACAGGTACCGCTACGTTCGCCGCCGGCGGCGCCAACAACATCACGTTGGACAACGACCAGAATTTCTGGCGCACGCTGGTCGTCACATCGGCCAACAACCTCACGCTGAACCCGCGTACGGGCCTCGTGCTCGGCAACGTCACCGCGAACGGCACCGTCACCTTCGACAATCGTGACGGCGGCTACACGTTGACGCAGCTCGCGTCGACGGCGTTGCTCGACGGCGGCACTACCACGTTCAACGATTTCACCAGCGGCATCACGCTCGCGCAGACCGGCAACGTGCTCGGCAATCTCGCGATCAACAACGCCGGGTTCGTCACGATTCGCGAGAACGATGCGATCACCCAGGCCTCGGCCTGGACGAACGTCACCAACAGCGCGATCACGCTCACCACCTCCGACGACCAGGCGATCGCGCTCACCCAGGCCAACTACTTCGGCAACCTGACGCTGACGCAGTTCAACAGCGGTGCGGGCAGCGCGGGCGCGGTGTCCGTCACCGAGACGGGCGACAACATCAACGGCATGACGCAAGGCGCCGCCTGGACGCTGCATGGTGTGACCACGCTCGCCTCCGGCAACTATTCGATCAATCTGCCGACCGCCACGAACATTCTCGGCGCGCTGCAGGTCACCGGCGCAACCGGCAGCACCGGCACGGTTCCGGTCGCCTCGACGGTGACTATCTACGCGCAGAACACCGCCAGCGCGGACGCTATCCGCGACGGCGCGGGCGCGTGGAACACCGGCACCGGCGTGGTCAAGCTCATCGCCTACAACATCGGCGGCACGACCGCGGGCGGCGGCAACATCAATCTCGCCAACGCGGGCAACGTGCTCGGTGACCTGTACCTCAAGGGCACCAACGTCACGATCACCGAGAACGGAATCATCACGGATGGCACCAGCACGATCTGGAACGCGGCCAACGACACCGGTTGGGTTACCACCGGCGTCACCAACCTGGTGGTCGCCAATCCGACCGGCAAAACCATCACGCTCGACAACCTGACGAACGTGATCGG
>DATHJZ010000038.1:0-26144 GCA_035286365.1 Steroidobacteraceae bacterium | reverse complement strand
GCCAGCGCGCAGATACACCGGCGGTGTCTGGCCAAGGCCGACACCCGCAGGAGTGCCTGTGCTGATCACATCGCCCGGCGCCAACGTCATGTAGCGACTGATATGACTAACTAACCGCGCGACGCCGAATACCATCGTCCGCGAGTTGCCATTCTGATATTGGTGCCCATTGACGCTCAGCGTCATCGCCAGATTCTGCGGATCGAGTACCTCGTCGCGTGTAACCAACCAGGGGCCGATCGGTCCGAATGTGTCGCAGCTTTTGCCTTTCACCCACTGGCCGCCATGCTCGAGCTGGAACGCGCGTTCGGATAGATCATTGACGATCAGGTAGCCGGCGACATGCGCCAATGCTTCCGAAACCGGCACGTCGCGTGCGGTGTCACCGATCACGACACCCAGTTCGACTTCCCAGTCCGTCTTCTCAGCGCCCCGCGGGATGACAACTTCGTCGTTGGCGCCGACGATTGCGGTCGTGGCCTTCATGAAAATGATCGGCTGCTCGGGCACCGCCATGCCCGATTCGGCTGCGTGGTCGGTAAAATTGAGACCGACACAGATGAACTTGCCGATCCGGGCAACTGGCGCACCGTATCGAGGGGCGCCAGGCACCACCGGCAAAGCTGAAGGATTGAGCGCGCGCAGCGTGGCGAGGCCTTGCTCGGTCAACACCTCGCCTGAGATGTCATCCACAACGTCGGACAGGTCACGGAGGACGCCGTCTGCATCGATCATGCCCGGTCTCTCGTATCCAGCATGGCCATAGCGAATGAGCTTCATGTGTTCTCGCGCACCATTCAGGTCGACCAGCCGCCGTCGATGACGTGGATGGCGCCGGTAACAAATGACGATTCGTCTGAGGCCAGGTAGAGGACCAGGGCAGCGACTTCTTTGGGATCGCCGAGTCGACCCATGGGCTGGCGCTCCTTGAAGCCCTTCCATACAACTTCCGAATCGCCACCGAGGTCGGCGACGCGCGCCGCCAAGGATGGGGTATTGATCGTGCCCGGGCAGATAACGTTGCATCGCACGCCTTTCGCGACGTAGTCCGCCGCAATCGACTTGCTCAATCCGATCACGGCAGCCTTTGATGCTCCGTAGGCGCAGCGATTCGGCACGCCCTTCACACTCGAGGCCACCGAAGCCATATTGATGATGCTGCCTTTGCCCTTCGCGATCATGCCGGGCAGCACCGCTTTGCAGAGAAAGTACATCGCGTCGACATTGACCGCGAACGAGCGCCGCCACGCGCTCTCTTCGCACTCGAGGATGCTGCCCGGGTGGACAAAGCCGACGCAATTGAATACCACATCGAACGCGGCCTGGTTGCCGACAAACGCGCGGACAGCGGCAGGGTCAGTGACATCGAGCGCATGCGTACTGATGTTTGTTTGAGCAGCTGCCAGCGTTCTCAGCGCACCGTCATTGATGTCAGTAGCAACGATGTGCGCACCCTCCTGGGCGCAGACCAACGCACTCGCCCGGCCGATGCCCGCCCCGGCTGCCGTAACCAACATGCGTTTCGAAGCGAGGCGTTCACTCATGTCGGCACCATGACCTTGGGCGCGAGCAATCCTTCTTCCCGCAGGTGTGCCCAAAGGCTGGCTGGCAGATTGGCGGTCAATCGCGCGACGGCGCTGCGAACTTCTCCAGCTGAACGCAGCCCTGCCACGACAGTAACCACCGCCGGGTGCGCCAACGGAAATTGCAGCGCGGCCGCGCCCACATCGACACGTTCCGCGGCGCACACGTCATAGATGCGTTGCGCACGCCCCAGAGTTGCCGGATCCACCGCGGTGTAGTTATAGGTCGCACCCGGTTTGCGCGCATCGCCCAGCAGGCCGGAGTTGTATGGCCCCGCGGCCAGTATCGCTACCGAGCGGCGCGACGCTTCGTCCATGATCTCCCGCGAGCCATCCTGCTCGAGCAGGGTGTAGCGGCCCGCGAGCAGGATGCAGTCGAGAGGGAACAGCGGCATCAGTTCAAGGCAGACTGCCTCTTCGTTCACTCCAATGCCGATGGCGCGGCAGGCTCCCGAGGCTTTCAGTTCGGCCATCGCGGGAAGCGCCTCGTCGAGAGCCTGTCGCAGTCGCTGAGGATGCTGCTCACCATGAGTGGCGCGACCGATGTCGTGCAGCAGTAGCACATCAATGTAGTCGACCCCGAGTCGTTCGAGGCTTGAATCGAACGAGCGCATCACACCGTCGTAGCTATAGTCGAAAACTGCCTTTGCGCCGACGACGGCGAAGCCATCATTGGGCGGCGCGCTTCCACGATCGGTTTCGATCGAGCGTCCGACTTTCGTCGACAGTACGAATGAGTCACGCGGCAAGCCTGCCAGACCGCGACCGACGCGACGTTCGCTTAGTCCGTAACCGTAGTACGGCGCAGTATCAAAAAATCTGATCCCGCATCGAAACGCCTCCTGCACCGCGGCAACCGCTGGCTCATCGCCGACCGCAGCAAACAGATTGCCAATGGGTGCGCCACCAAAACCCAACAACGACGTGCTGACGCCGCCGTCGGCGAAACTACGACGCTCGATCTTGACTGGCGAATTCATAGATGACTGCGGCGTTCCTGAGATCGCGACGACTTCGTGCATGGGGATCTCAGCGCTGACGGTGGCGCGTGCGACGGCGGTGCGTCATCACTTCACTCGGGTTGGAATTTCAACGTGATCTGGGTCGGCTGCTGATTGCGCATGACCAGAAACTCCCGCTGTCCAAGCCATCGCTGCGCGGTGTACAACATCATCAACGTCGCCAGGTTTTCGATTTCTTCCTTCGGGATGTACTCGTTGGCTGCAGCTTCCAGGATCACATCGTTGGCTCGCAGCCCTGACTGCTGCGCAAGGCTGCCGGCTGCAACGGCGAGGACCAGCACGCCCTTGATGTCCGCAAGGCCAGCAGCTGACTGCTCGCCCAGTGTCGTCACTGACTTGACCTTCGCGCCCAGAAAGTCGCGAACCTCATCGGCCGCGAAGTTTGCTGGAGAGATGAGCTCAGGAATCGGCGCGGTCTTTGCCAGTCGCTTCAGCCGTGCACTGGTCACCCCGAATTGATCCATGGGGAAATTCTTGAATCCAGTCTGCAGCGCCGGGCTATCGTCGGCGACGCGGAAATCGCCGGCGCGCGCATCCCTGAACTTCGGATTGCCTGCACTCGAATGTTTGTCGAGTCCCAGAAACTGGGCGTGCCGCAAGGCAGTGGCGGATGGAAACAGGTTGTAATCGATGGTCGCGTTCCAGTGGTCCATCAGAATTGGCTGGTGACCTGCCATGACGATGTTGTGTTCAAAACGATCGCCGCTTTGCTTGAACCAGACATGCGGATGAAACCCGTTGTTGACGAGTACGTTGTTCCAGGCTTCGCGATCGAATCCCTCTCTGAACTTGAGACCCCCGCTCAGCATCAAGTTGTCGTGGATACGATAGTTCGAAGACCCATCGTCAAGGTCTATGTCCCAGCCGCTGTCGCAACGAAACCGGTTGTAGCGCAGTGTGGTCGGTTCGATCGCATCGAGCTTCCACATTCCGGGACTGGCGCTGTTGATGCGATCCATCACCTGGCGGTCCGGGTGCCAGAAGCGATCCCGCCCCCAGCTATTGAAAGCGCCGTTGTCACCCGTCTCCAGGACCGTATTGAACACGTCGTTGTATTCAAGGACATGCCCGCCCCAGGTCCCGTCACCGACGTTGATACCTGCGCGCGGCACGTCATAAATGCTGTTGTGGGCGACCGTTATTCTGAGTGCCATCGAAATCTGCACGCCAGCAACCTGTTTCTCGACTCTGCCGATATCGTGGATGAGGTTGTCCTCGGCGCGTGAATCAGCGGGATATTCGGCCGTCTTCGGGCCGACTGCGCGATCGAGCGCTTCGAGCGCGACGAACTCCTGATAGCGGAAACTTGGTGAACGCACGGCCTCGGGTCGGCCCACGAAGCTGATCGCGCTGCCACCCACGTCGTAGACGTGGTTGCCTTTGATGACGATCCGGCGGTTGTATCCACTGACCAAAATGGCGTTGCCACCCAGGTGCGAAAGCTCGTTGTCAGAGACGATCACGTCTTCTGCATTCTCGAGGTAGATAGCTGCTTCGCGGGCAACCATCCAGTCGCTGCGCAACAGTGGCTCAGTGCTCTGCAGAAACGTTGATCCGGCGTGGCCGAGTGTGAGGCCCGAGATCTGCACGTAGCGCACGCGCGATCGGCTATCACCCTGGACATCCACCATGCGTGCAACGCCGCTGACCGCGACCGTTGCTACGCGCACGTCAAAGTCGCGCGGTGGCATGAAGTACAAGGTGGACGCGGCGACGTCCATGTACCACTCGCCGGTCGTGTCGAGTTCCTCGAAGATGTTCTCGACGTACCGGTATTTCGGGTGGGGCTTGGATGGCCGATTGTTCCCCACGCCTTCGCCGAAATTCAGTGAGCCGTCTGGATTCTTGCCGAGAATGGGCACCTGCATGCCGCCCCAGCGATTCTCATGCAACGCCTGCACGACGCCGCCCGCTGGGTTCTTCCAACGCTTGACGCGCGTCGGCGAAAGCGCATCCGCAGCGTAGCCATTGAGCACGACCGCCTGAGAATCAAAATTGGGATAGCGCGCGCGCACCTGGCGCTTTCCGTCGAGATAGAGTTGGTCAAAGGTGCCGCCGCTGACAGTTGCCTGCAGGATGCCGTCGCGATATGGCCGCCATTGCAACGTCAACTTGCGCCCTGCAAAGAGCCGCGGCGCCGCTGCAGGCGCCGCGACAATCTGGGTAGGCAATTCTCGTGTTCCGGACAGCTCTGGCCCGATCTTCAGCGGCGCAGACAAATAGTAGTCGCCAGCGGCGATCTCGATTCTGACGTGGGCGGAAGACTGCCGGCGTTTGAACTGCGTCGCTGCTTCAATGGCCTGCTCTACCGTTGCGAACTCACGATCGTCATTTTTTCCCGCTTGAGCGGAATCCACTCGAAACACTGTTGGCGAACCCTCGGCGGTGGTTCGCCCGCCGGCCTGGGCCGCATGAAGCAGGCATGCGGCCCCTAGCAACAGTGTTTTCCATGCCACGCGCGACCTCAGAATTCGTAGCGCATGGCCAGAGTGGTCCGGCGTCCGTTCAGCTCGTAGCCCCGGTTGTAGCCGAATCTGTTCATGCGGATGACGGCCTCGTCGGTGAGATTGGTTACCGCCATTGTCAGGGCGAGCTTGTCAGTGACGTTGAAGCGCGCGGACAGATCGAGCTGTGAGTACTCGTCTCCAAATTCGCCATCTCCGAAATAGCTGTTCTGATCGTAGACGAACCGGTCTCTGAAGTTGTAAGCGAGGTAGGTACCGAACCGCGGCTTTTCGAAGTACACGATTGCGTTGTAGCTGTTCTTCGAGACACCGGGCAATGGCAGCGAGGGGCCGCCGGCCACTACCGAGATTTCGCCAGCATCAATATTCGTGTAGTTGAGAAGAACGCCCAGGCCATCAAATGGGGCCGGCAGGAACGTGAAAGGCTGCTGATAGCTGACTTCGATGCCTTTGAGCTTCGTATTCGCACCGTTGTCAGGCTGAAAACGAGTGAACTCTATTTCCGTCGTGCCACCGCCGCCCGCCAGCTGCACCGTGTGAGTCTCGGTGCTGGTGGTCGAAACGATGAAATTCTTCACGTCCTTAAGGAAGAACGCGAGTGACAACAGACTCTCCTGATTGAAATACCATTCCAGCGAAACATCGAATTGATTCGCCAGATATGGATCGACTTCGGGGTTGCCCGAATTGATCGTGCGAACGTTGGCGTTGACACTGGTGGTCGGGGTAATCACGCCCAGATCTGGACGCGAAAGTACGCGTGCCGCTGCAAAGCGCGCGACCAGATTCTCCCGGAGTGCAAAACGCAGATTGAAGCTGGGCAGCCAGTTTTCGTAATCGCGGTCAACCGTAGTAGGCGTGGCGTCCGGCACAATTGTCACAGCACCACCCTGGTCGAAAATGATCTGACTGAAGTCTGGCGCGTACCCAAAAGTCTTTTGCTTGGTCTGGACGTAACGCAATCCAAAGTTCCCGGACAGGCGCCCGTCGGCATTCTTGAAATTGGCGCGGAAATATGCGGCGCCAACGTCCTCCTCGACATTCGAGACAGATGTCTGGAACTGCACCGGGGGAAACATCCGGACGAGGTCGGCAAGCGGGATGTCCGCGAGCAAGGCATTTGGATCGGCGGACAGCCAGGTCCTCGGGAACGAGGATCCGCCGTCATAGCCGGACAAATAGCCGGAATCGCCGAATTCGCGCATCCACGCCGCACCGTTGAAACTTCCGCCCTCGATGCCCGGGTCGAAGGGAACTCCTAACAACGCCGCGAGGTCAGCCGCGCCAACCTGCATGAACCTGCTGTCCGCCGAATGCTCTCGCTTTCCCCAGCTCACACCGAATCCAATCGTGTCCACCCAGCCTTCCATGCTTCGCTTGACGTCGAACCGCGCATCGCGGGTTTCATCTTCGGTTGGCTCATCGAGCTGACCGTTGAAGCCGATGGCGCGAAAGTCGTTCGGATCCAGTGGGTCAAATCCACGCTGATACGAAAGCTCCGGTATTCCCGAAGGGTCATTGGAGAAATCATAGGCAGCGCTTGCGCGCCCGATGACTTCGAGCGAAAGCGAAGTGATCTTGCGTTCCGACTTGCCATAGGAAACTTCGCCATCAAACGTCCAATTGCCCGCGACGTAGGTACCGCCCAAGCCCAACGCCGTCAGCTCATCTTTTTCCTGGCCGGTTCTTGCGTTGTTGCGATGATCGACGCCATCAGAATCCAGGGAAATCAGGGCGCCGTCTCCATCCTCTGTGCTGGCGACGACTGGTCCGAGATTGTTCGTGAAGCGATGCGAGTTCACCGGGAACAGCGCGTCCGTATCGAACCCCGAGTACAGAATATCCGCGCGTACTTCGAATGCATCACTCGCGCGAAACTGAACCGCAGCCATGACGCTCTTGCGCTCACGGTCTCCCAGGTCCATGCCGTAGTTCGACGCGTGGTTGAACCGGAAAGTATCGTTGAAGTCCCCGTCAACGTTGTAGTCCAGCTGCGGGGATCGGCCGGCTTCAACGCCAGTCTCGAAACCGAAGGCCTCGAATCTCTCGACCTGCAGGTCGCGCTTGCTGTAGTCAACGCCAAATGCAAGTCCAAGCCGATCGTCCGCAAAGGTGTCGGAGTAAAACGCCGAAACGTGGGGCTGAATAGAGTCCGGATTGCTCTCGTGGATCGCTTCAACGTTTATCGCCGCTTTGCGACCCCCGACATCCAGGGGTTTCGCAGTCAGGACATTGATCGTCGCCGCGATGCCGCCATCGCGAGAATCAGCGGTCGGCGATTTCGCGACCTGCAGTTCGCTCACAAAATCCGCGGAGAGGATCGTGAAGTCAAAATTTCGTGAGCCACTTGCCGCAGGCAACTCTCGGCCGTTGTACAGCAGATGTGAGAATTTCGGGTCGAGCCCGCGCACGCTCACCAACTGCCCCTCGCCCTTGCTCCGCGTTATCTGTACGCCGGTGATGCGCTGGAGCGACTCCGCCATGTTCTGTTGCGGGAACTTCCCGATATCTTCGGCCACGATCGCATCGCTGACGATGTCCGCATCGCGTTTAGCCGTGACGGATTTCGCCAGGCTGTAGCGCAGGCCCGTAACTACGAGCTCATCAATTTCCTCACTTTCGCCTGAGGCTGGCCGTTGCGCCGGGGGCGATCCTTGCGCATGCGCCGACGTCGCACTCCACAGCAGTCCTGCTATCAACAGAGCGCTATTGATCAAACTCGCTTGTGCCGACTTGTACATATCCCCTCCAAGTGTGGGTGCGCCATGGGCGTGCACCCGAGAATTCTGTTTCGTGCGCCGAAAAGGCGGTGTTGCCAACTGCCACATCAACCGACCAAATCAGTATGTTGTTTCGTGTATGAATACACCTTCCATCAATGAAACACAACATTTTCAAGCGGAGTGGCGGTTTCGCAGGCTGCTAGGCGCTCAAGGAATTGTCGCGGGGCGGAGTCGACCTGACGCCGCGCGTTCGTCGGGTGAGGACGTGAGCTGAAACTTGAAACCGATGATTGCCCGGTGGACTGCCAGGCGATGTTGTTAGATTGCGGCGTTCCGCACGTCGCGCTTGAGGCGCCTGATAAAGGGAATGCTGGACGGCCGATGTTTTTCGGTGCGCCGGATATCGCTTAGTGCGTGGAAGTGATCAGCACCCGATTCCTTCTCCCTTCCATGCGAATGCCGGAAGACGAAGGAACGGTCGGTCTGCCGTTGAGAAAATACTTGGCATCGGGCGACGCTTTCTCTTTTAGAACGAAGCTCCAACGGTCCTCTGTGGCCGCAATGTCGTAGACCACCCCTTTCCCGGTTTTCGTACGCGAAAAGGAAATGAGGTTGGTGCCGATCGGAAGTTCCTCGAGACTGATGTCCTCCCAGCCAGCGGGAAGGTGGGGCTCGAACACGATCGTTTTGTTCGCCGCGTCCGGCCGGACGCCGAAGACATGCTCGATCAATGGCAACACGATGCCGTAGCTGGTCCATGCGATCGTGAAGCAGCCGTGGTCCGGCATCATCTCCGATATCGAGCCCGGCGATACGCGGTTGAAGGTGTCAACGATCCTGTCCACGTACCACATCGCTTCGTCGGTACGCCCATATTTGGCTTCCGCAACGGCCTGCACTCCAGTCGAGATCGTCATCATCGCCTGTCTTTCGACGGCCGAGAGATACGGGCCGTATTCTCCGCTGTTCTCGCGCCGGATCTTGTCCAGAAGCAGGATCGCCCGCGCCCGCGGAGCGATGCCGGTTTCCATCGGCGTTGCAATCACCCAGTTCTTGTTGGTGATCCAGCCCCTGTCTCCTTCCGGCTGTGCGGTGAATTCCGCTTTCAACCGTTCGTAGTTCGCCATCAGGTCCTTGTCTCTCTGGGTCAGCTGGTCCGCTCCTTTGAGACCTATCTGCTTGATTGCCCCTTCGGCGGCGCTGACCGCCTGCGATCTGCTGCCGTAGAAATCCGCGTACGAACCGTCCTGTTCGATCCAGAAGTGTTGATTGATTCTTTCTTTCAGGTCGGCGGCCAGCTTCAGGTAGCGGCCTTTCGCCGCCGTGTCGTTCAAACTATTCGCGATGCGCGCCGCCGCCTCCAAAGCCTGCTGCGTATACACCGCGACATCGATCAGCTCTGCGTTCAGGCCGTAAACTTCCATGATCCCGTAACCGCCCGGGAACATGTCTTTGTCCTGGTCCATCTCGCCCAGGAGCCAATCGATACCCGTTTTAATGGCGGGATACATCTCGCGCGCAAAATCGCGATCCCCCGACCAATCGAACACCTTGCCAACTGTCAGAACGAACTGCGCGGTCTCCTGGCTATTCCCTGGATTCGCCACCGCCCCGTCGGTCGTGATCTCGTGCGCGATTCGTCCGTTGGCGTTCACCTTGTTCGACTGGTTCCGCAGCAACCGCAGCGTCTGCTTTACGAGGTCGAAATCGCCGGTCGCCGTGAGCGCTTGCAGCGAGTACGTCTCGGTTCCGAACCACCACGGATATTCCATAAAGCCGCCGCTCACGCCGCGACCGATGCCGGGAACTTCCCGGACGAGCCACTCCATGTTGACCCTGCTCCAGATGTAGGCCTCTTGGAGGCGCTGATCCGGGATTCTTATGCGCGCGCGTTTGATGATATCGCCATAGTGCGCCGCCTTCTCCGCCAGCAGGGCAACATGCTGCTCCGCTAGATAGTCGTAGACCGCAATGGCATCGCTCTGGCTGGTGGTCGAACCCGAAACAACGAAGGTCACTGTAGCGCTGGCATGTGCGCCGACCGTGACCGTGTGGCTCGACGCCGCCGTGATGCCACGCCCGTTCGTATTGATGGAAGTTGGACGCTCGATTCGCTGCGCATCCCCAGAAGGCATCGCACCCCAGGCGCAAAACCAGGGATTGTCGATGTCCCTGGCGATGAAGACGCCCTCGTTCGCACGCCAGTCGACGACATCCTGACCGTCGCGGACTCCGAGGCGATCCGAATACCATCCGGGGCGCAGATCTGTCTTGACGGACCATTGAAGGCGCAATCGTCGCGCACGATCTGAGGCGTTCGTGAAGCGGTACTGGACGATCAAGCCCTGCCGGTGATCAGGACTGAACTGAAAACGATCAATGTCTAATTCGTCCAGCACCCGGCCATATCTGAACCGATTGCCATACGGATAAGCGACCATCTCCGCGCTTTCGGAAAGCAGAATCTCCTTGTCGGTCCCTACCTCCGCAATTCGTGCCTGGAAGCCATCGATGAGCTTGATCGGGGGCAACCACAATCCAGCCATTTCACCCGGAACGTGCTGACCCATGTCAGGGAAATTTCCGTCCTGCGTTCCGACCAGGTACGTCCGGTCGCCTGCTGTCACATAGGGTTGCTGTTTGTTTCGTCCTTGATTGCTGATACCGGCGAGTACGGGTGCCGCATAGTCGTTCGTGGCCGGCGGGAGTTGCGCAACGCATGGCTCGACTGCGAGAGCGGCCATGAGACCGAGTGCGAGAAGCATGTCAAGCACCGATCTGTTCACGCAAGGCTCCTCGTCGGCTAACGGGCCGTCAATGCACGGAGACGATCTTGCCGAGCGCCGATACGCCGTTCTCGTCGAACGTCTCCACGGCCACGTGGTATTCGACGCCGACATTGAGCGCGCGCACATCTAGGCTGTTTCCGCGGTCGGCGAAAACCTGGTAGCAGAGGTTCAAACGATCAGGCCTTACACCCCAGCGCACGTTGTACCCGACCGCTCCGGGCACGCGCCGCCAGCTGACCGTCATCATGCGTTGATCTTGCGCGCGAACCGCCTTGACGTTGGCAGGCGTGCGCGGTGCGGATCCGCCAGCGTCGCCGAACACCCGCAAATCGCTGACCGCCAGGTGCTCGGCGCCGACGTGCCCATGCACATAACGCACGTAGCGCGCGCTAACTGGTAACGGCAACTGAAAATACGCATTGGGCCGATCGCGCCGTTCAGGTCCGGTGGTGGCCAGGGGCTGCCACCGCTTGCCGTCCAGCGACGACTCGAGTGTGAATTCAGTATAGATGTCCGGCACATCGCGATAGCGGCCAGATAGATAGTCGGCGAAATTCACCTGCACGGCGCGCAACGTTTTCCTGGCGCCGAGATCCACGGTGAGCGTTTGGCCGGCCTCGTTCGCTGCCGCAACCCAGAACGTGCGCGGATCTTCATCAGTCACGTGCCCGGCGCTGAATTCGCCGAGCGCTGAAGACGCGGTCGCATGCTTGCGGTACGACAACAGCATCCAGCCGGTGAAGAGACTTTCTGAATCGGTGACCTTGCCCGTCGGCATGTAGTTCGGAAAATCCGCGAAGCGCGTGTTGACGCTCATCTGGCCGTCGTTGCTGAAAGCGGCTGGAAACAGGCCGATGCGGCGCTCGAAGGTCCAGTTGTAGCCTATCCACGGAGTGCCGGTGTTCCACCAGTTGCCGTACTCGTCCTGAAACGTGTTGCCGTGTCCTGCGCCGTGAACGAAACCGCCGGGCTTGTAGCCCACGGGGTTATAGGGAGCGTATTCGAATGGTCCCAGCGGGCTGCTCGAGACATAGGTGCCGGTGGCGTAGACGTTGAACTCGGTGCCGGGCGCGCCGTACTGCAGGTAATAGCGGCCGCCATGCTTGGTCATCCAGGCGCCCTCGATGTACGTCGGCTTATCCTCGCCCGTGTGATCCGGCCCGAACCGCTCCCAGCCGTGTTGCTTCGGTTCCAGTGAGATCAGGGCGCGGGGCTTGTCGATGTAGTGAATGCGCTGCTGCGAATCGACCTCCCGCATGTCGATTTCGATGCCGTACAGCGGGAACTTGTTAGACGATCCCCAGTAGAGATACCAGCGGCCGTCGTCGTCCTTGAAAAGGCCGGGATCCCATGGCCCCGGCTGAACTTGCTTGGGTTGTGGATCTCCTTGATGCCAGGCACTCAAACTACCCTCCGCTTCCCCGGACACGGTGCCGGGCAGCGGCGGCAGGCGGCGCGTCAGAAAATCCAACTGGCCGTGCGCTGGATCGCGGGACACCAGGATTGGGTCGGCGCGCGTCGTAGAGGGCATCAACAGGAGGCGATCGCCATCTGAGATTGCCGCCGGCGCAACGACGCTCTCGACAGGCCAGCGGCTCGGCGTGATGAATTTCCAGTCGAGCAGATTGGTCGAACGCCAATAGCCGTCCGCCAGTGTCATGAACAGGTAGTAGGCGTCCTTGTGACGCACGATGACCGGATCGGCGCCCGTGCGGTAGGAAATCTGCTCGTTGACCTGTTCGAAGTTGTAGCGATAGTCGACATCGACCGGATTTGCGTACGTGCGCCTGGAAGTGTCGGCAGCGAACGTTCCGGCCGCGAATCCGAACAACACCACGAAAGTCACTGCGAGGTTTCGTGCCATGGCCAATCCTCGTTTCATGTAAACGGTCTCACCGATCATCACGAAGCCTTTCGACGTAAGCGATATCCGACGCGGAAACGCAACAGAACGTCCTACAAGCTCAAGAAAGTGTTCGCGCACGGCGGGTGAGAATAGCTCTCCATAACGTACGTTGTGCACGAAGATGCTGCGGTGCATTGCCGGGCGACACCCGGCGCGCTTTGCACCCTAAGGCGATGGATGAACGACCGCATCCGCGGGTACACTCTGCGCACTGGCCAAACCGAGGGGGAAACCTATGTACATCGGTCCAGCGAAGCCACAAATGCACATTCGTACAGCGAAGCCCTTGAGCGACCGCAATGCTTGGGTGACAGACGCACTCCTGTCTGAGCGCGGGGACAGCGCAGCAGCGGCGCGCCTCACAAGTCACGGGTTCAAGACTGTAACGCACGCGATCAACCACGCTTACCTCGCGGGACTGATCGCCGCCGAACCTGTTGCTCGCAGGCGCTAGCTACCTGAATTGGGCGAAGGTGCGATGCGTGGGCGTCACCGTCGCATTCACGCGCCCTCGCTTTGCCAGATTCTGCTGGCTTCTCTGGTGGGCGCCGGCGCTGGCCTGCGCAGCGGGAACGCAGGCGCAAAGCAATCCTGTGTTCGTCCGATCTCCGGACGGACGTCTGCAAGTCGAGCTGTACACGCGAGCCGCGGCCGGTTCACCCGCCCGACTCCAGTATCGTGTTTCCTTGTCGAATCAAATCGCGGTGGCCGCATCGAACCTGGGAGTTCGCCTGAAAGACGGCACGGAACTGGGTCGCGACTGCGAAGTCGTCGGCTCCGAAACAGTCGCGATCGATACCTCATTCGAGCAATTCCCCGGCAAGCGCCGACATGTGATTGATCGCGCGACCGAAACCACCGTCACGCTGCGCGAGCGCGGAGCGAAGGCGCTGGAGTGGCGGATGGTGCTGCGGGCGTATGACGACGGCGTTGCGCTCCGGTATCGGTTCTCCAGGCAACCAGGTTGGTCGGACCTGGAACTCGAAGACGAACTGACCGAGTTCGCGTTCCCGCGAGACGCGGTCGCCACGATGTTGCCGCTTGCGAACTTCACCACTTCACACGAGAACCGTTACGAGCGGCATCGCGTCGACCGGATTCCGGCCGAAGGGTTGTTAGGGTTGCCGCTCCTCGTGCAACTGCCTGGCGTCGGTTGGGCCGCCGTTCTCGAGGCGAACCTCACCGACTACGGCGGCATGTACCTCGCACGCGGCGCAAACCCCGGCGGCAAGCTGGTCAGCCGGCTCTCACCTCTTCCCGGCGAGCCGACAATCTCGGTGCGGGCGACGTTGCCGCACGATTCGCCGTGGCGTTTGATCCTGATCGGCAAGGAAGCGCGGCAACTGCTCGAGTCCGATACCGTGCTCAAGCTCAACGCACCGAGCGTGATCAAGGACACGTCGTGGATCGAGCCGGGCAAGACGACTTTTCCGTGGTGGAATGACTACTTCGAAACGAATGTGCCGTTCAAGATGGGTCTCAATACCGAGACGGCCAAGTTCTATATCGATTTCTGCGCTGAGTACGGAATTCCTTATCACTCGCTCGATGGCGTCAACGACCTCGCCTGGTACGGCGGACGCATCGCGCCCTACGAAGGCACCGACATCACCCAAGGAATCGAAGGACTCGATCTCAAAGAGGTCATTGGCTATGCGCAGCGCAAAGGCGTGCGGCTGCGGCTTTGGATGCATTGGGAAGCGGCGAAAAAGCACATGGCCCGGGCATTTCCGCTTTATCGCGCGTGGGGCATCGAAGGCGTGATGATCGATTTCATGGACCGTGACGATCAGGAGATGGTCAACTTTCAGCGTCAGCTTTTGCAACTTGCCGCCGACAATCACCTGACCGTAACGTTTCACGGCGTCGCGGCGCCGACGGGCCTGGAGCGGACTTTTCCAAATCTCCTCAACAGCGAGTCAGTGCGCAATTGGGAGTACGACAAATGGGATGCGGACGGCGTGACACCGGAGCACGACGTCACCGTGCCGCTCACGCGCATGCTCGCGGGACCGCTCGACTATCATCAAGGCACGCTGCGCGGCGTGCCGATCGAGCAATTCAAACCCAGAGTGGCAGACCCCGTGGTGATTGGCACGCCGAGCCGCATGCTGGCGTCATACGTCGTGCTGCAGAATCACTTGCCGATGATGGCTGACTATCCATCAGCTTATCGCCCGAATCCCCTTACACGCGTCATCGCTGAAGTTCCCGCGACTTGGGTCGATACGCGCGCGTTGGTTGCCCGCGTCGGAGAGGAAGTCGTCATCGCGCGCCGCAGCGGCAACGACTGGTGGATCGGGGCAATGACGGATCGAAACGCAAGGGACGTGCGAGTCTCGCTCTCGTTCCTGCCGGCAGGAACGTTTCGAGCGGAGATTTACCGCGACGATCTCGCCGCGGAACCACGCTTCAAAATTGAGACTCGTCAAGTGACGTCGTCCAACGCGCTCAGCCTTCCCCTCGCCGCGGCGGGTGGGGCGCTGGTCAAACTCACGCCGATTCAAGAACCGCCACCTCCGTAACGGCGCTGTTAATAACAGTGCTGTTATGATTCGGCAATGACGACCGATCGTCCCACCCTGGGCACACTCCTGCGGCATCTCATCGACCTGCTCGACGGCGCCGTCGAGCAGCAGTACGTACTCTCGGGATTGGCGTACCGTCCCCGCTACACCCCGGTCGTGCGGACGCTCGACAAGTTAGGCCCTGCGTCGATCAGGGCCATCGCGCAGCACGCTGGCCTCACGCATTCGGCGGTCAGCCAGACGGTCGCACAGATGGCAAGGCAGGGCTTGGTGCGAAAGCGGCCAGGCAGCGATGCGCGCGAGCAGATCATCGCGCTCACACCCGCGGCGCGCGCGATGCTGCCCGCTCTGCAGCGCCACTGGACGAAGACAAATGCGGCCGCGCACGCACTGGATGATGAACTCACCATGCCCCTGTCGGACCTGCTGGTCGAGGCGATCGCCGCTCTCGATCGCTCGTCTTTCGCGAGGCGGATCGAGAACAAGCCGGCGCGTTCGAGAATCCGCAAGAGGAAGTGATCGATGACTTTGCACCGGTCCGCATCGAACGCTACGACACCAATCGCCAGGGAAAGACCAACGATGATCAAGCAACTAATCGCCTCAATCGCAGTGATTCTCCTCCTTGTTCCGGCAGTCCCGGCGAATGCCCAGGTTTTTGACCAAGCCGAACAGGTCAAAGTGATCAACGCTGTAGCTACCGCTATTGAGGCGCGCTATGTGGATGAAAAAAAGGCGCATGAGATTGCGAAAGTGCTCCGCCGATCTCAACATCGCTGGAAAGAACCACTTAGTGGAGAGGCGTTTTCCAAGGAAGCAACCGCCTTCATGCGTTCGATATCCAAGGACGGGCATCTGGGTCTCAGCTACAGCAAGCAGGAAATTCCGCAAGAAGGTGGCGAAGCGACATTCTCAGCAGCTGAGATGGAGAAATGGTATGGGCCGCAGCTCAACCATGGAGTGGAGAAGATCGAGCGTTTACCCGGTAATGTCATTCTTGTCGATCTGCGCGTTTTTCCGCCTCCATCGATGGCTGGCGACGTGTTCGCAGCGGCGATGACAGTCGCTGCGCAAGGCGATGCTCTCATCATTGATCTGCGCCAGAATGGGGGCGGAGCGGAAACATCCAACCTGTTGACGGGCTATCTACTTGAAGGCGGAAGCGCCCTCAGCGGCAGCTACAATCGGCCCACCGATACGCACACTTATGCGACCTCGCCTGCGTGGGTGCCAGGTCGTCGTTTTGGCTCGACCAAGCCACTCTATATTCTTACCTCACGGAAGACCTTTTCGGCCGCAGAAGCGGTGGCCTATGACCTTCAAGCACTCAAGCGTGCCGTGATCGTGGGTGAGACCACAGGCGGTGGTGCCAATCCGTTTGAATATCGCCGTATCCATTCTCACTTTGCTGTCGACCTGCCAGAGTCCAGATCAGTCAATCCAATTACTGGAACCAACTGGCAAGGCGTAGGTGTCAAGCCGGATGTGGAAGTGTCTGCGGAGCAAGCTCTCATCAAGGCGCTTGAGCTGGAACGTGCAAGACTCAACTCGCGCTGACCAATTGCGCGCCGCAACTGACTACTCTTCCGTAAGACTCTTGCGCTGTCGCCGTCGTGCATGCAGGAGTGGCTCCGTATAACCATTCGGTTGTTCGGCTCCCTTGAATACCAGGTCGCAGGCTGCCTGGAACGCCAATGAGCGCTCGAATCCTGGTGACATCGGCGCGTAGGCAGGATCCGCGACATTCTGCCCATCGACGACTTCGGCCATCCGTTTCAGCGCCGCCAGCACTTCATCGCGCGTCACGATGCCATGCAGCAGCCAGTTGGCGATGTGCTGGCTCGAGATGCGCAGCGTCGCCCGATCTTCCATCAGCCCCACGTCGTGGATGTCAGGCACCTTCGAACACCCGATTCCCTGATCGATCCAGCGCACCACGTAGCCGAGAATGCCCTGCGCATTGTTGTCGAGCTCTTCGCGTTTTTCCGCTTCACTCCATTTCGCATGCGGCGCGAGCGGCGGGGTCAGGATGTCGCGCAAGGCGGCACGTTGCCGCGTCGCAAGCTCGCGCTGCCGCGCGGTCACGTCTACCTGGTGGTAGTGCAATGCGTGCAGCGTCGCGGCGGTGGGGCTCGGAACCCATGCGGTATTGGCACCCGCCCTCGGATGCGCGATCTTGGTCTCGAGCATCTCAGCCATCCGATCAGGCATCGCCCACATGCCTTTGCCGATCTGTGCGCGACCGGCCATTCCGCTGGCCAGCCCCACATCGACATTGTGATCTTCGTATGCCTTGAGCCAGACCGCAGTGCGTATCTCGCCCTTGCGCAGTACCGCGCCCGCCTGCATCGCGGTGTGAATTTCATCGCCAGTGCGATCGAGAAAACCCGTGTTGATGAAAATGATGCGGTCCTTGACCGCGCGAATGCACTCTTTCAGATTGACCGTCGTGCGCCGCTCTTCGTCCATCACGCCGATCTTCACGGTGTGGCGCGCGAGCCCGAGCAAATCCTCGACGCGATCGAACAGTGTGTTCGCGAACGCGACCTCATCGGACCCGTGCATCTTCGGCTTGACGATGTAGACCGAGTTCGTGCGGCTGTTCCGGAATTGTCCAAGCCCCTTGAGATCAAAGAGCGCGATCAACACCGTCACCGCGGCATCGACGATGCCTTCCGGTGCCTCCCTCTCCCGGTGAAGAATCAGATCGGTCGTCATCAAATGACCCACATTCCGAACCAACATCAGACTGCGGCCAGGAATGTCTGCTTTGCCGCCCGCGGGCGTCAGGTAGCTGCGATCGGCATTGAGCGTGCGTTCGACGTGGCCGTTGCCTTTGGCAAATCGCGCGGTGAGATCGCCGCGCATCAAGCCGAGCCAGTTGCGATACACAGCCACCTTGTCGGCACTGTCGACTGCGGCAATCGAGTCCTCGAGATCCATGATGGTGGTCAACGCCGATTCGAGCTGCACATCCGCAATGCCCGCCTTATCGTCGCGGCCGATCACATGCATGCGATCGATGAGCACTTCGACATGCAGCCCGTGATGCTGAAAAAGGAGCGCGGCCGGGGATGCTTCCGTACCGACGTATCCCTTGAACTGCGATGGCGTCTCGAGCGCGACGTAGGTGTCATTGCTCAACGCCACCCGCAGCTCTCCGCCCGACAGGGAATAGCCGATGGCATCCCGATGACTGCCGGACGCGAGCGGCACGGCCTGGTCCAGCACCGCCCGCGCGCGTTCGATCACCTCGCGCCCGCGGGTCGCGTTGTATCCTGCACCGCGCGCCAGCTTTCCGGTTTCCGCGACAGCATCGGTGCCATAAAGGGCGTCGTAGAGACTGCCCCAGCGGGAGTTGGCGGCATTGAGTGCATAGCGCGCGTTGCTGAGCGGCACGACCAACTGAGGACCCGCGAGTTGGGCAATCTCCGCGTCGACATTCTGCGTGCCGATGTGAAAGTCCGGTCCTTCCGGAATCAAGTAGCCAGACCTGACCAGGTGCGCTTCGTGGGCTGCGACGTCGAAGGGTTGTCCACGCCGGGCGCGATGCCATTCGTCGATGTCGAGCTGAAGCCGGTCGCGTCGCGCGAGCAGCGCCTGGTTGACGGGGACGAGCTGGTCCAGCAGCGCGGCGAAACCGCTCCAGAAGCGCGCGGCGTCCAACTTGAGGACGGGCGCAAGATCCTGTTCGATCAGCTGCGCGAGGCCGGTTGCCACCCGTAATCCAGCGCGGTCGCCGTAGTTAGTTTTCATTGCTCACCCGGTCAGTGGCAGGCATGTGCGGTGCGCGGACAACGATTGCTGCGCGAGCAAATCGTCGTGGCCTCATGAGACAGCGCATCGCCGATCCAGCCGATGTTGAGCACCTTCGAGACGGTTTGCAGGGCTGCTCTCGTCTGCGCGGGAATCGGCGCGTCGCCACCCGCCTTGCGACAGGCCTCAGCCACCGCACCGACCAGCGCTGATTCGTCGTAGCCCTGCGCGGACAGCGCCGGAGACAGATCGATCCCCGCCGAGATGACGTGCGAAACGCCGGCCGCATCGCGAGTCAGCATCGAATGACAGCAATACAGTCTCGACCGTTCGCCATCCGGCATGATCGAAATCTGCGATTTCGGCTTGTGCGCAAGCTTCGTGGACGTGGCGCCGGGATTCTGCAGCAATCGGAACACGGCCCAGCGCGGACACGGGTCGGGAACGACACTCATGTTGCCCCACGGCAGCGGAATGCCATTCGCCCGATATACGGCGCGCAGGAATCCCGGTGGATAGGCGTCGAAGAAATGCCAGTGACGATACGGCGACACGGAGGTCATGCGTCGCATCATCACCGCCGATGTCACGCCAAGGCGGGCGCCCGCTTCGACCGAGTGCGCCTCGCGAATGAGGAAACGTCGAAAAGGCGCGCGCGGACACAACAGCGCGGCCGCGAAGGAGCCGCACTCGAAGTCGCGCCAGGCATAGAGCACGTCCTGCGGACCCATGCCTGCGCCGCCAGCCGCCGCTTCCGCAACTTCATTCCACGTCGCCTCATGGGGTGAAATGAGACCGTCCCCGTTGTGCATGATGCGGTGGCCGGCGAAGAACGCGAGCTCGTACTTGAGCCGGGGCTCCTGCGCCTTCAGGCGCTTGTTGATCCACACCGTGTTCGGCGCTTCGAATCGGGACCGCACCATCGCGCGCGCCGACTTGTCCTGGGCTTCGAACCAGCGCACCTGCAGCCCCAGGCGTTTGCAGATCGCCAGCAGATCGTTCGGCGTCAACGGCATGCGGCGGTCGCCGACCTGCTCCGCCGCGCGTTCGATGTCGGGAAAATCGTTGTGACGGGTCTCCTGCCAGACGCGAATCAGCAATTGCGCGAACTGTTTGCCCGTGGTCGCGGTCTGGCTCAACAGCTCCGGCAACGCGATCCTCAGCAGGTCGTGGGAAAACAGGAAGCCGGGCTCGAGGTGCATCGCGGCGAGCCCGCCCCGACTGGCGCGCCTCGGTTCGGCCGCGAGCTCCGTGTTTTGATCCAGGAACCAGGCTGGTGACTTGCCGAAGATCCCCGCGAGCAGCGCGAGCATGTCGGCGGAAGGCATGCGTTGACCGTTCTCGATCATGCTGAGGTAGGAAATGGACGGCGCGGCGGCCGCATCGATCTGCACGCAGCGAGCCGACAGCTCGTCAAGCGTCAAGCCATTGCCCTTGCGCAGCGATCGCAACTTGGCGCCGAGAAAATGACCTTGTCGGACTAATGCACCCATGTTGTGAAATTCACATTGTGAAGTTTCTGATGTGAAAATCTGCCTCGCAAACACTCTACTCTCTGGCGCAACGTCGCAGCAAGCGCCACACAACCGTCACGGAGTCCGCCCATGTTCGATCGCGCCGCACAGCAACACCGACTCAACACAGAATGGAGCACGCATCCGCGCTGGCGCGGCATCCAGCGCCCCTACTCAGCGGCTGATGTCGTGCGGCTGCGCGGCACCGTGCACATTGAGCACTCGCTCGCGTTGCTGGGAGCCGAGAAATTCTGGAAGCTGCTGCACGACGAACCAGTTGTCGGCGGTCTCGGCTGCGTCACCGGCAACCAGGCGGTGCAGGCCGTGCAGTCGGGGCTCAAGGCTATCTACTGCTCCGGCTGGCAAGTCGCCGGTGACGGCAACAGCGCGGGCGAGATGTATCCGGATCAGAGCCTGTACCCCGTCGACTCCGTTCCGAAGATGATCGAGCGCATCAACAATGCGCTGCTGCGCACGGACCAGATCCATGCGCTCGACGGGGCGCACGACATCGATTGGCTGGCGCCGATCATCGCGGATGCCGAGGCCGGTTTCGGCGGCAACCTCAATGCCTTCGAATTGACCAAAGCCATGATTCGAGCGGGCGCGGCCGGCGTGCACTTCGAGGACCAGCTCTCTTCCGCGAAGAAGTGCGGACACATGGGCGGCAAGGTGCTGGTGCCGACCGACGAAGCCATCAACAAGCTGGTGGCGGCACGCCTGGCCGCCGACGTGTCGGGTGTACCAACCATCGTGATTGCGCGCACCGATGCGGAGGCCGCGAACCTGCTGACTTCCGATCACGATGCGCGCGACCAACCATTCGTGACCGGAAAGCGGAGCACCGAAGGTTTCTTCCATGTGGAGAACGGCATCGAACAGGCGATTGCCCGCGGTCTCGCGTACGCGCCTTATGCCGACCTGATCTGGTGCGAGACCGCGAAGCCTGACATCGAAGAAGCCCGCCGCTTCGCGAGAGGTATCCATTCCCGGTATCCCGGCAAGCTGCTGGCCTATAACTGCTCGCCCTCCTTCAACTGGGCGTCGAAGCTGAGCGCCACCGAGATGCGGGGCTGGCGCGAGTGCCTGGCGGCGCTGGGCTATCGCTTCCAGTTCATCACCCTCGCGGGTTGGCACGCGCTCAACCTGTCGATGTTCGAGCTCGCGTCCGCCTATCGCACCGACGGCATGCTCGGGTATTCCAGACTTCAGCAACGGGAGTTCGCCAGCGAAGCTGTGGGATATCGCGGCACGCGCCACCAGGCCTTCGTGGGCACGGGTTACTTCGACGCTGTGCAGACCGCCATCACGTCCGGACAATTCTCGACTGGCGCCATGCACGGCAGCACCGAACAGGCGCAGTTTCATGTCAGCCGTGCTTCTTGAGCACGGCATGAGTGTGCAGCTCGAGTCACCAGTGGAGCTGGCCGCCGGGCTGCGACAGCGCTTCGAAGACTACAACGCGGAATTCACGCGCATCACGCGCCGGGCGGCACGACATTTCATCGCCCGGGACTGGCACGCTGCACGCGCGGATGCCGTACTGCGTATCGAGTTGTACGAAAGTCACGTCAGCAGCGCGATCAAAGCCCTGCGGGAGGAGCTGGGCGCGGCGATCGACGATCGTGAATTGTGGGTCGAGATCAAGCAGGAGTTTGCGCTGCAAATCGCCAGCCTCCCCGACAGCGATTTCTATCGGACCCTCCTGAATTCGATCACACGCGACTTGTTCGCCACGGTAGGTGTCGATGAGCAGATCGAGTTCACCGCGACTGCTTCAGGTCGCGCCTCGGGCAGCGTGCCCATTCGCGTCCATCCAGTCGGCGACTCGTTGCAGCGCGCGGTTTGCGAGCTTCTGACAGACCTGCCTTTGGCCGGCCTGATCGCCGAAGTCGAGCCATTCGCCAGGCAGATCTGCCGGGAATTGACACCGCATTTCGACAGCCGGCGACAAAGCGCGGCTCCGCAGTTAGTGGAAGTCATCGATGCGCCGTTCTTCCGCGGCGACACCGCCAGTATTGTCGGCCGCATGATCGGCGACGGCAGCATCACGCCGTTCGTCATCGTGTTCCGGCACGACGCAGACGGGCTGAAAGTCGACTCCGTGCTGCTCGCGCGCAGTGACATCAGCTCCCTGTTCGGCTTCACGCGCTCGTACTTTCACGTCGACCTGCCCGTGGTGAGCGCAACCGTGTCGCTGCTGCGCACTTTCATGCCGGGCAATCCCGTGGATGAGCTCTACACGATTCTGGGCCGCGCCAAGCAGGGCAAGACCGAGCGCTACTACGCGCTGCGCCGCCACCTCGCACAATCATTCGATGTGTTCGTGCACGCGCCGGGACAGCGTGGCCTGGTGATGATCGCCTTCACACTGCCCTCGCACGACCTGGTGTTCAAGGTGATCCGCGACCGCTTCGGCCCGCCGAAGAACACCTCGCGCGCCGAGGTCATGGAGCGCTACAAGTGGGTCTTCGAGCACGATCGCGTCGGCCGCCTCGTGGATGCACAGGAATATAAGCAGCTGAGGCTGCCCAAGGCGCGCTTCATGCCAGCATTGTTAGAAGAGCTGCTGACCGAGTCCGGCAGCGTGTGCCGGCTCGACGGCGACGACCTGATCGTCGGTCACTGCTACATCGAACGCAGATTGCGTCCGCTCGATCTCTATCTTCGTGATGCGGAATCCGCCGCCGCGGAACGTGCATTGCTCGACTACGGCGATGCGTTGCGCGAGCTCGCCGGCATCGACGTTTTTCCTGGAGATCTCTTGCTCAAGAACTTCGGTGTCACGAGCCAGGGCAAAGTCGTCTTCTATGACTATGACGAGGTCACCTCGCTACGCGAATGCAATTTCCGCGAGTTACCAGTGGCATCCAGCGAGGAAGAAGAAATGAGCGCCGAGCCGTGGTTTTTCGTCGGTGCCAACGACATCTTTCCCGAGCAATGGCTGCCGTTCCTCGGGATTCCGCCGGAGCTGCTCGATTCGTTCAAAGCCAGGCACGGCGAGCTGCTCGGCCCGCACTGGTGGAAGAAAATGGTGGAAAGGGAGGGAATCGGTTGAGACGCGGCAGCCTTGGGAGCTCACGTTGAGGCGCAGTGCTGCGCGATGAATTCGGCATGCGTGGGCATTGCCTCGACACATGCCGAGATGACGCGCTGTGTGTCGGTCAGGAAGGCGCGTAACTCGTCGAGCGGGCGCAAGTCGGCAAAGGGATGGTAGCCGCGCGCGCGAATACGCTGCCCCTCCATTACTTGTACCCAGCTCAACTCGCCAAACAGCTCATTGTTCTCGCGAAAGAAGCGGCCGTTGCTGCGATACAGGTCGATCTTGTGCTGCAGAGACGGCGGCACTTCCATCGTGCGGCAGTACTGCCAGAACGGCGTGTCGTCGCGCTCCGTGGCCTTGTAATGCAGGACGATAAAGTCACGCGCGCGCTCGTACTCGATGCGCGTCTGCGTGTTGACCTCGTCGATGTCGGCATGATCGAAGTCGGCACGCGGGAACAGCGACATCAGGCGCGAGATCGCCGTCTGGATCAGGTGGATGTTGGTGGACTCGACAGGCTCGAAGAACCCGGCCGCCAGACCCAACGCGATGCAGTTGCGATTCCATACGCGCTTGCGCCGGACCGGCATGAAGGGGATGTGTCGCGGTTCATCCAGCGGCTCGCTGTCCAGGTTTTCCATCAGGATCGCGGTGGCGTCCTCCTGGCTCATGAAGCGGCTGGAGTAGACGTGGCCATTGCCGATGCGATGTTGCAACGGGATGCGCCATTGCCAGCCGGCGCCGTGCGCTGTGGCACGTGTCATCGGGATCAGGGGCTCCACGGAGCGGCTGGGGACCGCGACCGCGCGGTCACAGGGCAACCAGTGCGACCAATCCTCGTATCCCGTGTGCAAGGTCTTCTCGATGAGCAGGCCATGCATGCCCGAGCAGTCGACGAAAAAATCACCTTCGACGCGGCGGCCATCACCCAGCACGACGGCGCTGATGAATCCATCCGGGTCGCGTTGCTGCACGTTGACGATCTTGCCTTCAATGCGCTCGACGCCGTTTCGCTCGGACAGCTGGCGCAGGAATCGCGCGTACAGTCCGGCGTCGAAGTGGTAGGCGTACGTGATGTCCTGCAGCGGCGAGCGTGCCATGTCCTGCCGCGGCCGCATGAACTTGGCCTGACGCGGGGCCGCGGTGTTGATGGAGTAGTCGCCGAGGCCAGCGGCCACACCAGCATGCACACCGCGCAGCCAGAAGTGGTGGAACGGCAATCCATCCAGGTCGGGGCCGAGCTTGCCGAATCCGTGCGTGTAGCGGTCGCCGATCGCGCTCCAGTTCACGAACTCGATGCCGAGCTTGAACGTGCCGCGCGTCGCGCGCAGGAACTCGTCCTCGTCGATACCCAGGATGCGATTGAAGGAGACGATGTGCGGGATCGTCGCCTCGCCGACACCGATGATGCCGATCTCGTCGGATTCCACGAGTCGAATCGAACACGCGCGCCCGAAGTGGTTCGAAAGCGCGGCGGCCGTCATCCAACCCGCAGTGCCACCGCCTACGATGACGATGTCACGGATCAGCGGACCCGGCATACCTCCACTCCGCGCGACGACACCTCAGAACTTGTACGACGCGCCCAACATGATCACACGTCCATAGTTGTCGTCTTGCCAGGGCAGTAAGCCCGTGGGCGAGCCGCCAATTTCTGACGATTGCCGTGTGATTGAGACCTCATTGGTGAGGTTGTTCCCCTGCAGCAGCAGCGTGAGACCCTGAAGCGCGCCTGAGTTGAAGTCATAGCCGACCTGTGCGTCGATCTGGCTCTCCGCATCGATTTGCGTGCTTCTCAGTGTGCCCAGTAACACGCTGCGCGTGGTGGCCGTAAACTCCGAGCGGTAGCGGCGGCTGACCCGGGCCGAGAAACCGCTCCTCTCGAAATACGCCTCGATGCTGTTGACGTTGTCGGAGAAGCCGTCGAGTTTGATCTCGTCGCCGTTCTCGTCCTTCGGCAGCTTGTTGTACGTTTTCGATCCACTCAGTTGCACGCCAAAACCTTCCAGCGCGGGCGTGAACAGGCCAGCGTCCAGAGAGATCGACAGCTCGACGCCGTAAACCTTGCCGCCGCTGCCATTGTCCTGCGTGGTGATCTCGCCGATATTCGGGTTGCAATCCGGCTGGGACGTCGGGCAGGCGAGAGTGAGGGCCGGGTTGTAGTTGATGAAGCCGGTGAAGTCGCGCTCGGTGGTGCGCTGGTAAATGAAGCTGTCCAGCTTCTTCAGGAAGCCGGCGACCGCGACGTAGCTGCGCTTCTCGAAGTACTTTTCCAGCGAGAGGTCGACCGACTTTGCACGCCAGGGCTTGAGGTCGGGCTTGCCGCCGCCACCTGCGCTCCAATGGCCTTCCGTTTCCGTGGTCGAGCTCGAGTTCGCTACGAGCTGGGGCTGGTCCGCGCCGGCGCGCATGTCGTCCATACGCGGTCGGGCCATAGTCTTGCCCAGGCCAAACTTCAGAAGGAGATCCTCTTGCAGATTGAACGCCAGGTTGAGACTCGGCAGCACGTCAGAGTAGGTGGCACCTCCGTTCACGGGTAACACGGCACCACCGTCCGGCGTGCCGGCACCATCGTTCCACGCGAAGCCGTCGGAGTTCTGCTTCGAACGGACGTATTGAACGCCCAGATTGCCTCGCACCGGCAGGCTGCCCAGGTTCGAGTCAATGGCGAACCTCAAGAATCCAGTAGTGACCTTCTCATGCACCTGGAATTTATTCGTCTGGGCCAGCCAGGGGTCCTTCGCGACTTGGGCGTACATGCCCATGATGCTCGGCACATCCCAACTCACCACTCCCTGCTGGATACCGCCGATGT
>DATHJZ010000037.1:0-3932 GCA_035286365.1 Steroidobacteraceae bacterium | reverse complement strand
TGCGCCGCGACGCGCTCAAGTTCATCGTGCATTTCGTGGGAGACGTGCACCAGCCCGTGCATTCGAGCAACCGCCCGGACAAAGGCGGGAATGAATTTCAGATTTCACTGCGCACGGATATTCCGCCCGAGGAGTACGCGCGCGAGCGATACAAGGACGGGATCATGAGCACGAATCTGCACGCGGTGTGGGACTACTACGTGCTGGCTTCGGCCAAATTGACGTTGGGCGAGTACGCCGATCGACTGGGGACTTCGTCGCGTTCGCACCCACCCCAAAGCAACCCTGCAGAGTGGGCCAGGGATTCCTGCGAGCTCATCAATCGGCGCGCACTCTATCCGCACTCCCACAAGATGAATGCAAAGTACCTGAATGCGATGCGTCCGCTGGCGGAGCAACGCATCGTGCAGGCGGCGGACCGTCTGGCGCAGCTGCTCAACGAGATGTTCGGCTCACGTTGAAGCTCACGCCCTGGTTCGTGGCCAGCCGACCGCTCGAAGGTGAAGCCCCGACGATTGATCTGGCCGTGGGCTACAGCAATGCAAACACCTCGCCCGCTCTCAAGCTGTTCCCGCTAACTAGGCCGTGGTGTACTTGCGCCGCTGCTCCGCGATTTCCGCGCTGGCCCGCTCGATGGCCTCGACTTCCGTAGCTTTGAGCAGCCCGTCGATGACGCGCGCCAGATGTTCTCGCATCGCCGTCCGCGCACCATTGGAATCTCCGCGCTTGAGCGCGTCGACCACCTTGGTGTGCTCGTCAATGCGAGGCTTGACGCCCATGGCCCTGACTTTCTGGCTCAAGAGCTTGTACTGGGGGGAACGCTGGCGGGCATCCCACAGTGTCTTTACGGCGGCAAACAGGGCGCTGTTTCCGGTCGATTCTGCGATCAATTCATGGAAGCGGCGATCCGCGTCCTCGCTTTGCGCCACGTTGTGTTCGTTCTCTTCCTTCATTTCACTGACGAGGGCCGTGAGTTCCGAAAGTTGCTCGGGAGTAATCCGTTGAGCGGCGAGCGCGCAGGTTTCCGATTCGATCGCACGTCGCGCTTCCAATAATTCAAAGGGCCCAAAGTCGGTGATTCCCGCCACGCCGCCCTTCGGCACCGTAGCGATTACGTGCACACCGGAGCCGTAGCGCACCTCGACCAAACCATCGAGTTCCAGCGCAATTGTCGCTTCGCGTACCGAGGGTCGGGACACTTTGAAGCGCTGCGCCAGATCACGTTCGGAGGGAAGTCGCTGCCCAACCGCGTGGGTGCCGCTGGCGATCTCCGCCCGCAGTTCCTCGGCGATTTTCTCGTACCGGCGTCGTGCGTCGCTCATTTTCGCTGCCTAGAAACTGAACCTCGCGCGAACTCCAGCGTAGCGTTCGAAATCGCGCGGTAGCAGCGCATTGATCGCCTGCCTGTTGCCAAAATTGCCGTTGCTGTTCGCGTAGTTCGCGTAGTACTGCTTGTCCAACGCGTTGTTCACGAAGGCGATGACCTCGTAGCCTCGCTCGTCGTCGCGCACTCCAATGGAGAGATTCAGAAGTCCGTAGCCCCCCTGCGCGCCCTCGGGATCCACGCTCAACGCGTAGTTGACAGCACTCTGGTAGACATACGCACCTTGCAGCACACCCTCTAGAGAACCACCCATGGGTCTCGAAAAGTCGAATCCGGCTGTCGCCTTGAATTCAGGAGCCTGCGGTGGACGTTGGCCGCTCAGATCCTGGCGTGCCGGCGTTCCGGCGCAGCCTTGCGCGGCGGTCTGCCCGGGATAGCACTGCCCTAGTGGGAATTCCTCGATCACTGCGTCAACGTAGGCGAGCGAGGCGTTCAACTGCAGGTGCTCACCAACAGTCGCGAGCGAGTCGATTTCAACGCCGCGAGTCCGGACTTTGCCCACGTTGGAAAGACGGAAATTGAATGAGCCGTCGGGCAGGAACTCGATGCCCTGCGCCTGGAAGTCGTCGTAGCGAACATCGAACACGCTGGTGTTCAACGTGAGGCGGCGATTCAGGAACTGCATGCGCGCGCCGACTTCGTAGCTCTTGGATGTCTCGGGCAAGACTGGACCTGCCAGCTGGCGATTGAGATTGAATCCCGTCGTCAGGTCGAAAGTCTGGCCTTTGTGACCGGTTGCGTACGCTGCGTAGACCATGATGTCGTCGGTGAACTGATGCTGCAGTCCGGCCCGATAGGTCTCGAACCGATCGCTGGCATCCCCATCGAAGAAGGCGCTGCCGTTCTGAATGTCGAGGAATGTGTAATCGATGTCTTCTTCCTGATGTCGAATTCCCGCGGTGAGCGTCGTGCCCTCGATGAATTCCCAATCCGCCTGGCCGAAGATCGCCTTTTGTGTGGAATCGGAACTGGCAACCCAACGCGCCAGCGCGAAGACAGGACCGCGAAAGAAATTGCGATCGAGCTGCGTGTCTCCGTAATAGAGACCCAGTGTATAGCGCAGCGCCTGATCGTCGGACGACAACAGACGGAGCTCCTGTGTCAGCTGTTTGGATTCGAACTCGCCGACCTGAAAGTTGTCGATGGTGGGGGCAGAGGTGTCGTCCTGATCGAGCAGGTCTTGAAGTTCGAATTTGTCGTACGAAGAGATGGACACGAGCGTAAGCGCCGCAGGCAGTCCGATCTCTAGCTTGAGCGAGCCGCCGTCACCTTTGTAGTCGGTTCCGGCCGCGAAGTTGTTGCTGACGTCCGTATTGTCGGCATCGGCAGTCACATCCGGGAGCGTCACGGAATTCGGCAGCGTGGGATCGTTCCTGAGCAGCGCGTCCGGAGCGAGCCGCACAAAGGGTCGCCCGACAGTCGTTTCACCATCGATGTAGTTAGCCCCGAGGGTAGCGGTGAAGTTTTCGGACGGACTCCACACGAATTTGCCATTCACCGAGGTCGACTCGCGGCCGTTCACATTGTCGCCGTTGAATTTGTTCTTGACGTTTCCGTCGTACGTCGTGTGCTGCGCCGAGATTCGATACCCCAAAGTGTCGCCGATGGGCCCGGACAGGCTGAGTCCCCCGACGAACTCTTCATCCGAGGTCGCCAACACATGCGCGCTTCCTGAAAAGCTTTCGGTCGGTCCGAAAGTCACGATGTTGATCAGACCGGCCGACGCCGCCTTGCCATACAAAGTGCTCTGTGGACCACGTAATACTTCGATTCGTTGGACATCGGAAAGATCGGTGAACGCGCGCGCTTGAAACGCAACCGGAACATCGTCCACTTGAACCGCGACGCTGGGTTCGACGCCAATGCTGAATGCAAACGTGCCGATGCCACGGATCGATACAGATGCGTTCACGGGATGCTCGGCTGGCTTGATCACCAGCGAGGGAGCGATCCGGGTGAGGTCCGCGAATTCGTGAATACTGGCGCTCGCCAACTGGTCCGCGTTGATGACCTGTACCGCCTGCGGGACCTCCTGAACAGATTGCTCGCGCTTCGTGGCGGTGACGAGGACCTCTTCGAGTCGGTCCGCGGGTTCAGGGGACTGCGACTGGGCCAATTGCATGCATGACAAGCCCAACAGGCCGGCACTGCCGACAAACAACAGTTTCTGTTTCTTCACGATCCCCTCCCAGGTGCGACAAGACTACCCGTTAGACCACTTTCACTATGAGGTGGCTATACCCCTGGCGTCAACTGGTATACCACTATGCACAATGGCCCTGCTTGGGCAACCGAGACGCTGCGCGCCATATAAGAAGAGACCGTGAGGATCCGCGCGTTCTACAAATTCTGCCGCTTAAACTTCTCTCGACGACTGATCGATCGGCCCGCCACCATGAAATCGCCCTGGCCTCGATAGTGAAGCGTCCGTGGATTCTTCGGGCGCGTCGCAACGTGCGCCTTGACGACTTCCCAAATAAAAAATCCGTAACTCGAGATCATCCTGGCATCGGCCAGTTGGCACTCGAAGTTGGCGTAGCACTCCTTG
>DATHJZ010000036.1:0-12381 GCA_035286365.1 Steroidobacteraceae bacterium | reverse complement strand
CCGGCCGAATTCTGCTCGGCCAGCACATCCTCGAGATCCTGCTCGATGAAGTACGGCAGCATGAAGCGGTCGTGGAGTTCCGTACCCCAGCGGGCCAACCGCGCTGGGTCGTAAGGATCGCGCCAGAAACGCGCGATCAGCGAGCGCAACATCAGCTGCTGCGTGAGGCTCATGCGCTCGTGCGGCGGCATCTCGAAGGCGCGCATCTCGAGCAACCCGAGCCGGCCGGTGTTGCCGTCCGGAGAGAACATCTTGTCGATGCAGAACTCGGAGCGATGCGTATTGCCGGTGGAATCGATCAGCAGGTTGCGGAACAGTCGGTCGACCAGCCACGGCGCAGTAGTTTGTCCGACCGGCGGCAGCTGCCGAAACGCGAGCTCGAGTTCATACAGCGAATCGTTGCGCGCCTCGTCGACGCGCGGCGCCTGCGAGGTCGGGCCGACGAACAGGCCGCTGAACAGGTACGACAGCGCCGGATGGTTGTGCCAGTACGCCAGCAGGCTGCGCAGCAGGTCCGGCCGGCGCAGGAACGGCGAATCCGCCGGCGTCGCACCGCCCAGCACGAAGTGATTGCCGCCGCCGGTGCCGGTGTGGCGCCCGTCGACCATGAACTTCTCGGTAGTGAGACGGGTCTTGCGCGCCTCCTCGTACAGGTGGGTGGTGCGCTCGACCAGTTCGTTCCAGCTGCCCGACGGGTGAATGTTCACCTCGATCACGCCCGGATCCGGCGTGACGCGGAAACTCGCGAGCCGCGGGTCCTTCGGCGGCTCGTAGCCTTCGAGCACGACGGGCACGTTCATGGATTCGGCCGTCGCTTCGATGGCCGCCACCAGCTCGAGGTAGTCCTCGAGGCGATCCGCGGGGGGCATGAAGATATAAAGAGTGCCGTCACGCGGTTCGGCGCACATCGCGGTGCGCGTGATCTCGGTGGCGGACTGCAGGTAGCCCGGCGTCGACGCGGGCGCCACGATGCCGTCGCCGGCCCGCGCGCGACCGCGCGCAGCAGTCGTAACGGATTCCGCGGGTACGGGCGCGAGCGGCCGCTCCTCGAAATCGCGCAGCTGGCGGCGAATGTCCGCGTAAGCGGGCAATGCGGCAGGCAGCGCCATCGGATCCGGTTCAGCCGTGTACGGGTAGTCGCTCTTCTTCACCCAGGGCATCGAGTCGAGCGGCAGGCGATAGCCGATCGGCGAGTCGCCGGGAGTGAGATAGCAGCGCTCGCGCCGCAGGAACCACGAACCCGTCTGCCAGCGTTTCCCGGTGACGTCGCGCGCCACCGGCAGCACGTGGCCAACGACGCTGTCGAGGCCCTGCTCGAAAATGCGCGCGAGTCGTTCCCGCTCGACCTTGTCTTCGAGCTTGGATTTGAAAGGATCGACGTTCGCAGGCAGACGCCGTTCGCGCCACATGTAATAGAAGGCGTCTTCGAAGGTCGCGAACACGTACGCGGGTGGCAGCCCGAGTTTTTCGGCGACGCCTGCCAGGAACACACCGGCCACTTCCGCGGTGACGCCGCTGCCGTCCTTCTCGTCGTCGAACAATTCCGCGTTCTGCCACAGCGGCTCGCCGTCGCGCCGCCAGAAGCAGTTGAGCGACCAGCGCGGCAGCTGCTCGCCCGGATACCATTTGCCCTGGCCGAAGTGCGACAGACCGCGGGGCGCGTACTTTTCCTTGAGCCGGTTATAGAGCTCGACCGCGAGCCTGCGTTTGTCGGGACCGAGCGCGGCGGTGTTCCACTCGGCGCCGTCGGGATCGTCGACCGACACGAAGGTCGGCTCACCGCCCATGGTCAGTCGAACATCGCCCGACAGCAGCTGCGCATCGATCTGGTGGCCGAGCTTCTCGATCTCCATCCACTGGTCGTCGGTATAGGGCTTGGTGACGCGCGGCGCTTCCCAGACGCGCTCCACTTTCATGATGTGCTCGAACTCGACCTCGGCCTTGTCGACTGCACCCGTGACCGGCGCGGCACCAGTCGGTTCCGGGGTGCAGGCCAGCGGAATGTGCCCCTCTCCCGCGAGCAGGCCCGAGGTGGGGTCGAGGCCGATCCAGCCCGCGCCGGGTAGATAGACCTCGCACCAGGCGTGCAGGTCGGTGAAATCCCGCTCCGGCCCCGGAGGGCCATCCAGCGATTTCATGTCCGCGGTGAGCTGGATCAGGTAGCCGGACACGAAGCGCGCGGCCAGCCCCAGGTGCCGCAGCATCTGCACCAGCAGCCAGGCCGAATCGCGGCACGAGCCTGATGCCCTGGTCAGCGTGAGCTCGGGTGTCTGCACACCCGGTTCCATGCGGATGAGGTACTTGATGTCGCCCGCCAGCTTCGCGTTGAGCTCGACGAGGAAATCGATCGTGCGTTTGCGCTCGCGCGGAATCGTGCGCAGGTATTCCTTGAAGAGCGGCTCGCCGCGGAACATCACGAGGTACGGCGCGAGGTCGCGTTTCTCCGCGCCCTGGTAGCCGAATGGATAGGTTTCCGCGTACGGCTCGAGGAAGAAGTCGAAGGGATTGAGCACCGCCATCTCGGCGACCAGGTCGACTTCGATGCGCAGCTCGTCGGTCTTCTCCGGGAAGACGAAGCGGCCGAGGTAGTTAGCCTCCGGGTCTTGCTGCCAGTTGATGAAGTGTTTCTCTGGCGTGACCTTGAGCGAATACGACAGGATGCGGGTACGGCAATGCGGCGCCGGACGCAGGCGGACTAACTGGGGCCCGAGCGAAACGAGCCGGTCGTACCGATAGTGCGTGACGTGATTGAGTGCGACATGAATGGACACGCAGGCATTCTACACAGTGGCCCTGTTAGCGAGGCCGCACCAAATTGCGCCAATTTCTGCGTCCCGGCACCACGAGGATGCGCATCCCGGCCCCCGGTGCACTTATTTGAACGCGTTCATTCGGCTCTGGTATTTTTGGGTCGCGCTCCGCACCCAACAATGAAAACTGACTGGACTTCATACCCCTCCCCCGGATTCCACGACGAGCTCGTTGGACCCGGAGGCGGCGCCCGTGCGGCGGGTCGCGCGCTCATGCGCTATTTGACGGACATGGATGGCGACGAAATCGCGGTCCGCCAGCAGGCCGCCGAGCTCGCCATCAAGGCGATGGGCATAACGTTCACGGTCTATCACGAGCAGGACGGGTCGATCGATCGCGCCTGGCCGCTCGACATCATCCCGCGCACGATCTCGCGCAAGGAATGGCAGAAGATCGAGGCGGGGCTCATCCAGCGCGCCGCCGCGCTCAATTTGTTCATCAACGACGTCTACCACCAGCAGAAATTCATCAAGGACGGGCTCATGCCCGCCTCGATCATCGCGACGTCGAAAAATTATCGCGCCAACGTCAAGGGGATCAACCCGCCGCTCGGCACCTGGGCGCACATCTGCGGCTCGGACCTGATCCGCGACAAGGACGGCACGGTGTACGTGCTCGAGGACAACCTGCGCGTTCCCTCGGGCGTGTCGTACATGCTCGAGAACCGGCAGGTCGTGAAGCGCGTGTTCCCGGAGTTGTTCGAGAGCGCGACGATCCTGCCCGTCGACGATTACCCCTCGCAGCTCTACGACATGTTGTCGGCGCTTTCGCCGCGCAAGGAAACGCGCCCGGAGGTCGTGGTGCTCACGCCGGGCATCTACAACTCGGCGTACTTCGAACACGCCTACCTGGCACGCCAGATGGGCTGCGAGCTGGTCGAGGGACGCGACCTCGCGGTAGATAGCGACGACTGCGTGTACATGCAGACCGTGCGCGGCTGGACCCGTGTGGACGTGATCTACCGGCGCATCGACGACGACTTCCTCGACCAGGAATGTTTCCGCAAGGATTCCTCGCTCGGTGTCCCGGGCCTGATGCGCGCCTGGGCCGCGGGCAAGGTCGCGCTCGCAAATGCGCCGGGCGCGGGCGTCGCGGACGACAAGCTCGTCTATACGTACGTGCCCGACATGATCAAGTACTACCTGGGCGAAGACGCGATCCTGCCGAACGTGCCGTCGTGGCGCTGCGGCGAGGCGAAGCAGCTGGATCACGTGCTCTCCAATCTCGAATCGCTGGTAGTGAAACCCGTGGATGGCTCCGGCGGCTACGGCATGCTGATGGGCCCCTCGTCCACCAAGGTCGAGCGTGGCAAGTTCGCCGACTCGCTCAAGGCCGATCCCCGCAGCTTCATCGCGCAGCCCGTGGTGACCCTGTCTACCGTGCCGACGCTCGTGAACGACAAGCTCGAACCGCGGCACGTGGATCTGCGGCCGTTCATCCTCTCCGGCCCGCAGACCTCCGTGACTACCGGCGGCCTGACGCGCGTGGCACTGCGCAAGGGCTCGCTGGTCGTGAATTCGTCGCAGGGCGGCGGCAGCAAAGATACTTGGATTGTGGATACGGAGAACTAGTGGTGCCGGGCACCGCTTCCCAGACATGTTAGCTAGGGTCGTCGAAAACGTTTACTGGCTCTCGCGCTATATCGAGCGCGCGGAGAACACCGCACGCATCATCGGCGTGAACACCAATCTGCTGCTGGACCTGCCCGGCGGCATCGCGCCGGGCTGGCTGCCGCTGGTCGATATCTGCGGCAATCGCGCCGAGTTCAACATCAAGGGCACGAAGGGCGAAGAGCGCGACGTCGTGCAATTCCTCATCGCCGACAAGGAAAATCCCGGCTCGATCTGCTCGTCGCTGACGGCCGCGCGCGAGAATGCGCGCACGCTGCGCGAAATCCTGCCCACCGAAGCCTGGGAACTCCTCAACGAGTTTTTCGCCGCGTTCAACAAAGACCTGGCCACCGGTATCAACAAGCGCACCCGCTTCGACTTCCTGAAGCGCATCGTGGTGGCGTTGCAGACGCTGGCCGGCATGCTGGACGGCACGATGAACCGCAACGATGCGCACGCCTTCAGCACGCTCGGGCGCAATCTCGAACGCGCCGATATGACCAGCCGCATCGTCGACGTGCGTTCCGCCCAACTACTGCCAGCGGAAACGCCGGAGCTGCGTCCGTTCGAGACCGTGCAGTGGATGAGCGTGCTGAAATCGCTGTCGGGCTACCAGATGTACCGGCTGCGCATGCGTACGCGCGTGAAACGTACCGACGTGCTCCAGTTCCTGCTGCGCGACGACCAGTTCCCGCGCTCGTGCCAGTACTGCCTCACCCAGCTCGCGACCTCGCTCAAGCCCTTGCCGCGCAGCGAAGGCGTGCTCGATGTCCTCGAAGGCGCGGCAAAGTTCATCGAGCGGGCGCCGCTCGCCACGCTCGATCAACCCGGCTTGCACGAACTGATCGACAACATCCAGCTGCACATCCACAACGTGCACAACGGAATCGCCGAAAGCTATTTTCCGTCCGGGAACATCAGCGGCATGCAGCGCATGAGCTCGCAGTCGCAATCGCAGCGGCAGACGTCATTGTTCGGGGATGGCGCGAAGACCTAGTCCGGGTCCGCAACCCGTCAGGGTTTGGCCGGCGCGGATCCAGGCTAGCAACGTTCGCCGCAGCGGCCGCTGGCGTAAGATGCGGCTGGTGTGAAACTTCCGGCGCGCTCATGAACGATTTCGCATTGCCTGACGAAGCCGCGGCGATCCTCGTAGCGCTCGGCGCCGGTCTGCTGATCGGCATCGAACGGGAGCGCGAGACCGGTGACGGCAAAGGGCCGGTCGCCGCGGGCGTGCGCACCTTTGCCCTCACCTCCTTGTTAGGCGTGCTGGGCGCCTTGAGCGATTCGGCCGTGCTCCTCGCGGTGATGGCCGCGGGCGTCGTGGCTTTGACTGCCTTCTCGTACGCCAAGACCCAGGCCGCGCATCCCGGCTTCACCACCGAGATGGCGCTGCTGGCGACGTTCGTCACCGGCGTGCTCGCGGCCACCCAGCCGGTGCTCGCGGCCGCCGCGGGCGTGCTCATCGTCGTGCTGCTGGTCTCGCGCGCGCCGCTGCATGGTTTTGCGCACCAGAAGCTCTCCGAACAGGAATTGCGCGACGCGGTGTTGCTCGCGGCCGCGGCCATCCTGGTGCTGCCGATCCTGCCCGATCATCCGATCGATCCCTGGAAAGTCGTCAATCCGCGGCTGGTCTGGCAGCTCACGGTGTTGATCATGTTGGTGGACGCCGCCGGCTACGTTGCGCAGCGGCTGGTCGGCGCGCGCGCCGGTTTGCCCATCTCGGGCCTGCTCGGCGGGTTCGTGTCGAGCACCGCGGTCGTCGCCACGATGGGCAAGCGCGCGCAGGCGGACCCCGCGATCCTTTCCGCCGCCGTCGCCGGCGCTGCCTTGTCGCAGATCGCGACGGTCGTCCAGCTCGCGCTCGTGCTTGCCATCAGCGATGCCGTCCTGTTAGGCCAACTGCGCTGGCCGCTGCTCGCGATGGGAGCGGTTGCAGCGCTGTACGGAGCGGGGATGCTGCTCGCGTCGCGGGACCGCGCGCCGGCGCCGCCGCCCGCCGGCCACGCCTTCAGCCTGCGCACGGCGTTGCTGTTCGCCGCTGCATTCACCGCGGTCGCGCTGCTGGTCGCCTGGCTGCAGCGCTCGTTCGGCGCCAACTGGGCGCTCGCCGGCGTCGTGGCCGGCGGATTCGCCGACGCGCACTCGACCGCCGCGTCGGTCGGTTCGCTGTCATCACAGGGACAGATGACGCGCGAAGTCGCGGGCATCGCGGTCGGCCTCATCGTGACGACGAACACCATTTCGAAACTCGCATTCGCGCGCGCGGGTGGCGCCGGATATTTCTGGCGGCTTGTACCCGGCCTCGTGCTGCTGATCGCGGCCTTCTGGGGCACGTGGTGGCTGGGTACTCGAGGTCAAGGTTAAGCGCACCCGCTTGCCGCAACGGCGCGGAAAATGCCAAGATCGCCGCACCGATCGATCTAACTAACAAGGATCATTCCATATCGACTTCGAAGCCCGACTCGGCGATGGACAGACGCTCAACCTCTCCGCGCGCCATGCGAGCGGCGTGCTGGCACAGGATCTCAATGGCTGCATCGCCGAAGGCGTCATGACGTTGTTCAACGACGCGCGCGTAAAGGCCTACCTCACCGCGCCAGGCAGCTGACCTGGCAAAGATCCTCATCCTCTCGGGCTCGGGGCTGTCCGCCGAGAGCGGCCTGCCCACCTTCCGGGATTCCGCCGGTCTGTGGAACCAGTACGACTGGCGCGATCTCGCGAGTCCGGCGGGATGGCGCAAGCATCCCGAAGTCGTGCTCGCCTTCTACAACGAGCGGCGGGCGAAAGCCTGGAGCGCGCGGCCCAACGCGGCACACCTGGCGATCGCATCGCTGGAGCAGCAGCACGACGTCACGGTGGTCGCTCAGAACGTGGACGGATTGCATGAGCGCGCAAGCTCTACGCGTGTGCTGCACCTGCACGGCGAACTAGCGTTCGCGCGCGGCACCGGACGATCGCGCCAGCGCCAGCGCCTCGACGCTGCACCCATCGTGCTCGGACAGCTGTGCGAAGAAGGCACGCAGCTGCGGCCCGACATCGTATGGTTCGGCGAGGAAACCCGGTTCATGGACGAAGCGCGCGAGCACGTCGCCACCGCGGACAAGATCCTGGTCGTTGGAACTTCGCTCTCTGTCTACCCGGCGGCATCGCTGGTGGACGCTGCGCAGGTGAAGGCCGAAAAAGTGCTGAACTCTCTCGAGATGGATTCGGTGCCGGACGACTACGAGTTCCTCGCAGGCCCGGCCACCGCCGTCGTCCCGCAGGTCGTTGCGCGCTGGCTGGGCGGCTAGAATGCCGCCGCCACTGCCCGAGTGGTGAGGGACAAGGAATTCCTGGATGGCCGTCACCACTCCTGACAAGCTCAACGAACGCTACAACGCGCTGTTTCGCGTGGGCGATCTCGAGAATCTCATGGCGTTGTACGAGCCGGATGCGGTACTCGCACCGGCGCCCGGGAAGGAGCTGCGCGGGCACGCTGAAATCCGCGCGCAGCTCAAGCAACTCCTCAAACTGCGCGGCGAGCTGATTTCCACGCAGCTCAATTGCGTCCGTCAGGGCGACATCGCGCTGCTCCAGGCGCGCTGGTCGTTTTCAGGGAAAAGCGCCACCGGCAGCACCGTTGTGATGGGTGGTGTATCGGCCAAGGTTGCGCGGCGCGGCGCCGATGGCGCATGGCGTTTTGCGATCGACCTGCCGGCAACACCGCAAGGATAGTTTGCTGTCAGGCGGACGCCTTTCTCCCGCCGCGCTCGATCGTCGCGCAGGCGAGGTCACGCTCGAGCAGTGCGCGCGACATGTCCAGGCCGCGCTTGACGAGTTCGCGTGCACCGGCGCGCAGCGCCTCGCTCGATGCCACGAAGTCCACGTTGCGCTCCATCTCCTCGAACTCCCAGCCGAGCGAATGCGCGATGTACGGAAACTGCGGCAGTAGATAGCCAATCTCGCTGAAGAAACCCATCATCTGTCCGGCCACGGCCTGAATGCCATCCTGCCCGCCGGTGATGATGAACGCGGCCACCTTGTTCCGGATCAGCACCTTGTTGTTGAGCGTGATCTGGTTCTGGATGCAGTTCATGCGCTCGACCATCTTGTAATAGAGCGAGCTCGCCGCGCCCCAGCGGATCGGCGTGGCGATTACCAGCACATCCGCCCAATGCACGGCCAGCTCGTACACCTGGTCGAGTTGATCGGTCTTGTCCATCGACGTGATGGAACACGGCCAGGTGCAGGCCTTCGCGGCCTTCGAGTAGTAGCCCTCGCAATTGCGGAACTGGAGATCGTTGAGCTTCACCAGCCTTGTTTCTGCGCCAAACGCGGCGGCCGCATGTTCGAGCGCCACGCCCAGCAGATACTCGGAGGTCGAAAAGCGCGGGTTTTTCGCGTCCATTGCGGTGGTGGATATGCCGCCGACGCGCACGGGGCCCGGCGCACGCTCCGTCGGACGTTCGAGCGGATGCGGCAGATGCGGCAGATGCCCACGCTTGCTGGTGGGCTTCGCGGTGACTAACAACCGGCCGTTCTCTTCCTTCACGCCGTATCCCGGAACTTTGTCCGCCTCGTAGCCAGGCTCGCCGTCGCCCGAGCAGCGGTGGAATTTGTACTGATGCCACGGACAGACGATGAACTCGCCGTCGAGCCGGCCCTTGCCGAGCGGGCCGCCGACGTGGTTGCAGATATTGGAAACGACGCCGAACTTGCCGTCCTTGAACGACACGGCGACCAAGCTCTCGCCGAGCTTTGCTTCGCGCAGCGGCGCACGTTTGAAATCCTCCGCGGCGCCGACATCGACCCACTCCGCTTGCGCGTCGCTCATGTTGTTCTCCCGCCGAAAGCTGGCCGCCATGATATCGCCAGAGTGGCCTACACTGTCGCGGGTACTGGGGAGCGGCATGGCGGAACAACAAGTCTCGGAACTCGAACGCGTGACCATGGCGCGCGTCACCTGGCGCCTGCTGCCGTTCCTGCTGCTGCTCTACATTGTGTCGTGGCTCGATCGCGTCAATGTCGGCTTCGCCAAGCTGCAGATGAACGCCGATCTCGGCTTCAGCGAGACGGTGTACGGGATCGGCGCCGGAATCTTCTTCGTCGGCTACGCGCTGTTCGAAATACCCAGCAATCTGCTGCTGGTGAGGTTCGGCGCGCGCCTGTGGATCGCGCGCATCATGATCACCTGGGGTCTCATCTCCGCCGGCATGATGTTCGTGCACGACACGACCACGTTTTACGCCATGCGCTTCGCGTTGGGCGTGGCCGAGGCGGGCTTCCTGCCCGGCATCGTCTACTACCTCAGCCAGTGGTTTCCGCGCGCGCAGCGCGCCCGCGCCGTGTCGTGGTTCATGATCGGCATCCCGCTGTCGGTCGTGTTCGGCGGGCCGCTGTCGGGATGGTTGTTAGGCTTCGACGGCGTGCTCGGCCTCAAGGGCTGGCAGTTGCTGTTCGTAGTGGAGGGCTTGCCCGCGGTGCTGCTCGGCTTCGTCGTGCTCGGCTTCCTCACCGACAAGCCGGCGGAGGCACGTTGGCTCGAGCCTGCGCAGCGGCAGTGGCTGGCCGGCCGCATCGAAGACGAGCACGTCGAGGCGCAGAAGAAGCATGGATTCTCCGTGCTCGAGGCGCTGCGGCATCCCACCGTCTGGCTGCTCGCGTTCATCATGTTCTGCTGCCAGACGGGCAGCTACGGCCTGACGTTCTGGGTACCCAGCATCGTGAAGGGCCTGTCGGGCTACACGAACCTCGAAGTCGGATTTTTCTCGGCGCTGCCGTACATCGCCGCGGCTTTAGGGATGGTGCTGATCGGCCGCAGTTCCGATCGCAGCGGCGAGCGCTTCCTGCACGTGGCGATTCCCACCGCGATCGGTGCGCTGGGTTTCATCGCGACCGGCCTGCTGCACTCGCCCATTCCGGCGATGATCGCGTTGACCGTGGCGGCCGTCGGCGACTACGGCACGCGCGGACCTTTCTGGGCAATGCCCGGCAAGTTCCTCTCCGGCAGCGCAGCCGCCGGAGCCATTGGACTGATCAACGCCATGGGCGCGGTCGGTGGTGCCATCGGCCCGCCGGCCGTGGGCTATCTGAAGGACGTCACCGGTTCGTTCGTAGGGCCGATGTATCTGTTGTCCGGCGTCCTGCTGGTCGGCTCGGTGATGACCCTGGTGCTGCGCAAGTCCCCGGCGCTCGGTAACTAACTACACGTAGCTCAGCCACCACGCGCGGCTGCGCGCCTTGACACCCGCCACCCAGCGGCAGAACGGATACAACAGCGCGATCGCGATCGCCCAGCCGACATACACCAGCGGCAGCGATACGCCGTAGCCCTGCGGGTAAAAGATCGGAAAGGTGAAGAGCTGCCGCGCTTCGAAGCCCTGCGCCACACCCAGCAGGGCGCTCATGAAGTGCAGCAGGTAGAAGTGCGCCACGTAGAACGCGAACGGAACGCGGCCGAACATGACGAAGGCATCCTTGAGGAAGCCGCGCCAGCTTTCCGCGAACGCACACAGAATCGCAGCCGGCCCGAGCGTCATCGATAGAAACAACAGGCTCGGCGGATACTTGGTCGTGTTCAGGAAGTCGAAGAACGTCGCGAGCGCGCGATCGTGACCTTCCCAGTGATTCGGCTCACCGTAGATATCGAGTGCGCGCAGTACGACGAACAACGCGGTGATTCCCAATCCCCAGCGCAGCAGCGCCACGCGGCGCTGCGGAGCGGCGCGCTCGAACAGCACCGACGCGCCGAAGCCCAACAACATCACACCGAACCACGGCAGCAGCGGATAGAGCAGCAGCAGGTAGAAGGGCCCGATGACCTTGGACATCGGCGTGTGCATGCTCGCCCACAGCGGCGGGCTGGTATCGAGCAGGTTCTGCGCGTTCGGCCAGGCGCCATCGAGCAGGTTGTGGCCGAGCACGATCGCCGCTCCGAGGAACAGACAGACGCGGCGGCCGAGGAATTGCGCGAATGCCAGCAGCACCATGCTGGCACCGATCGCCCAGATGACCTGGATGAACATCAGCGTCTTGCCACCGAGCTCGGCGATGCCGCCCGGCGAAAAACTCACCGCGGTGGAGATCACGAACAGCTCGATGAAGATGAGCCACAACCCGCGGGTGAGCAGGAAGCGGAACAGGTCGGCGGGGGACCTGCGCGCCACCATCAGCCCCGCGCTCACGCCCGCGAGGCACACGAACACTGGCGCGCAGAAATGCGTGATCCAGCGGGTGAAATAGAGCCCGACGCCGACATTCGGGTCGCTGAGCGGATCGATCGTCGCGGAGGACATGAAGAAGTCGCGCGCGTGATCGATCGCCATGATCACGATGACGAGGCCACGCAGCATGTCGATGGATGTCAGGCGATAGGCACGCTGATCCGCGGCTGCATTCAAGATTTTCTGCTCCCCATTCCGCCGCGCATAATCGCTGCTTCCAGTACCTGCAGGCAACTGACACTTCGTGAAAAACCCGCTGACGCTGTACGGCATCCCCAATTGCGACACGATGAAAAAGGCGCGGACCTGGCTTGAGTCTCGCAACATCGCCTACGAGTTCCACGATTACAAGAAGTCGGGAGTCACGCGTGCGAAGCTGGCTGCATGGGTAAAGGCGGTGGGTTGGGAAGTGCTGTTGAATCGCACCGGCACCACGTTCCACAAGCTGCCCGATGCGGTGAAGGAGAACCTCGATCAGCGCAAGGCGATCGAACTGATGCTCGAGCAGCCTTCGATGATCAAGCGCCCGGTGCTCGAGCGGGGCGCCACCTTGTTAGTGGGCTTCAGTCCGGAGAAGTACGCGGCTCTGAAGTGAGCGCCGGCGACACGCGCGGGCATTTCACGCCCAACAAAGAGGCGCCGCCCGGTTTCCCGGACGGCACCCGCTCCACGGAGACTGCGCTGCCTTTCGGCAAATGGGCGGTTCGCCCCAGTCTCCAATCCCCCCTCTCCCAGTTCCTGCTCGACGCGTGGACTCT
>DATHJZ010000035.1:0-2425 GCA_035286365.1 Steroidobacteraceae bacterium | reverse complement strand
CTACCTGCTGAAGACCGCGCTGCCCGATCACGTGATTTTTGCGCAGACGCCGGTGGGTGCGGTGCTCGACGCCGGACCCGGACTGGCCGCTTATGCTCGCGAAGAGCAGGCGCGCACGTTCGCGCGGCACGTCGTCGACTTCGTGATCGCCGACACGAGCACGCGTCCGGTCGCAGTCGTAAAGCTGACCGTCGGCGACATGCAGCAGAGCGCGCTGGTCTGGTTGCGAACGTGGTTTGCCGGCGCGGGTGTTCGTTATGTCGAGATCGATGCTGCAGCGCTTCCGCGCAAGGAAGCGGTGCGCGCACTCGTTCTCGGTCAAGCGGATCAGCGCGACAATGGTGCACCGAACAGTGCATTCTCCGAGTGACGCGGAGCGCGTATTACCCCTGGAATTCGCGGCTTCCGGCCCTTTACATTTCGCTTGACGAGCCCCCAAAAACCGGTATACCGTGGACGCGTGTTTAGTTCTAAGTTCTTGAGAATGTCGACCCTGCAGTTCATCTGGTGCTCGTTCTTCCCAGGCTTGGAGATTAAACATCGGTCGGGCTTCAGCCCTCGTTTAATTTCTTGAAGGAACGCACCAAATGGCGACTGGCACGGTAAAGTGGTTCAACGATTCCAAAGGCTTTGGCTTCATTACTCCTGACGGCGGCGGCGAAGATCTCTTCGCGCATTTCTCCGCGATCAACATGCCTGGTTTCAAGACTCTGAAAGAAGGACAGAAGGTTTCCTTCGAAGTCACTCAGGGCAACAAAGGCAAGAAGCAGGCGAGCAACATCCAGGCGGTCTGAATCCCGCCTGCAGTCGATGAGCCGGGCTTATGCCCGGCTTTTTTATTGCTGCGCGGCGCCCACGTTCGCGATGCTCGAAGCCACTGCCTCCAGCTCGAGCTTCGATTGCCCTCGCGCGCGCGCGGCCGCATGTTCATCGACCGCCGCAAATCTCACGTGCGACCCGATGCGAAGTCAGAAGTGGCTCCGCAAATCTGAACAGCGCTATAAGTGGAAACTCCGGGTATAAAGCTGGACCGAAAGCGGTCTGGCAAGAAGGAGTTTCTGATGGTGAAGAAGAAGGCATCGGGGCGGCGGACTCGCCGCACGCACAATCCGGCGTTCAAGGCACGAGTGGCGTTGGCTGCGTTGCGAGAAGATCGCACGATGGCCGAGCTGTGCGAACAGTTCGAGCTGCATCCAAACCAGATCACCGAATGGAAGAAGCAACTGCTCGAGCACGCGGCAGAGGTCTTTGACGGTGGCAACCGGCCGGAGCCGGCGAACCTGGCGCCGCTGCACGCGAAGATCGGCCAATTGGCACTGGAGAATGATTTTTTAGAGGGCGCGCTCACCAAGGCGGGATTGCTGAGCGAAAAGCCATGATCGACCGTGACCACAAACTGAGCATCACACGTCAGGCGAGCCTGCTGAACATCAGCCGGGGGACGGTGTATTACCTGCCCCAGCCGGTCAGCCCGGCCGACCTGGCGCTCATGCGCAAAATCGACGAGTTGCATCTTGAACACCCCTTCATGGGGGCGCGCATGCTGCGCGACCAGCTGGCACGCCAAGGCGTGCATGCGGGGCGGCGCCACATCCGAACGCTGATGCTGCGCATGGGCATCGAGGCGCTGACGCCGCAGCCGGGCACCAGCAAAGCTGCGCCGGGCCACAAGATTTACCCCTACCTGTTGCGCAAGCTGGCGATCACGCGCTCCAACCAGGTCTGGGCACTGGACACGACGTATGTTCCGATGGCGCGCGGTTTCGTTTACCTCACCGCTGTGGTGGACGTGGCCTCGCGCCGCGTGCTGGCGCACAAGGTGGCGATCACGCTCGAAGCGGTTCACGCAACTGAGGTGATCGAACAAGCCTTTGCCCGGTACGGCACCCCTGAGATCGTCAACACCGACCAGGGCAGCCAGTTCACGGCCGAAGAGTTCACCAGCGTCGTGCTGGGCAAGGGCTGCCAACTGTCCATGGATGGACGTGGCGCCTGGAGAGACAACGTCTTCGTTGAGCGCCTGTGGCGCAGCGTGAAATACGAGCGGGTGTACCTCAAAGCCTACGACGGCGTGAGCGCGGCACGCGCCGACATCGCCGACTATCTGGACTGGTACAACGTGCATCGTCCTCACAGCAGTCTGGAGCGCCTCACGCCGGATGAAAAGTACTTGATCGCTCTACCATCGATGAAGATGGCCGCTTAAGATGAAGTCCGCGGTGCGCCCCGAGTTGCCTATCGCGTCGATCGCTTCGCTGCAAGCGCCGACCGGTTCCATGGACTACTCCGCACCTTCCGTGATCCGCCCGGATTCCACTTATAAATCGGGGAAAGTTGTTCAAACAACCGGAGCCACTTCTCTCTGGCCGAATACCGGACGCTTAGGGTAGTCGCAGTGAATGTCTCTTCAGGGTCGATAGCCGCC
>DATHJZ010000034.1:0-2268 GCA_035286365.1 Steroidobacteraceae bacterium | reverse complement strand
CGCACTGAGCCCCGCTTGTTTGATCGTCGCCAGCTTCTTCTTCTGCCGGTAGATAGTGGCATCGGCCAGCACGAAGTCCGTGACGGTCACATCGAGGGGCGGCTCGATCCACAGCGGCTCATCGGGCTCCTCTTCGTCCTTTTCCGGCGGCAACTCGAGCACGAGCCCGCGCACCCGTGCGTTATCGATGCGCAGCGCACGCGAGAACAACATCATCAACGTCTGTCGACCGTCATCGACTCGATGGAGATGCGTGCCTTGTCTGCGCCGCCATCGAACTGAAAACCGGTGACGACCAGTTGGCCCGCGATTGTGCCGTCGATGCGGGCATACTTGACCTGCGGTGCAAAGCGCGCGGTTGCCATGCCCGCCACCCAGCGCGCGCCGGAGGTGGTGAACAGCAGCCAGGCCACCAACCCCGCGACCAATAACAGCAACAGCGCGAGCGACCCGCTACTCCACAGCAGCACCTTCTTGAGTGACGGCGCCCTCACAGATCCGGCCCCAGCTGAATGTGCAACCGCCAGCTGTCCTGCAGGGGCAGGTCCGTCTGCACGGGAAAGCCGACATCGATCCGAATCGGGCCCACCGGCGAGCGCCAGCGCACGCCCACGCCCGCGCCGACATTGAGCGAGAAGGTATCGCTGAACGCATCGCCGGCATCGACGAACACGGCCGCGCCCCAATCTTCGAGAAAGTAGTACTCGTACTCCGCACTCGCGACGGCGAGATACTTGCCGCCGATGATGATGCCGTTGGCGTCGACCTCGCCGATCTCGTGATAGTCGAAGCCGCGCACCGAGCGATCGCCGCCGGCGAAGAAGCGCAGGTCCGGCGGCAATGCATCGAAGTTGCCGACGGTCATCGCGCCGACTTCGCCGCGTAGTTTGATGCGCGCCTTCTCGCCCTGCGGGATCAGCCAGGTAAGGCGCCCCCAGGTTTGCGCAAGGTCGGTGTCCGACAGCACGGCTTCGCTTCCCACGCGCACGCCGAAATCCAGCACGTAGCCCTTGCGCGGCGCGATCCGATCGTTGACGCGCCGGCGACTGAGCGATCCTTCCGCGAACAACAACTTCGAGGAACCGAACGCGAGATTGTCGTCGTCACGGCCCAGCTGGAAGTCGCCTACCAGGTATTTCAAGCCGATCGTGCGCGTGAATCCGTGCCAACGCTTCTCCGAACGTGACGCCGCGAGCGTGAAGTTGCGCGAGCGGCTGACGTCCGTCGTTTCGTCGCGATACGCAATGCCGAAATCGTAGGAGCGATCCTCGCGGCCCGGCCGCGGGATCTGGTAATGCAGCGCCGTTTCCTGCAGGCGCTGCGAGTACTCGGCCTGCATATCGGCCTTGTGGCCCTTCTTGTTGAGCCAGCGCCGCGCGGCACCGACGCGCACGCCGGGGCCGAAGTCAGTGCTGTAGTAGACCTCGCCCGTGTACACCATGCGTTCGTCGCGATCGAGCAGCACGTCGATGGGCACCGCGCCGTCCTTCTTTTCGTCGAGCGCGGGTTGCACGGATACCATCGCGAAGTAGTCCGCGTCGACCAGGTGCTGCTGCAGATTCAGCACCTGCTCGGAATTGAAGTAGGCGCCCTCGCGCCACGGCACGAATTCGCGCAGGAACTCCTCGGGAAAGGGCGCATCGCCCGCGAAACGCACGTCGCCGAATTTGTAACGCTCGCCGCTGTCCCAGGCGAGATCGACATCCACGGACTCATCCTCCGTGCGCACGGTCACGCGCCGGCGCGTGATCTTCGCGTCGAGAAAACCGGCGCCGCGCAGGCTTGAATCGATGACGGCCTTGCTTGCTTCGTAGCTCGCATGGTCGAGCCGCTCGCCCACCTTGGGAATGAATCCTTCGATGGCCCTGCGCACGCGGCGCTGGTCCTTGCCATCGCCCAGTACCTCGACGCGCGAGTTCCGCACGATGGCGGGTGCGCCCGGAGTGACCACGAACTTCGCTTTCCAGCCGGAGTTCGCGTCGCCGCTCAATTCCTTCTTCACCTCGACGTTGTAGTAGCCGAAGGGTTCGAGCGCCTGCTTGATCTGCTCGTCGGCGCTCCTGAAGGCCACACGCAATTCGGCGCGCGAGATATCGCGCTTGGCGTATTCGTTGAGTGCGAGCGTCTCGCGAACGGCATCGCGCTGCTCTTCGGGCAGGCCTTCGATATCGACATCGACTCCGGCCGCACGGGCGCCTGCCGCGCACAGCAGCAAACTCAATGTCAGCGCGCTTGCCGCTGCAGTTGCTGCTGCACTTGCCGGCACTT
>DATHJZ010000033.1:0-9901 GCA_035286365.1 Steroidobacteraceae bacterium | reverse complement strand
CGAGATACTTGCGGATGCGGTGGGTATAGAGGCTGATGGCGAGCCGGCAGTGTTCGTCGCCGTCCGCGGCGCGCCGCTCGATCTCGCGCAGGTCGCCAGTGCCGGTGAGGCCGGTGAGCCCGGCGCGCTTGTTCAGCAATTGTTCCAGTGCCGCGGGCTGCAGTTCGCGCGCCAGCTCGAGCAGCACGCCCGGATCGAGGTCTCCGGCGCGGGTCGCCATGACGAGACCTTCGAGCGGTGTCATTCCCATGCTGGTTTCGACGCTGCGCCCGTATTCGATGGCGGCGACGCTGGCGCCACTGCCCAGGTGACAGGAAATCACGCGCAGATCCTGCGGACTTTTCGCAAGGTGCGTGGCGACGCGCGCAGCGACATCGGCATGACTGATGCCGTGGAAACCATAGCGGCGGATTCCGAAGCGTGCGCGTATGTCCTCGGGCAGCGCGTACTCACGCGCGCGCCGCGGCAGCGTCGCATGAAATGCCGTGTCGAAGATTGCCACGTGCGGAATCCCCGCAAACAGCTCGCGCGCGCCGCGAATTGCTTGAACTGCAGGCGGATTGTGCAGCGGTGCCAGCCGCTCGAGCGCGGCGAGTTGCTCCACGACATCTGCCTGGATCAGCGTCGGCGCCGTGAAGCGCTCGCCGCCGTGCACGACGCGATGAACTGCCGCGTCGATCTTGCCGAGTCGCGCCGAGCGGTTGCGCAGCTCCGCCAGCACGGTGTCGATGGCCGCGGCCACGCCGCTCTGCGCGGCAAGCGGGCGCCGTGCCTCACCGACGATGAGCTGGGGTTCAGCCTGGCCGATATTCTCGACGCGCAGCTCGAAGCTGCGCGTGCCGGAATCGCTGTCCACCGTCGCGCACTTGATCGATGAGCTGCCGCAATTGAAGGCGAGGATCCGCACTCTATCTACCGTCCAAGGCTGCACCAGGCACGAAACTCATCGCAGCTCACTCGCCCGTCGCGGTTCGAATCGATTGCATCGAATTGAACGCGCAGCGCGCTATCGGATCTGGTGTGGTCCATCTCGAGCATGAGGGCCACGAATTCCCCGAATTCGATGCTGCGGTTGCCATTCTCGTCGATGCGCTCGAAACTTTCCTCGATCTCATCGAACACAGGATCAGTGTGCCTCATGCGGCTTTCTCCTGCGCGTCAGCGAACGAAACGCCACTGACGTCGGTGGTTACGCAGGTGCCGGTGCCGCAGTTGAGCAGCTCGCGCGCCTCGTCGAGCGATCCGATGTATGCACGCCCGCCGGTGTGAAGCGCAAAGCGGCGCGCGGCCTCGACTTTCGGTCCCATTGATTCCGGCGGAAAACGATAATCGCCGGGAGCATCGGGATGCACGGCGCAGATGCGGCGTGCATTCGCGGTACCCCACCCATCGAATACCGCGGGTACGTCGGTGAGCAGCATCAGGCAATCCGCGCCGAGGCAACGCGCCAGCGTTGCGGAAGCCAGTTCTTTGTCGATCACGGCTTCGACTCCTTCGAGCGTGTCCGCCTCGGTGCGCTGCACCGGTATGCCGCCCCCGCCCGCGCAAATCACGGTGAACCCCGCGCTCGACAGGTGAGCGATCGCGGCCAGCTCGACGATATCCATGGGTTCGGGAGACGGCACGACGCGCCGCCAGGATGCGCCGTTGCGCGCGATCTTCCAACCGTGTGCTGCGGCGAGGCGCTCGGCGTCCTCCTTGTTGTAAACCGGCCCTATGAACTTGGCGGGCTCGCGAAATGCCGGATCGTCGCTGCGTACGATGGTGCGTGTCAGCAACGTAGCCACCCGGTCGGGTCCCAGCTTGTTCGAAAGTTCCTGTTCCAGCAGGTAGCCGATCATCCCTTCGGTCTCGGCGCCGAGCACGTCGAGTGGATAGGGCTTCGCATGCGCGTCGGTCGCCAGCGACGCGAGCATGCCGACCTGCGGTCCGTTGCCATGCGTGACGACGAGCGTGTGTTCGCCCGCGAGCGCCGCCAGCGAACGCGCGGCGCGCCGCACGTTGAATCGCAGCGTTTCGACCGTGGCCGATTCGCCGCGCCTGAGAAACGCACAGCTTCCGAGTGCTACGACAATTTTCATGATTCCACCTTCTCGTGACGTGTGGGCACACAGTAGGGAAGCGCCGGGAGCAGCGAAGCCCGGGCCATTCCGGAGCCGTATTCGGTCTACCACGTATATCGGGCGGCGCTCGCCCTTGATAGAAATGCGCAATGAAAATGCAGTTTCGACGAGTCGCTTACATCGCGCTGGCGCTACCCGTCATCGCAATGGCCGCCGCCAGTGCGCAGCGGGAGTTCGCCGACGTGCTTCGGGCCAGGCCCGACCAGGTTCACGGCGCCCAGCTGTTCGAACAATGCATCGCGTGTCACGGTGCGGATGGCGGCGGAGAAGCGAATGGCTCCACGCCGCGCATTGCCGACCAGCACTATCGCGTCCTCGCCAAGGAGCTGGTCGACTTTCGCTACGGCAAGCGCTGGGACTTCCGCATGGAAAGCATGGCCGACCGCCACCATCTCGCGGGCGCGCAGGACATAGCCGATGTGAGTGCGTACGTGAGCCAGCTTGCGCAGCCGGGCGCGCGCGGCGTCGGCGGCGGGGAATTTGTCGCAGAAGGCCGGCGGATTTTCGAGCAGGAATGTCAGTCTTGCCATGGCGCCGAAGCGCAGGGCGACGCCGAGCGTGGAGTGCCGCGCCTGGGCGGCCAGCACTACGGCTATCTCATGCGCCAGATGTACGACGCCGTCGATGGCCGGCGTCCTGCATTGCCGCGACTGCATTCGCAACGAATTGCGCCGCTCGACTTCGAGCAGGTACGCGCGGTGTCGGATTTCCTCGCGCGCGTCGGCTGGAATCCCGGCGAGTAGACCGGACGGCGGTCAGCGGCTGCCGGAAGAGATGTGCTGCAGGTCGAGCATCATGCGCACCAGCTCCGCGACCGAATGCGCGCCCATCTTCTCCATGACGCGCGCACGATGGATCTCGATGGTTCGCGGGCTCACACCCAGGTCCTGGCCGATCACCTTGTTCTGCTTGCCCTGCGTCATGAGATCGAGGACCTCGCGCTCGCGCGGAGTCAGCGAATCGAGGTGCGCCTTGATGCGCGAGTGTTCGCCCAGCGATTTGCGCAGTTCCTCATCCCTGGCAATGGCGCGCTGGATGCGATCGAGCAGATCCTGATCGCGGAACGGCTTCTGCAGGAAATCGAAGGCGCCGTGCTGCATGGCCTCGACCGCCATCGGGATATCGCCGTGGCCGGTCATGAAGATGACCGGGATGACGGCGCCACGCAGGTTGAGATGCTGCTGCAGCTCGAGGCCGCTCATCCCCGGCATGCGTATGTCGAGCAAGAGGCAGCCGGGCTGCGCGGGTTGATAAGTCGTGAGGAACTCCTGCGCCGAAGCGAACAGGGCGGATTCGAGTCCCACGGACTTGAGCAGCGCGCGCATGGCATTGCGAACACCCGCATCGTCGTCGACGACCATGACGGTCGGTGCCTGCGTCTTCATGCTGCGGAGTCCTCCAATGCCGGCAATCGTACATAAAAGCAGGCGCCATGCGGTGCGATCGGACGGTTTCCGACGGTGCCGCCATGCGCTTGCACGATCGTACGGCTGATAGCTAGTCCGAGGCCGGTTCCGCCCGGCTTCGAACTGCAGAATGGATCGAAGATCCGCTCCGCGATGGCCGGTGAAACCCCCGGACCGTTGTCCGAGACAGTGATTTCGAGTTCGCCGCCGGCGACGGCGGTGGCGATCTCGATCTGGCGGGATCCTGGCGGCTGCGCCGCGAGCGCTTCGAAGGCGTTGCCGACCAGGTTCAGTATGACCTGTTGCAGCTGGACGCCGTCCCCCTTGATCCGGGCGCCGCCGCTCGCGAGGTGATACCGGACCTGGGTCCCGTGGATGCGCGCATCCGCTGCGATGAGAACCTCGAGGTTTTCGATCAGTGCGTTTGCGTCGACAGGCCCGTGGTTGCCGGCCTCGACCCGCACGATCCGGCGCATGCGCTGGATCAAGGTGCCCGCTCGCAGCGCTTCGACGCCGATCTCGCGTACGGCGTCGCGCAGCTCGGCGAGATCGGGCTCGGGCATCGCGATGAATCGTTCGCAGGCGCGGGCGTAGGCATTGATCGCGGTGAGCGGCTGGTTGAGTTCATGCGCGATTCCCGTGGCCATCTCGCCTAGAGTGGCGAGGCGCGCGGCGTTCGTGAGCCGTTCCTGCACGACGCGCGACTCTTCCTCGCGGTGCGCCTGCGCGCTGGTATCACGCACGAAGCCGACGAATCTCGCCGGCTCGCAGTCGGGAACCCGGCCGACCGACAGCAGCGCGGGAAAGCAGGCGCCGGACTTGCGCTGGGCGACGACATCGTGCCCCTTGCCGATGACCCCGGCGAGGCCGGTCGATAGATAGGCCTCGAGGCCACCCGCGTGCGCGCGGCGATCCGGCTCCGGCATGAGCAGGCTCACCTTCTCGCCCAGCAGCTCGTCGCTGCGATAGCCGAACATGCGCCGCGTCGCCTCGTTGACCGCGGTCATGGTGCCGCGGTGATCGATCACGATGACCGCATCGATGGCGGCTTCCATCAGCGCCTGGGCTTCGCGGGAAAACATTGACGGATTGTGGAGTTGCGGGCGTTCCAAAGAAGTACGCAATACCACTGACGCGGTAGGTAAACGGGCGAATATCTGCCTGCGCGCGCTTATGGAAACATGGCGCCATGAAAACCCTCAGCGAAGACACGCTGCGCGATGCGCGCAAGAAGCTCCTCTCCCGCGGAGTCCTGCTTCGCGATCGCATGCAGCGCGTGCAGGCGGATCTGCGGCGTACCAGGGCGGACGCGGCGGCGGCACATGAGACCGATGAGGTCCTGCTGGCGATTGAAAGGTCGGACAGCGCCGAGCTCTCCCGAATCGAGTCCGCTTTCGATCACATGGAAGATGACACTTTCGGCCTGTGCGAGGAATGCGGGCACGAAATCGAAGCGGCGCGCTTCGTCGCGATTCCAGACGCCACCCATTGCATGGCCTGCGCGCCCGATGCCTGAGGCATGAAAAAGCTCACCTCAATCCTGTTGATCGCCGAGGACGTCGATTCGGGAACGAGGATTCTCGAAAAGACGATCCAGCTCGCGCGGTCATTTGGCGCACGCGTGGAGCTGCTGCTCGGTAATCCGCGTGACGCGAAGGATTTTGCTGCACTTTGCACTGCACGCGGCTATGACGAGGTGGTCCTGTGCAGCGTCTTTCGCTGCGCCGAGCCGCTCAACTACGTGATCCTGAGGCGCGCATTTGAGCGGTCGCCCGATCTGGTGGTAAAGGCGCCGGCCGGCGGACACGAGGACCAGCAACTGGCAGCCGCATGTCCGGTGCCGCTGATCCTCATGCGCGAACTCCCCTGGCGCAGCCCGGTCCGGATCGCCGCTGCCGTCGACATCTCGAGCGACGACAGCGCGCTCGCGCGCAGCCTCGTGCACACCTCGGGATTCCTGAGCTTCGGAGTCGAAGGCGAGCTCGATGTCCTTTATAGCGAGCGCGAGCAGCAGGATGAAGTGCTGCGCATGGCGCGCGCGGTCAAGCTTGCGCGCCTGATGCGCGAATTTCGAATCGACGGCGAGCACCTGCGGCGCATCAATGGCACGCCCGAAGAGACGCTGCCGCTCATCGCCGCCTCAGGCGACTACGACATTCTGATTCTGGGTGCGCTCTCTCATCACGAGGGACTCTCAGCGTCGCTTGCCACGCTGACCCGCAAACTCCTCGCGGCATTCCGCGGCGACGTCGTGCTGGTAAAGGAAGCGTCGAGAGCGTCCGCCGGGCGCAGTTACGTCCCGCTCAAATCTCGAGCAATGCTTTGACCAGGCCCAGCAATTCGTTGGAGTTGATCGGCTTGCTGGTGATGCGCAAGTTTGCATCGACCTGAAGCTCGCGCACCGCAGACGACGTGTCGCCGGTGACGAGAATGGCCTTGAGCGAGTCGCCTAATACCTCGCGCGCCGCCGCGATGACGTCCGTGCCCGTGCGCCCGGTCTCGAGATGAAAATCGGTGATGAGCAGATCGATGTCGGCGTTCTCGCGCAGGCGCTGGATCGCTTCGGCTGCCGTGGCTGCGACGATGACGACGTAGCCTTCTATCTTGAGCAGCATGCGCATCGCATTGCGCACGCCCGGCTCGTCCTCGACCAGCAGCACGCGGTGTCCGCTGCCCGCCGGCGCCATCACATCTGCGCTGTGCGAAGCGACCTGGTCCAGTTTCTTGTTATCGTTTTTCGCGATGGGCAGCTCGAAGCTGAAGACCGCGCCAACACCCGGCGCCGATGTCACGATGACGTCGAACTCGAGCAGGCGCGCGATGCGCTGCACGATGCTCAGGCCCAGGCCGTAACCTTCGCGCGAACTGTTGGGACCGACGCCCACCTGGTAGAACTCATCGAAGATGAGTTTGACCTGGTCGGCGGGAATGCCCACGCCGGTGTCGCGCACTTCGATACGCAACCGCTGGCCGTGCCGCTCGCAGCACAGCTCGACCGCACCGCGCTCGGTGTACTTGACGGCGTTCGACACGAGATTGCGCAGCACCTGGCCGATGAGCGCGGTATCCGAATGCACGCGATCGGCGGGTGAGTCGATGGAAAGTCGTAACCCCTTCGACGCCGCGACGCCCGCGAATTCGCGCCGCATCTCGTCGAACAGCGTGGCGATCTCAAAATCGGTGGGCTCGAGCTTGATGGCGCCGGACTCGAGCTTGCTGATATCGAGCAGAGCGTTGAGCAGGCGCGACATGGCGTCGATCGCCAGATCCTGCTGCGCCAGCAAATCCTGGGAATCGGTATCGCGAACCATGCGCCGCAACGCACCGGTCAGCAGGCCGAGCGTCTGCAGCGGCTGACGCAGATCGTGACTGGCTGTCGCGAGAAAGCGGCTCTTCGCGAGATTTGCGTGCTCGGCTTCACGGCGCGCGTCGGTGAGAGCGCGTTCGGCCTTTCTGCGTGGTGTCACGTCGCGGATGGCGGCCGCCACCAGTACGTCATCGCCCTGCGTGATCGGGCTCAGGCTGATTTCCACGGGAAACTCCGTACCGTCCGCGCGCATCGCAAACAGCTCGAGCCCCATGCCCATCGGTCGCACGCGCACGTTGTTCGTATAGCTGGTGCGGTGGCCGACGTGGCGCTGGCGGAACCGCTCGGGCAGCAGTGTCTCGATGGGCTGCCCGACGATTTCCTCGTTCGCCCGGCCGAAGAGTTCGGTGACCTGGTGATTGGCGAACAGGATCTCGCCCGCGGAGTCGATGATGATCATCGCGTCCGGCAGGGAATCGAGAACGCTCCGTACCAGTACGGAAGTCAGCATAGAAAGGGACCGGAGCCGCAGAGGAGCCGGAGGATTGCACCCTCGCCGGGGGCGTGCAAGGTTGGTGTCAGTCCTTTACGGAGCCTGTTGCGCGTGCATCCGGTCGTGCGCGTCGAAGAAGTTGCGGCCGAAGGCAAGTAGTTCGCCATCCGTCGGGTGATCCAGCGGTTTGACGTCCACGACCCGCGTGGCGATGTCCCGGTGGCGGTGGAGCAGATGAGTGTGCAGCTCCTTCCTTGCGCTGCCGGGGCCGGCGATCAGGATCGGGCCCGCCGCGGGGATCGCATGCGCGACGGCTTCGAGGAATATCTTGTCCACTGGCGCGTGGCCGCTGTCTGCGGAATTCGCCTTTTGATGCAGGTTTTCATGCGAGTGCGTGCTGTTCACCAGCGAGGCGGTGTTCGAGTCGGTATCGAAACTGAAGATCCTGGCCTGCCGATGATCGAGCCAGACGAGCGAGTGTGTGTGATTGTTCATGCGGCATTTTCGCGTGAGGAGCGGGTCGATGTTGATACGGGACAGTGCGTACGCCCCCGCGGGAGAATTCACCCCTCATCGAGCCGCGCCAGCCCGTTTTTGTGCCGTCCCCTTTGCAGCGAGGACTTGCAGCAGGTCCTGCCACGATTTCGCGAACGCCTGCGTTCCTTCGACCTGCAGTTGCGCGGCGAGCGCGGCATCGTTTACACCTTCCGCGGCGAAAGCGGCCAGCACTTGCTCCGCATCGCCGCCATCGGGTGGCATGACGCCGTTCAACTCGCCATGCTCGGCGAAAGCCTGCAATGTCTTCTCCGGCATGGTGTTGATGGTGAAGGGCGCCGCGAGCGCATCCACGTACAAGCTGGCCGGCGCTGCCGGGTCTTTCGTGCCGGTGCTGGCCCACAGCAAGCGCTGCAGCGGTACGCCCGCATCGAGCAGCCGTTTCCAGCGAGTCGAGGCCAATAGATCGCAGTACGACTTGTAGACGCGCCTGCCCATCGCAATCCCGAGGCGATTGCGCAGCGGCGCCGATACCTTGTCTTTCACCGCAACGTCCCAGCGGCTGACAAACAACGAGGCGACCGATGCCACTTTCGGATCGAGACCTGCGGCGATGCGCCGTTCGACACCGCGGGTCCAGGCCTCAGCCGCCGCGAGATACTGCTCGCGCGAGAACAGCATCGTGACGTTGATGGGAATGCCGGCGAAGATGGATTCTTCGATGGCCTGGATGCCGGCGGTGGTGCCGGGAATCTTGATGAAAACGTTGGGACGTTGCGCGCGCGCGTGCAACTGCTTTGCGGCCGCGATGGTGCCGGCGGTGTCATCCGCCAGCAACGGCGACACCTCGAGCGATACCCAGCCGTCCACGCTCTTGGTCTGATCGTGAATGCCGCGGAACAGATCCGCTGCTTTCGTCAGGTCTTCCAGCGCAAGCTCGTAGAACAGCTCCTCATCGTGCAGTCCGGCGGCGGATTTCTCGCGAATGGCGGCGTCGTAGAAATCGCTGTCGCCGATCGCCTTCTCGAAGATGGTCGGATTGGAAGTGAGACCGGTGACGGAAAAATTCTTGATGTATTCGGCGAGCGTGCCGCTCGTCAGCATTCCGCGCGTGATGTTGTCGATCCAGATGCTCTGACCGGCGTCGTGCAATTGTTGGGTGGCTTTCATGAGGTCCTCATAGGGGCGAGCGCGTTGGCGAAGTCGAATTGAGTGAGTTCGCCGATGCGTTCGATCGTGATGTCCGCGGCTGGAAATGCCGCGTTGGCGGCGTCGTCGAGGGCGTAGTAGCCCTGGCGCGGGAATATGGTCGTCAGACGCTGCGCGAGAATGGCCTTCATGGCCGCGAGCACACGCATCTTGTCGTCGACCATGACGTAGTGATGCGCCGGAAAGCGCTTTTCCATTTCGTCGAGCATGCGCTCCTTGTGTATGTAGATGAGAACGCGGTTTTCAACCGCATCCCACAGTCCGGAGCGCTGGAGTTTGCGCGGCTGCAGGACGATATCGCCGTCGGAAAGGATTACCGTTTGGCCGAAACGACCGCAATGCGCGAGCGCCGCGAGCGCGCCTGGATACAGGCGGTCGGCGAACGGGTAGTCCAGCAGGAACGAGGCGAGCCGCAGCATGCGCGGGTCGCCCTCGGCACCGAGACGGAAGCGTTGCATCGCGCCGAGGTAGTCGGCGTAGCCGATTTCATCGCGCAACGCTTCATACAGCGCCCAGTAGCGAGCGCTTTGTGTTGCGCCGAACTCGCCTTCGAGGTGCGTGCGTAAATCCTGCCGCACCTGGTCGTTGTCGAGCAGCGTGTTGTCGCAATCGAACAGGAAGACGGTGTCGGTCATGAGAGGGGACATTCCTGGTTTTGGTGTCACATTTGCAACGGCTCGCGAAACCTTACGCTGAGCGTTGCAAATGTGACACCAAAACCAGGAATGTCCCCTCTAACTCAGTAGATCTCGGGGACGAGCATTTCGGCGGGCACAGCCTGCCGCGAATAGTGCTCGTGGCGTTCGCGCTCGGGCAGCACGACGCCTTGCTTCGGCACTTCCGCGTACGGAAATTGCTTGAGCAGGTG
>DATHJZ010000032.1:0-22615 GCA_035286365.1 Steroidobacteraceae bacterium | reverse complement strand
GATCCGGATCAGCCGGCGATATCTGTGTGCGATCTCACCGGCGCATTGCAGGTCTGGGTGGACATCGGTCTGCCGGAACCCGAGCGCCTGCATCGCGCCAGCAAGGCAGCGCCGCGCGTCGCGGTGTACACGCACAAGGATCCAGCGCAGTGGGTCGTAAAGCTCGCGGACGCGAAAATCCACCGGGCGGAGAAACTCGAGGTGTTCGCGTTCGACCGGACCTGGCTCGCGCAGTTCGTCGCGCGCCTGGAGCGTCGCATGGAGTTCTCGCTGGCGCGCTCGGAAGGCGATATCTACCTGACCGTCGGCGACCTCACCTTGCAGACCTTGCTCTCCCGGCCATTTGGCCGAGTGGCTCATTTCGCCGCGTAAGACGATCTAACCCCTGTTCGGTGCCGCCGCGCCTCCCTGACGGTGCGCAGGAAGCACAGCCGGCGCGCCCGCGGATGTTGGCCGTGCGACGTCCCTGCTACCGTGTCCTAACTAAAATCACGGTCTCCAGGGAACGGTCATGAACGTGCTTCGACTCGCGCTGTACGCGCTGTGCACCCTGGTACTCGCAGGTTTCGCGAACGCGAGCAGGGTCGCCGTCTATGAAGAATTCACCATCCTCACGCCGCCGGATCCCTCGTGGACCGTCTTCGGCGGCTTCGGTGTCGCCATCGATGGCGACTTCGCGCTGGTCTCCGGCGAACGCCACATTGTCGATCCTGTGCTCGGCGAGCTGCACCAGGGCACGGTGTTCCTCTATCAGCGCGCGGGTGACGCGAGCTGGAACTACGTCGCGCAACTCGGCCCGGTTGCGGAGATAACCGAGTGGGTGCGCGCCGGGCTTGCGATGAAAGACGGCGTCGCCATGACCATCACCGACCAGCCGCGCATCTTTGAGCGCACCGGCACTACCTGGACTCAAGCCACGATCGGCTGGCCGCCTTCGACTGCGCTGCAGGGCCCGGACATCGGGATCAGCCTCGGCCGCATCCTGGTGGCGCGAGTTTCGTGCATCAACGAAAGCGTGGTGCTCATCAAGCAAGGGGACGCCTGGGTGGTCGATGGCGTGCTCACCGGTCACACCAACTCCTGCGGTGACAGTCCGCCGTCGCCCTTCCAGGACATCGAGGGGAATCGTGCCGTCGTGCTCAATCCGCGCGGATTCGACTCCGAGCCGGCCGTCGCGCGCGTATACGCGAAGAATGTGCCGGGCACCGGCTGGCGGCCTTACGTGAACCTCGACTACAACGACGGCGATAGCGTCTTCGGGCCGGAAGTGGCGATGTCCGCCAGCTACACGGTGATGACCGGCTCGCGCGAGCGCGGCACCAATGCCATCCACGAACGCAACCTGAGCTACAGCGGCAGTTTCAACACCATGCAGCCCGCGGACGGCTGGATGCAACCCGACGGAATCAGCGCGACGAGCCTCGAGCGGTTTCATTTCGGATTCGTGCAGCGCAACTTCAGCGCCGATCGCGGCGCGTACGTCGTCAACTACTTCCAGATGAACGTCGATGACTACTCCACTATCACTCACATCGCGACGCTGCAGGCGAAAGGCGGCGAATCGCTGGGGCGCCTCGTCGACACCACCTTCAACCGCATCATCGTGAACGGCCGCTCGAATACCAGCAGCAGCAATAAAGTGCGAATCTTCGAACTACCGGATGCCTACGAATACCTGCTGCCGCAGGTACACGATTTCGAGCAGCCGGACTCTGCCGTGTTTTGGCAGCGGATTCCGGGCAGCGCGTTCAACATCGTTACGTCCGGCAATACGCACGTGTATCGACAGACGAGCACCCAGGGAGATGCGGGCGCGTGGGGACCGGGTACGTGGTCGCACAATCAGTCCATCCAGGCAGAGATCACTGCGCGCAGCTTCGTCGGAAACGATCGATGGGTCGGGCTGCAGACTCGCCGCAGCGATGAAGCGAACTACTACTACGTCACGCTGCGCGCGTCCGGCAGCGTGCAGCTCAAGCGCATGTTGAACGGGGTGTATACGACACTCGCGAGCGCACCTGCGGTAGTGACTACGGGGCGCCGGTACCGGCTGAGACTCGAGTCCATCGGTACTGCGCATCGCGTCTATCTGGACGACCGGCCTGTCATTACCGTGTACGACGACTCCCTCAGCGAAGGTAACGCGGGGCTCGCGATGTACCGGGCGAGCGCGGACTTCGACAACGTGATCGTGACGTCTGACCCGTTCACGTCGATTTATCGCACGGACTTCAGCGACCCGACCCCCGGGCCCGCAAGCTGGCGCAATTCCGGCGATTGGCGCAATACGGGTGGCGTGTATCGGCAGACTTCCGTGACCGGCGATGCGCGATCCATCGTCGGCGCGATGACGGACGATCAGATCGTGCAGGTGCGCGTGAAGCCCACGGGCCTTGGCGACCCCAAGAGCTGGGTTGGCTTGCTCGCGCGCTACGAAGACGCCTCTAACTATCTATATGTGTCGCTGCGCAAGAACAACACCGTGACGCTGCGCCGCGTCCAGAACGGAATGATCCTCGAGATGTTCACCGCGCCGCTCACAGTGACGGCCGGCACGTGGTACACGATCCGTGCCGATGTGGTAGCCGGTCTCACGCGCATCTACATCAACGATAAACTCACGTTCACGACGAACGAAAATGTCGGGCCCGTCGGCCCGAACCCTGGCGGCGGTTGGGGCCGGGTCGGGCTTGTTACATACAAGGCGAGCGCGGACTACGACGATTTCCTGGCGTATCAGCCGTAGTCAGATGCCCGTGGAGGGCGGCGCCGATTTCCTCACACCCGCCACTTCATACATTCCAGCGCGACACTACGAACCGCAGTCGTCCGGCTATACCGGGGGAACGCGGCGGAGTGGCATCCCCCGTGGTGAACGGAAACGTCAACACCACGCTGCCGTCATCGAGCTTCTCGAGCTCCTCGGGAGGAACCGGTATCGCGGACTGACCGACGTCATGCCTCTGCCAGTTGTACGTAACCTTCCACTTCCCGGCTTCGCTCGCGGGCGGTGTCATCTCGACGACGATGGAATCGCGGAACAGGTATTCGCCCTCGTAGTGGCGATCCGGCCAGAATTTCTTCTTGAGCTCGTAATCCGGCACGCGCACGGCCAGCGACAACGTATAGGCGAGGCTTGGTCTCTTCGAATTCACCTTGTAGCGCTTGGCGAGGAAGATCGACGATAGATAGACGCTCACCGGCTTCTCGGGCGTGGCCTTGGTGAGCGCCGCGTGATCACGCACGGCCACGGAGTCTTCCTCGGAGACGCGACGTGTGAGGAACCAGCGTTTGCCGCGCGGCGCCGCCAGCGCCTCGAACTGGTACAGCGCGGCCACTTCGCCTTTCTTGTCCGCCGCTTCGAGTTCTTGCGGAATCGCGATGTGCGTGACATCCAGCCACAGATCGACGCGCAGATCGCCGAACAGGAAGCGCACGAGATTCTGGTAGGCCTCCTCGCTGTTCACGATGCCGTAGCGACCTGAATGCGAGCGGTATGCATAGGCCGTCGCCGACGGCTGCGAGAAATTCCCTTTCCCGTCCACTCCCCACACCGACGCGTTCGCCACGTGCACCAGTCCGTCGCTGCCGTTGCCGGCGAAGGTGCGCGACAGGCCCGCGGCCACGTCGTAGTCGCCACGGTTGGTGCCCACCATGCAGAAAACACGCTGCGACGGAAACATTGCTTCGGGCAACCAGTCCACGCGTTCGGTTTTCTTGAACAAGTCCTTGAGATCGAGATACTGCGCCATGCGCTCCCGATTGAAATTGTTGATGTCGTTGGCGCCGAGCCAACCAGGCACGTTGAAGCCCGCCATGTCGATGCCGTTGTGTGGCGTTGCGTAGGTGAAGTACTTGTCGACGCTGCGGCGCGCCTCCTCCGATCCGAGTTTCGCGTTCTGCAGGAACGCGCGGCAGACGAGGCCACCCATCGAATGGGCGACGAGGTAACAGCGAAAATCCTTTTTCGCGACCTTGTTGGATTCCCGTGCGCACACCAGCGTGCGCACCTTGAGAATCAATTCGTCGAGACCTTTGGCGAATTCCTCGACCTCGCGCGTCTTGCCATCGCCGAAGATCGACGACGAGGAATCGTAGTAGCGATAGATGATCACCGACTTGCGGTCGAGATCGCCCTCCCAGTCTGGGTCGACGATGTCGAGCCCGTCTTCGTAGACGTCGGTGTACTCGAAATCCGTCCCCAGTCGCACCAACGGCGATTCGAAAATCAGCTTGCGTGGGGGCGTCTTGGGATTGGGCGTCGCACGGATCACCGTCGAACCGACGTTGAAACCGCAGAACGGGTCGGCGGTCGTTTCGTCGATCTCGGTCCGGCTCATCGCGTAGCCGCGCACATAGATGATCGGCCAGAGTCTGTCGATGTCACTCACGATGGTCCTCCTCAATGGACGCCGTTACTGCGTCTCGATGCGCGGACTGCTCGACCTACCGCATCTACATTGTGTCGCAAGCGGCGAACTTCTCTCACCTGAGACTCAACAATTTCGCCGACGTTGCAGGAAGCCATGGAACAACCGGGACGAGCCGTGGGACTTGCGCCACGGCTCGTCCGTGCGGACTCAGACCACCACCAGCTGCACCTCCACATTCCCGCGCGTGGCGTTCGAGTACGGGCAGACCTGGTGCGCGGCTTCGACCAGCTTCTGCACCTGCTCCTTCGGCAGACCCGGGATCGAGATCTCCAACTGCACCGTCAGCGCGAAGCCCGTGGGGATCGGCCCGATGCCAACGGTTCCCGTGATCGACGAGTCCGCAGGCAGCGCAACCTTCGATTTGCCAGCGACGAACTTGATCGCGCTCAGGAAACAGGCCGAGTAGCCGGAGGCGAACAGCTGCTCCGGGTTCGTGCCCACGCCGCCGGCGCCGCCGAGTTCGCGCGGAGTGGCGAGCGCGACGTCGAGCACCTTGTCAGATGTCACGGCGCGGCCGTCGCGGCCGCCTGTAACGGTGGATTTGGCGGTGTAGAGGATTTTCTCGGGGGTCATGGGGCTCTCCTTCATTGGGGGTGGTGATTGTCTGAGCGGAACTCTACGGCCGAAAACTGGACTATTTGCTACCTTGAGTCCTCGTAACTTGATCCGGAGTACATTTCCATGGCCGATCGGCTCCAGGCGCTCCTCGCCCACTTCGCCGTCAGCGCACACACGTTCCAGGCCGGCGCGCTGTGCGGCATCAACGCGCTCGACGGCTCAGGTACCGACGGCCAACTGCATCTCATCCGTGAGGGTGAGGTCGAGGTGCGCCATGGCAAGAGCGAGACGGTGCGCATCCGCGAGCCGTCGCTGCTCCTGTATCCACGGCCCATGGCGCATCGGTTCATCACCGACGCGGTGCGTGGCGCGGATTTCGTGTGCGCGAACCTGAGCTTCGAAGGCGGCAATGCGAATCCGATTGCGTCCGCGCTGCCGCCATTCATTTGTTTACCGCTCGCCAAGCTTCAGGGTTGTGAGGCCGTGCTCGCGCTGTTGTTCGATGAAGCGCTCGCGCAGAACTGCGGCCGGCAGGCGATGCTCGATAGATTGTTTGAAGTGGTGCTGATCCAGGTGCTGCGGCAATTGATGGAGCAAGGCAAGACGCAGGTAGGGATGCTGGCCGGGCTCGCGCATCCGCAGCTGCGCAAGGCCATGGTCGTCATGCACGAAGAGCCGCAGAAGGAATGGAGTCTCGAGGATCTCGCGGCGAAAGCAACGATGTCGCGCAGCGCCTTCGCGAGCGGATTCCGGAAGGCCGTGGGCGTGACGCCAGGCGTCTATCTACAGCGCTGGCGAGTGGGATTGGCGCAGAAGGCGTTGTTGCAGGGAAAGAGCCTGAAGCTGATTGCGCAGGATGTGGGGTACGGGAGTGAGGCCGCGTTGTCGCGGGCGTTCAAGGCGCAGAGTGGAAGGAGTCCGAGGGCGTGGCGGACCGAGCAGAACCTAGCTATTGCGTCAGCACCGGCACCGATCTCGCCGATCCGAATGTAGGCTCGCGCCGACGCCCCGAATCAGTCGTTCGTCGGACTACGGAACGGAACGTAGACGGCAAACGAGGTCGCGCTCCAATTCGGGTAGTTCGGTTCCGGCGCGCGCGGCGGCACGTCCTGCGGTCGCTGCTCGTCTCGTTCTTCCTGCTTAAACAGGCTCGCGTAGGCAAGTTCCTGAATGTATTGAGCGACTCGTTGGGCGCGTGGCATTTCCATTGCTCCTTCGATTTTGAGGAGGAACGTTAACCCTCCATGAGACCTGTCGCAAGTAGGAGTCACTCCTAAAGAATTGTCGGTGACTCGCGACGTGTAAAAATTTCACCCCCACTTCGCGACCTCGCGGCTGCACTCACAGGCGGCAACTCAAGCAGCTCGGCGCGCATAGATCCGTTCTGATCGCGAAGCTGGATTCGCCAGTGGCCAACAGCGCTTCGAGTAGTCAGGCATTTCCTAATCTGTTGTCGGCTTGCGACTACCTGCGAAGGTGCGTGACGATTTTTGAGCGCTTCCCGCCCGAGCGGATTGAATTGCCAACCAGAGCGGAGCAAATTCGCTCACGCGCAATCACGCGGGGGAGTGCGCATACAACAGACATTCACACCTAACTAGAGCGGCATCGCCCGCTCGTACGAGGAGGGAATCATGTACAAGTTGAATCGAAATTGGATGGTCGCCGGCTGCGTCGCTGTGATGTTGCCGTTGGTAAATTTTGCGCAGGGCGGCGGCAATAATTCTCAAGGTGCAAGACAGGCGGAATTCCTGGACCGCGGTGTCGTGGCCGTCCAGACGGACGCCGGCGTATTCGTGAGTTGGCGACTGCTGGGCGACGAATCCTACCGCGCGGATTTCAACCTGTACCGCGACGGAAAGAAGCTCAATCGAAAACCGTTGAGCGACACCACGAATTATCTAGATACCGCCGGGCAGCCCAGCTCTATCTACACGGTTCGTCGTGCCGATGACGGCGGCCACGGCTGCTCAAACCACGACGACCATGGCGACAAAGACAAGGGCTGCGCTGGCGGCTCCGCCGCAGTCTGGCAGAGCTCCTATCTATCTATTCCGTTGGTCAAACCGGCCGACGGCGCAACGCCTGCCGGCGAGGCGTACACGTATCGCGCCAACGACGCGAGCGTGGGCGACCTCGACGGTGATGGCGAGTATGAAATCGTGCTGAAGTGGGATCCCACGAACTCGAAGGACAACTCACAAAGCGGCTACACGGGTGAAGTGTTCGTCGATGCGTTGAAACTCGACGGGACCCTTCTGTGGCGCGTCTCGCTCGGTCGCAACATTCGCGCCGGTGCGCACTACACCCAGTTCATGGTCTATGACTTCGATGGCGACGGCAAAGCCGAGGTCGCCATGAAAACGGCCGATGGTACGACGGACGCGCGCGGCAAAGTGATCGGCGACCCCGCTGCGGACTACCGAAATACCGCGGGTTATGTGCTCGACGGGCCTGAGTTCCTCACCATGTTCGAAGGCAGGACCGGCAAGGCGCTCGCGACCATCGACTACCTCCCGCCGCGCGGCGTCGTGGGCGACTGGGGCGATACCTACGGAAATCGCGTCGACCGGTTCCTCGGCGGAGTGGCGTATCTGGATGGCCGGCGTCCGAGCCTCATCATGAGCCGCGGGTATTACACGCGCACGGTCATCGCGGCGTGGGACTGGAAAAACGGCGCATTCAAGCAGCGCTGGGTCTTCGACTCCAACGTCGCCGGTGCGCAGTACACCGGCCAGGGAAATCATCAGCTCGCAGTGGCCGATGTCGACAACGACGGCAAGGATGAGATCGTCTTCGGCGCCATGACGCTGGACGACAACGGCACGGTCTTGTACTCGACGAATCTCGGGCACGGTGACGCGCTGCACGTCGGCGATCTCGATCCCGAGCGCCCAGGACTCGAGGTCTTCAAGGTCATGGAGTCCACGTCATCGCCGTACGGTCTTGCGGCCTGGGACGCCGCGACCGGCGAAATCCTGTGGGGAAAGTTCACGGGCAGGGATACCGGCCGCGGCATGTCCGCCGATATCGATCCGCGTACCGCCGGGGATGAAATGTGGTCCAGCACGGGCGGCGGCCTCAACACGGCCAAAGGCCTGCTGATCAGCGCGACGCCACCCTCCTCGATCAACTTCGGCATCTGGTGGGACGGCGATCTTTCCCGCGAGTTGTTAGACCATACTTTCGATTCGGTCACGCGCACTGGAGTCGGTCGTATCGACAAGTGGGACTACGAGGCCGGCGTGGCCGTCCCGATCCTGGTCGCCGAGGGCTATTCCAACAACGACACGAAGGGAAACCCCACGCTCCAGGCGGACATCCTCGGAGACTGGCGTGAAGAAGCGATCTGGCATTCCCAGGACAGCAGCGAGCTGCGCCTCTACACGACCACCGACCCGACGGCATTCAAGCTACGCACGTTGATGCATGACCCAACCTACCGCCTGGGTGTTGCCTGGCAAAACGTCGCTTATAACCAGCCGCCCCATCCGGGGTTTTTCCTCGGCACGGGGATGCAGGCACCGCCGAAGCCGAATATCTATTTCCCGCGCAGATAGGTATTCAACGCGGCGATCGACAGGAGACGCCCGGCGTGATTGCTCACGCCGGGCGCGACTCTTTCTAATCGTCCCTGCCACTCCGCCCGCTGACAGAGAACTCCACAGCGCATCGAGCCCCTATCCGATGCTCCTTGTCTGGCGATCACGCTAGCGTCACTTCCAAGAACGCCGCGAAAAGCGGCAGGGGGACGCGATATGAAACTCTGGTTGCTGCCCTTTTGGGCGCTTGCTTTCGCAAGTCTCGCCGTCGCGCGCCCGCTGCTCATCGAAGGGGGCGCAGCGCTGCCGTTCTACACGGGTTCGGTGGGCCTCTCGGGAGACGATCTCTTCGCCGTCGTGCGCTCCAACGGCACGGTCGCAGGAGATCAATATGCCTATTCCGCGAATCACTATCACCGCAACGGCGCCGGCCAGTGGCAGCTCGTCCGTGCATTCCCGACGGAAATCGCGCCATTCAACAACCGGTTTGCCGTCGTCATGAACAGCACGATCGCGGCCGTCGCAATGCCTGGCGGCCTGCGCATTTATGAACGCACCAGCGCGGGCTGGGCGGAAAGCGCGCTCGACGTGTCACCGCGCCCGTTGGGCCAGTCGCTCGCTCTCCACGGCAACACCCTGCTCGCTACCGAAGGTGGCTGCGCCGCGCGCGCGCTCGAACTGAATCGCGCAGCGAACGGCCACTGGACACTGACCGCGACCTTGCCCGTCGCCACAGGCACCTGCGTTACCGGACTCGACCTCGATACGAACGCCGCCATCATTGGCAGCCAGATCGACTTCGCACACGCCAGCAGCCTGCGCATCTTCGAGCGCGCAGGTAGCAATAGTTGGACCATCGCAAGCACCTTCGCGCCACGAAGTGACGAAACCGTCTTGTATACATTCGGTCGGGCGGTGGCCTTGCACGACGACCTCGCGCTCGCTTCGGGCAGCGACCACGGTGCGTACGTGTATCGACGCGGCGCTTCCGGCTGGGCGCAGGCCGGCTTCTTCTCGAACCCCGACCGTGCCGAGTGGGACGCCGACGATGCGATCGAGATCAACGACGACTACGTGCTGCGCACAGCCGGCAGCTTCAATCGCCTGACGGGCGCAGTCTATCTATATCGGCAGCGCGCCGACCATGGCTTCGCGCACCTTGCAACAATGGTGGGCGCGCGGGATCTTGGGCCGTCCAACAAGGCCATTATCGACGGCCAGCGCGTCATCGCGCTCACCGGCGACTTCGGCATAGAGCCCGTGGAGTTCAATCTACCCGCGAGTTTCGACGTGCCTGCGCTGGTGCAGGACGATTTCGAGTCGGGCGCCGCGTCGCAGTGGACACCACTGGCCGGGAGTCAGTTCGCCATCGTGAGCAATGGCACCACGCACGTGTACCGGCAATCGAGCCTCGTCGGTGACGCCGCAGCCGTGCACTCCGCAGATCTCATCAACCAGAGCATCGGCGCAGACATCCGCCTGAACGCCGTCAGCGGCAATGATCGCTGGGTCGGCCTGATGACGCGCTATATAGATGAGTCCAACTACTACTACGTGACGCTGCGCGACACGAACCGGGTAGTGCTCAAGCGCATGCTGAATGGCGTGTTTACCGAGATCATCTCCGTGCCAATCGATGTTGCGCCGGGGCACACATTTCACCTCAACCTGGAGTCTTCCGGAACTCACCAGGCCGTTGACATCGATGGCCAGCGCGTCATTCGCACCTTTGATTCGACGCTTGCACACGGACACACCGGGCTGCGCATGTACAAGGCCGCGGCCGATTTCGACAACGTGGTGGTCAGCCCTGGCCCCGTCGGCAACCTCATCTGGGCCGATCGCGAGACGCTCGGCGGAAACTGGAGCATCGGCTCCCGCCAGTTCTCGCAGGGTTCGACTGCGGGGGATGCTCGCCTGACATCGGGAGTACCGAGCGAAGACCAGGTGGTACAGGCGTCGATCACCGTGAACAGCTTCGCAAGCAGCGGATCGCCGTGGGTGGGGTTGATCGCGCGATACCAGGATGGCGGCAACTACTACTACGTGACCGCGCGCAAGACGAACGAGCTGTCGCTTCGCAAGCTCACAGACGGCGCGATCTCCGTGCTTGGCACCGTGCCGCTGACGGTCTCGCCGAATGCGCCATTCGTGCTGCGGCTGGAGGCAATCCAGGATCGTCTGCGCGTGTACGTCAACGATGTGTTGCGCATCGAACGATCGGGGGCTGACATCGTCACGGGGAAAGTGGGCGTCGTGACGTACCGCGCCGCGGCGAGTTTCGATCAGTACAGCGCGGTCGAGCCGTAGGGAGGGCCGCAGGGCCAGTTCCTAATCAGGGAATAACGGGATATCCAGGGCTTCGAAGGCTGGACGTGCCAGTAGATAGCCCTGGAAGAGCCGTACGCCCACGCGCCTGAACCAGGAATACTCGCCGATCGTCTCAACACCCTCGGCAATGACTTCGATGCCGAGATCGTCGCAGACTTGCAGCACCGCGCGCGCGATTGCCTGCCGCGGCCCGGCACGATCTATGTCCCGGACCAGGTGCATGTCGAGCTTGATCAGATCGGGCTGAAAGTACGCGAGGAGGTTGAGTCCGGAGTAGCCGGCGCCGAAGTCATCGATTGCCATGCGCACGCCTTGCGCGCGATATCGATCGAACAGCTGGCTGAACTCTTTCGGACGCTGAACCGCCTCCCCCTCGGTGATTTCCAGCACCAACTGCCCGGGTGACAAACCAGATCGGGTCGCGCAGTCGAGAAGGAGATCGAGACTGTCGGGCATCGACTCGATGCACCCCGGCATCACGTTCAGCGAAATCTTGTCCTTGAGGCCCAGCGCCGCCGCAAGCTTCACCGCCGCCATGCGGGCGGCGTGGTCGAACGCGTGCAGCTCGCCTGGCGGCACTGCGGCAAACACACTGGCGGCGGACTCGCCGCCTTTGCCGCGTGCGAGCGCCTCGTACGCAAAGACTTTCCGGGCAGAGATGTCAGCGATGGGTTGAAACGCGAAGCTCGCGGCGAATTCGCTCAACGAGGCTCACCCACGCGGGCGTGGGCGCGATGCTTTCCGGTATTTTCGGTCCGCCACCGACCAGCACCGAATGCCATCAGCAGCTTCCTCGCCCGACCTGGATTGATACGCTCGAGGCAGCCCGCGCTGCCAAAGAAGTCGTTCGCGCCGACGAGCCGTTGCACATCTGCGCGCGCCACCGCCTCAAATCCCATGCTCCACTCGCCGAAGCTGCGTTGCGCGATCGGCTCGCGGATGATCTGTGTGACCCGGTCGTGGCGGATATCTCGAAGGATGATCTCGTAAGTTTTTTCCACTGACGCTGCGTCGCCTTCCAGGACCTGAAAGAAGCTGCCTTCGACGAACAGCAACATGCCGGTGATGCCGTGCGCGAGATTGTTGTGGCGTGCGCGCTCGAGTAGAGCCTGGATCTCGGCTTCACGCGTAGTGACCTTCGCGCGGCTCGCGTAAATGCAATGCAGAAGGTTCACAACATGCGCCTCTTCGTTTTAATGAATGCCAGCATGGCCCTCTCGTTCAGCGGTGGGAGTGTCGCGGTGATGGAACCGTGAGGCGGGTCGTGACCGCGGGGCGAAAGCGTGAGCAGTGCACGTCAGTGCATCTGCCGTCCTTAGGGTTTTTCCTGTCGGATGCGGCGACCGGGCAGGTCGTGCGCGCTACGCCCTGCCGCCCCGTGGCCCGAGAAAAAACCACAGACGTCGCCCGGCGGATGCTAACTACGCAGCCGCCGGGCATCTGGTCCGGTATCGCTTTACTTGGCCTTCGCGCGCCTCGGCTTTTTCTTGGCAGACTTCCCGCGGGCCGGCGCCGCCTTCGACCTGGCCTTGCCCGTAGCTGTCGACTTCGACTTCTGCTGACGCGCCACCTTCTTGCGCAGGCGGACTTCGCGCTCGAATTCCTCTTTCGGCGCCAGATCGCCGAAGTCTTCCAACGCGTAACACGGGCGGATCTCCAGCATGCCCTCCTCGCCCGGCATGGGGTTCGGGCAACGCTTTGCCCACTCAACCGCCTCATTCAGCGACTTCACTTTCCAGACCCAGTAGCCCGCCACCAGCTCCTTGGTCTCCGCGAAGGGACCATCGATCACGGCCGTCGTGCCGTTATCCGAGAACTTGATGCGTTTGCCCGCGCTGCTCGGCTTGAGGCCATCCGCGTCCTGCATGATGCCGGCCTTGACCAGTTGCTCGTTGAACCTGCCCATGTCCGCGAACAGTTTTTCGGTTTCAGGCGGAAAGATGCCCTTTTCGCTGTTGGGAGTGGCTTTGACGAAGACGAGGACTTTCATGGGGGCTCCGGTGAATTGATGTACCTGAAGAGTAGTCGAATGGGATTGTCGATTTTCGACAGGCCCGCGCACCGGATTCTAAAGGCTCAATTTGCGACCTGGAACGCGCAAGTGTTGAGAGCAGCGACCCATTCTCCCATCGAGCCACGCGCCTCGATTTCAGAATTCCGTTGCTGCGAGAAACGCGAATATTCAGGCGGCGTTGGGATCAGGACTGACTAACCTGTCGCGATCCTCGACCGCAATGCTCAAGACGCGAACGCGGTCACGTTGGGCACGGTGCAGGCGGCAACGGTCTTCTCTAGACTGGCACCGCGCCTGCCGCTTACCACCACGCTTGCATGAACACACCCGCCATACGCTCCACCGCGCTGATCCTTTCCGTATTCGCAATGCTCGCCTCAGCGGGATGCGCGACGACGGGGGGCGACCTCGAGGAATCCGAGCCGACGATCGTCGACGCCTTGCCGGAACCTGCGGACGAGACGGCAGCGACGATCCCGGAAACGGCACCGTTGGCGGAGGAGTCGAAGGAGAAAGAAGGCGAGGTTCCACTGGCCGTTGCCGAAACCGAGCAGACCGAAACTCCCATTACGGAAGTGGTCGTCCAGGGCCGCATCCGTCATCGCCACGAGGCGATCTACGACCTCGTCACCGAGGCGCGAGATCTGCTTCGTGACGTCAAGCTCCAGTACGTCATGACCGGAAAGGGCAAGCGCCAGGCGCTGCGCGGTCGACCCGTCGCTTTTGCACTCTGGAGCGAGGCCCAGCAGGAGTGGGTCATCGCCCAACTGGAATTGCCGCGTCCGCCCATCAAGTGGAAACCCGGCAGGAAGCCGCTGCCCTTCCGCTCGCTCACGCCTGGAATCGAGGCGCGGCACGTGAAGGGCACCGGCGCCGAGCGGCTGATGTTCGCTTTCACCCGGGATGGGGAGCCCTTGAAGGTGTACGGGCGCAAGTTCCCGGTGTTCGACAACAACCTCGTGAAACGCAGACAGTGGGCTGCCGTCGTCCACACCGCCAAGCCCATCGTCTATCTACCTTTCACGGAAGACACGTTCGATCCCGCGTTCGTCAGCGGCGGCAAGGAATTCCTGATGGCCACCGCCCGCAAGGCGCTGGAAGAATTGCGGCACGCAAAGGCGCCGAGCGTCGCCTTTCCCGGCGAACTGCTCGCCGACTCCATTCCTCTGGAGGTCATCACGACCCTCGCCGTCATCGAGCAGACCGATGACAGGGATTACGTCGACAAGCAGGCGCTCGCCTTCGACGAAGTGCTGAGCCAGTACGGTCTCAAGCAGGACGAGGCGTATCGGTACAGCGTCTCGAGCGCACGCGCACTCGGCCCCATGCAATTCACCAACCGCAGGGGCAATGGCACCTATTCAATGGTGGTGAGACGCTGCCCTCGCGCCAGCCTCGATCCGGTATTCGCGACCGGCGCCACGAATCTCAAGAACGCCATGAAGGCGGCGATCTGCCTGCTGGACCTGGAGCTTGCGCAGATGCGGTCGGACATTCGCACGGCCTACCGGGCCAATCCGGCCGTGCTCGGAATCTTTCCTGTCGCCGCCTACAACGGCGGACCGCGAAACGTGAAGAAACTTTACGGCGTGTTGCAGCGGATGAAAGTCGAGCTCGGCGAGCTCGGCCGCTGGCAGGCGGAGGTCGTTGGTTCTTTGGTGAAATGTCCCTGCGTCTGGAAGGCGGATGGCGCCGAGACTCGTCCGGTGGCGATCCCGCGCTACAACAATGAGAACCGTTGGTACATCGAGAAGTACCAGAGCATCGTCAGTCTGTTCGAGTGACCGCCCCGGCCTGTGGTTGCGGGCGTGACATTCGACGGCGGACCCAGTAAACGTGCTGGCGATGCCTCGAGTTTTCGACTTCAACTCCGCCATCGTCCGAACACCCGGCAAGAGTGTGGTCCATGGTTTGCGCACGGCTGCGGGGTTGGCGCCCGTGTTCGAGAGTGTCCTTGCTGAGCACCAGGCCTACGTCTCTGCGCTGCAAGCGGCCGGCGTCCAGGTAACCGTTCTCGACGCGCTGGAACAATTTCCCGATTCCATTTTTGTCGAAGACCCCGCGCTGGTGTTCAGCCAGGCGGCAATTCTGCTGCGGCCCGGAGCGCCGAGTCGCAGGGCCGAAGCGCACGAGTTGTCGACGACGCTCGCGGCGCGATTCGCCGCAGTCCTGCAACTGAGCGATGGCTTCGCCGACGGCGGCGACATTCTCGTCACGCCAGGCTGCGTTCTCATTGGACTCTCCGCTCGAACGAACTCGGCCGGCGCTGCCGAACTGCGCGCCCTGCTCCGCTCAGTCGGCTTGGCCAGCCAGGAAGTGGAAATTCCGCATGGCACTTTGCATCTCAAGACAGACTGCTCGTTGATAGATGAGGAGACGGTGCTTGCGACTGAAGAGTTGGCGAAATCCGGTGTTTTGAATGGATTTCGAATTCTCGTCGTGCCGCAGGAAGAGCGCAGCGCCGCCAACGCACTGCGAGTGAACGACGCCATGTTCATCCGGGCGGGATGCCCGCGCACTCACGAGATGCTCGTTGCGCATGGATTGAATGTGGTGCCGCTGCCCGTATCCGAGGTCGCCAAGATCGATGCCGGATTGTCCTGCATGTCGCTGCGCTGGTTCGAACAGCGCTGACGACTTGGGATCTCGCCCTAGTCCGCGGCGACGTGCGCACCGCCTCCGCTGCCCGATGGTTTGGTGAACCAGACGAAGATGATCAGCACGACGCAAGCGAGCGCCGAGATCCAGAAGTAATCAATCGAAGACAGCAGATAGGACTGTCCCACGAGTTCGCGATTGAGCGTCGCGAGCGATGCCGTGTCTGACATGCCGAGTGACTTCAGGTGCGCGAGCGCCGCCTGGGCGCTCGGATCGTAAATGCTCGAGGCGGCCGCCAGGTGCGTCTGGTGCCACGCTTCCCGCCGGTCCCAGAAAGTGGTCGTGATCGACGTCGCGAAACTTCCCGCGAGGGTTCGCAGAAACACAGCGAGACCCGAAGCCGCCGGCACGCGCTGCTGTGGAATGCCGTCGAAAGTGATGGCCAGGATCGCGACGAAGAAAGTACCCATCGCGATACCGAGGACCAGCTGAGGCATGACGAAGTCGATGAATGCCGAGTTCGTCGTCAATCGCGAGCGCATCCAGTAGGAAATCGCGAAGGCGATGAAGGCGAGCGTCGCAATCCAGCGCGCGTCGGATCGCCCGAGATAGCGGCCGACGAACGGCGAGATGAGAACGGCGACCAGGCCGCCCGGCGCCGCGGCGAGTCCCGCCCAGGTCGCCGTGTATCCGAGCTGCGTCTGCATCCACAGCGGTGTGAGTACGAGGTTGCCGAAGAACACGGCGTACCCCAGGCACATCGGAATCAACGCGAGCGTGAAGTTGCGACTCTTGAAGAAGCTCAAGTCGACGATGGGCGCCTTCTCGGTCAGTTCCCAGATCAACCAGGATACAAGCCCGATCACGGCGACGATCGCAAGGGTCAGGATGAACGGCGACGAGAACCAGTCGTTGTCCTTGCCCTTGTCGAGCATGATCTGTAACGCGCCCACCCAAACTACCAACAGGGCGAGCCCTACCTTGTCGATCGCAATTTTGCGTGTGGGTGTCTCGCGTTTGTTGAGATACGTCCAGGAGATGAATGCGACGAACAGGCCGACCGGGATGTTGATATAGAAAATCCACGGCCAGCTTGCGTTGTCGGAAATCCAGCCGCCTAACACCGGTCCGCAGATCGGCGCGACCAGCGTGGTCATCGACCAGATCGCCAATGCCAGACCCCTGCGGGCCGGCGGGAAGAGCATCATCAACAGCGCCTGCGAGCCAGGAATGATCGGGCCCGAGACCGCGCCCTGCAGGATGCGGAACGTGACGATACTGCCGAGGTTCCACGCGAAACCGCACAGCAGCGACGCCACTGTAAACAAGAGAATCGAGGCGACGAACGTGCGCACGACACCGAACCGTTGCATCAACCAGCCCGTGAGTGGAACGCTGATCGCGCTCGACACGGCGAACGAGGTGATGATCCAGGTGCCCTGCTCGGTCGACGTGCCGAGATTGCCGGAGATGGTCGGGATCGAGACGTTGGCGATCGTCACGTCCAGCACCTGCATGAAGGTGCCGAGCGCCAGGGCGACGGCGGTGACACCTAACGCCGCGCCCTGCATGTAGGCAGGTTGCGTTGCCGGCGCTGCCGCGCTCGCCGTCGCACTCATGACGCGGTGGCCACCCGGGTGACGGACTTGCGGTTCGAACCGATGTGGGCGTGGCTAACCACGGGCATCGCAGAATTCTCGCGGATAATGTCGGCGACGCGCGCCTCGATCGACGGATCGTCGCCCGCGCTTTTCTGCTCGAGGTTCGGCACCGCGCGCAGCTCGCCCGCGACCAACGTGCCGGACGTGTCACGCACGTCGATCTCCGCGCTCATCGAGAGCCCCAACCGCAACGGGTGTTTCTTCACGTCTCCCGGATCGAGCGCGATGCGCACGGACAACCGCTGCACGACCTTGATCCAGTTGCCGGAGGCGTTCTGCGACGGCAGCAGCGCGAACGCGCTGCCACTGCCCGCCGATACCCCAACGACCTTGCCGTGATACTCCGCGTCACCGCCGTACAGGTCCGCGCGCAACTTCACCGGCTGACCGGCGCGCACATCTCGCAGCTGGGCTTCCTTGAAGTTTGCATCCACCCACACCTCGTCGAGCGGCACGATCGCCATCAACGGCGTGCCCGGCGCGATGCGCTGACCCAACTGCACCGCACGCTTCGCAACGACGCCGTTGACCGGCGCGGCGATGCTCGTGCGCCGCAGCGTGAGCGCTGCATCGTGATATTTCGCGGTCGCAGCCAAAACCTCCGGATGCGTCGAGATCGTCGTTCCTTCGATCTGCGTGGTCGTCGCATCCAGCTGCTGTCGCGCACCTTCCAGCGCGGATTTCACGCGCGTGATGGCATCGCGGCTGTGCGCGATTTCTTCTCCCGACACCGCACCGTCGGAAACCAGCGTGGCACGGCGCGCGTAGTCGTCTTCCGCCTGTTTCAATTCGATCGATCGCGAATGCACCTGCGCACGCAGCTGATCGGCCTGGGCGTACAAGCCGCGCACCTGCCGCACCGCGCGTGCAAGGTCCGCTTCCGCCGCCGCCACGCGCACCTTGGCATCCGCCGGATCGAGCTCGATCAATGCCTGGCCTTGAGTTACGCGCTGCGTGTCGTCGACACGCACGCCGAGCACGGTGCCGGGGATCTCGCTCGTGATCTGCACGACGTCGCTCGCGACGTAGGCGTCGTCGGTGCTTTCGTAGAAGCGTGCCGAGAAGAGCCAATACGCGCCGAAGAGCACGCCGGAGACAATGACAACCGCGCCCAGGATGAGGAAGCCGCGCTTGCGCTTGTTGGTCGTGGGGATTTCTGCCGCTGGAGCGTTCATGAATGTTCCTTGATTGATTCGGGAGCGCGCGTCAGCCGCGCGGCGAAAAGTTTCCGCCGACCGCGAGCAGCAGCCCAATGCGGGCCAGCGCCTGCGAATGCAGCACGTCGACATAGCTGGTGCGCGCGCTCAACACCTGGGTTTCGGTGGCGAGTACGGAGAGATAGTTAGCCAGCCCGGCCTGGTAGCGTTTTTGGGCGAGACGATAGGCGTCTTCCGCCGCACCCAGTGATTCGCGCGCCTTGTCGAGCTGTAGAGCGCTCGAGCGCACGAACGTCAACTGGTCCGCCGTCTGCTGGATCGCGGTGACGACTGCGCCGTTGTAAGTGGCAATCGCCATATCTTCGTTCGCAACTGCGCCGCTGTACTGCGCCCGCAGGCGCGGTGCGCTGAAGATCGGCAGACTTAATGCCGGACCGGCACCTGCCGTGCGGTCATCCCACTTGGCGAGGTTGTCCAAACCGATCGCCTCGAATCCCACGAACGCTTTCAAATTGACGTTGGGGTAGAAAGACGCGCGCGCCGCCGAGCGCAACGACTTCGCCGACTCCGCTCGAGCACGCGCGGCCAGGATATCCGGGCGCCGTCCGAGTAGATCCGCCGGCAGCGAATCCGGAACCACCAGCGCGGTTTCAACGGCGAGCGTCGGCCGCGCGATGCTCGAATAATCACCGGCACCGCCGCCGGTCAGCGCGACGACACGATGGACCGCGACGTCCCGCGCGGATTCCGCCTGCAGCCGCCCGAGCTCCGCCTGCGGAACGGCCGCTTCGGCTTCGCGAAGTTCGACGTTCGTGTCCAGGCCCGCGGCGATGCGTTTGCGCGTGATCTCAAGGATGTGCCGACGCTGCGCCTCGGATTGCGCCGCGATGTCCGCGAGCGAGTACGCGCGATCGAGATCCAGATAGGCCTGCGCGAGAGAGGCGGTGATGGCGAGACGCGCGGCGGCAGAGTCGAGACGCGTCGCGTCGGTGGTCGCGCGTACGCTGTCGATCAGCGCGCGCTGCCTCCCCCATAGATCGAGATCCCACGAGAGACTCAAGGATAGATCGCCCGACCAGTACGTGTTGCCGGCGAGCGGCGGTGGATAGATGGAGTTCTCAGGGTAGCGCTGCCGCGTGACTTCACCCGAGATGATGGTATTCGGCTGCCGCGTGCCCGTGGCGGCTTGAACCTGCGCCTGCGCGAGGTTGATGCGCGCCAAGGCCTCCTGCAGGTTCGGGTTGTGCTCGAGCGCGGCGTCGGCCAGCCGGTCGAACTGCGCGTCGCCGTATTGACTCCACCAATGCGCATCCACCTCGGGCGCGTTCGTGGCGCCGAGTCCGAGCACCGCATCCTGCGTCAATGTGAGCTGCGGTTGATCCTTCGGTGGCAGCACGCAGCCGCCGAGCGCGAGAGCTGCCGCGAATGCCAGCCCATGGGAAGCTAGCCGTGTGCGCGGGCTCATGCCTGCTCCTTGGCCGGCGTGCTTTCCGACTCAGCGTTCAACTCGCCGACACGAGTAATGATCTTGCGCAACAGACCCTGCATCTGCTGCACTTCGGCCTTGGTGAAGCCGGCGAGCGCTCCATTGAGCGTGTCGACCGCCAACGGAATCAGCGATTCGGCCATCTTCCGCCCTGCGGGCGTAAGTTCCAGATCGACGATACGCCGATCGGCAGACTGGCGGCGCCGCCCGATGAATCCGCGCTCCTCGAGCTGATCGATCAGCCGCGTCATCGCCCCGCTGTCGTGGCGGAGTTCCACGCACAGTGTCGCGGTCGTCATTGCAACCCCGTCGCGGAGGTGCATCAACACGACCCAATGCTGGAACGTGATGCCTTGCGAGGAAAATGCGGCCTCGATGCGATCGTGCATCAGGCGCTGCGTGCGCTTGACGAGATAGCCGATGCTGTCCTGAAAGTTGAACGACTCGGCGGAATAATGCTGCCTGGACACTTGCTGCCTCGACATTGACTGCCTAGGCAGGGATTAAATCATCGCCGGGCTGCTAAAGGCAAGAGATCCAGGATTACAAATGGAATCCTGGAGACCTCGTAGTGGCTGAAACGATTACAGGCTCGACGTCCGCATTCCCAGAAAATGCCCGGGGTTGCGCGCGTTACGTCCTTTCAATACAGCCAGAACGCCCCGGCGCTATTGAGTGACTGGTCGTAACGACCGTCACCAGGTCCGGTCCCATTGCTGCGATTGCTGGGCTCGCCAACTACCATCGCCCGGCCATTATCGGCAAAAGCGACATTGCTGACCGTCGGTTTGGTGGTGGCGCTCGGCACGGTGCTCACCCCGACATGGCGCCGCAGCGCGTACGTCTCGCCGCGCCGCTCGAACAGGTACACGGCGCCGCGCGGCGGCACGGGTTCACCGCTCGACGTGGGCGGCGATATCACGAGACCACCGATCGTGTCGCTGGTGTCGATCACCGCGACGTAGCCGCCGTCGCGACTCACCGCGACATCGGCGCCGAACAGGCTGCGCCGTCCGTTATCGGTCGATGCAAACCGGCTCGGCGCGAGCGTCGCCACCTTCTGATAGTCGCTGCCATCGCGACGGTACACGGAGACCTGGGGCTTCCAGTGTGCCGCGTCGTCTCCCGAGTTCGGCCCACTGAGCGTGCGCGCGGCGATCAGCGTGCCATCGTAGTTAGTCGCAACGGTGCCGCCAATGTAAAAGATCTCGGGAGTCACGGGCTCGGGCGGTGGCAGGAAGATCGCATCCCGGTGCGTCCAGGTGGGCGCCACGTAGGTGTCGACACGGACTGCGCTTCCACTCCCGCAACTGCGCACCACGACCCGGCCGTCGCCACTCAAGGTGAAATCGCGGCAGCTTGCGTCGGTCCCGGACACCGCGAGCGAGCCTTGACGCGCCCAGCCAGCGCTCGATCGCTGGTGGATCTCGAGGAGGTATATCCCTCCGAATTGCGGAGCGGAGAACTGGCTGAAGAGGATCGTGTCGCCGCTCTCGCTGAGCCGGACGATACGTCCAAGGTAGGAACTTTCCGAATTCAGAAAGTGCTGTTCCACGCGCCAGGTGGAGCCGGTGCGGCGCATGACGACGACCGAGCCGTGCGGTGGCTGCGCGGGATCCACCCTGTCCGAGCGGTCGTCCTCCATGCCGATTGCGAGCGTGTTGCCATCGCCACTGAGCGCCAGCTGCACATTGCTATACGCGGCCGCGGCCGGCAACGGCACAAAGCCTGTCTCAACCCGCCAACCGTTGCCGCCACGCCGGAACACATAGATCTTGCTGCCACAATTGGCTGCGATGGTCTTGCCGTCTTCCGAAATCGCGACTCTCGAAGCGAACTGCTTGCCGGAGGCGGGCTGCGGCGAATGGAAAAAGCCCACGGCCTCGGCGATGGTGCTGCCTATGTTGATGAGACCGCTCGAGGAACAGCCGGAGAAGTTGCAGGCCCGCACTTCCCACCGCGCTTCGTCCCAGTTCAGCAGGTGGGCCGCTACGTTATTGGCCCAGTGCGGATCCCACGGCCGGCGTTCGTCGAATTTCACTGGCGCGGCGCTGTTGTTCGCCTTGAACCACAGCTCGTAGTAGTTGCTGCGGGGAAGGATCTCCCAGTCGAGGATCACCTGCTTCACGTTGGCGCTGTACTCGACGATGGGCGCCGCAGGCGGCGTGGCCAAAGAGAGATTCGAGACCAACAAGCCGAGCAGCGCGGCGGCGCCGGTGCGATACCGGGCTGATTCCAACGTGGACATTGTCAGCTCCCCTGGAAAGTATTTATCGAAACATCGCGTTACATCCGCGCCGGCATCGAAATGTGCTCGTGGGTCACGAGCCATTCGTTGTCGCGCCGCTCGAAGCAGGTAGTGCCGCGCACCCAGTAGCCCGAGGTACGACCGCCCGGCCGCGCGCCCGAGACGAGGCTCAAGTAGTGGCAGAAAGCGGTGGCTTCGCCCGGCACGATGCGCAGGTTTGCGAGCTCGAAGCCCAGGGGACCTTCGAACGAGGCGAACCACTGCTCGAAGTTATTGCGATAAGCGTCGGCGCCGCGCACGTTGAGCGGCGGCCGCACGTCGAAGACCGTGACGTCGGGTGCGTAGAACGACATGAGGTGATCGACGTTCTTCTCGCGGATCGCCTGCGCTAGTTCATCGATGCGCCGGCGGAGGACGACCGTGAAGGAGGCGCCCGTTTTGCCGTCCGGGCTCATGCTCAAAATGCGCTGCTCGTCGGATTCGAGGGCGCGTTCACCCGCGGCCGGTTCCTCTCGTTCGCTGATACGGCTCATGGCGCGAACGTTAACGTTCGGCCCAACCTGCGGTCTGTCGGCGCATGGGCGGTT
>DATHJZ010000031.1:0-4461 GCA_035286365.1 Steroidobacteraceae bacterium | reverse complement strand
GCTTGCGCAGACAACACGCTCGAATCCTTTGAAACAGGCCAGGTCGTGATCGAAAACGAGCGGAGGTCGCCGCCTTGGCGTACGGCGATCTCCGCGCAGTTTCATTTCACCCAGTCGGCGTGACACTCATCGCCCGCTTCGACCACATCGGCGCCGCCCGCTACCGACGCGTAGAAACACACGGCGTACGGCGCGTAGTCCCAGATCGACTTCTGCACGTCGGGATGCGCGGCCTTGAACGCGGGACGCTGCGACGGCGGAAGTTTCATGTACTCCTTGACCAGCTTTTCCTGTTCGGCTGTGCGCGGCTTGTTCTGCCGGGCAAGCCGTTCGTAGTTGGCCGCCTTCTTCTCGTCTTCGGCCGAACGAGTCAGCTTCACTGGCGTGTATTTCGTGTTGCCCGGCATGGGCGCCCGGCTCGGCGTATCCGCCTGCGCGAACGGGCTCGCGAAAATGGCCAGCGTGGTCAATACCAGCGGCGCGCGGAAATTACTGAAATTCATGACTTTCTCCTGTGGATTGAACTCGTCGTCCACCCTCTGTCGCAACCACCTGGCGAACGGTTCAGTCGAGACGCGAGGGTGTGCGACGATGCCGCGCCATGGTCGGATCCACGCTCAAGACACCCGTACTCTTCTGGCTGGGAGCGTTGCTGCTGCCGTTCGCGCTGATCGCGGTGTTGAACACGGCCATGCTTGACACACCGCGGGTCGCTGCGGAATATCTGCACGAGTCGGCGACGGTGATCGAATCCCCCGTTGCGTCACCCGCGCAGCTGCCGCGGGTGGGCTGGCGCCCGGTTAAATTGCCGGGACACGCTCCCGTGCCGGCCCCGAAGCCCTCGAGCGGCTGGTACCGCATCCCGTTCAGCGCCACGCCCGCCGCGTCCGGAATCTGGGCTGTCTACATCGAGCGTCCCTACTCGAATTACGGCGTGTTCATCAACGGCATCGCGGTGGGCGAAAGCAGTCCGATGACACGGCCCATCCCGATGCACCGCGCGCCGCTGTTGTTCCGCTTTCCCGCCGCGCTGCTGCGGCCGGGCGAGAATCTGCTCGAGGTACGCAGCTTCGAGGCACGTTTTCCCGCGGGCTTGAGCGCACTCGCCATCGGCCCGCTTCCGCGCATCGCGCCCGCCTACGATTTCATGCACGCGTTTTATGCGACCTACAAACATGTTTCGGTGGTCGTGTTGCTGGTGCTCGCGTTGCTGTTCGCGGGTCTGTGGTCGATCCGGCGCCAGGAAACGGCGTACGCCTGGTTTGCGCTCAGCCTGGTCGCCTGGGCGGCACAGGTCGAACTATTGCTGAAGCCGGAATCGTTGTTCATGTCGGAGCCGACGTCGCAGCACCTGCCGTCCGCCGCGCTCGGGGTCTTCGCTTTCGCCTCGGCGATGTTCGTGAACCGGTACACGGGTCTGCGGCAGCCGCGCGTGGAACGCGTCATCCTGGTACTGCTCGCAGCCGGCATCGTCGTGCTGTTCGTCGATCCGCTGTATTTCGACATGAGCATGCCGATGTTCGTGCCGTACGTGTGGCAGCCGCTGCTGCTCGCGATCACGGTGTATTGCCTCGCCCAACTACTGCGGGCGCTGCGGCGCCGCCCGTCGGGCGATGCACGTTTGCTGGCGGCGGCGGCCTGGATTCTGCTGGTGGTCGCGATGCGCGACACATTGATCGAAACAGGTGTATTACGTTTCGGCCCACTGTATTTTTCCTACACCATCGGCTTCGTGTTATGTGCCGTGGCCGCCGTGCAGTTGCAGCGCTTCGCGCGCGCCTTCGACGCGGCCGAACGCACGCGCGACGAGCTCGACCTGCGCGTGCGCGAAAAAACCGCGGAGCTCGAGCAAAACCTCGTGCGCGTGAAGGATCTCGAACGCGAGCAGGCGCTGAGCACCGAGCGTGAGCGGATCATGCAGGACATGCACGACGGCCTCGGCGGGCATCTGGTGCAGGCGCTGGCCATCGCAACTTCGCAGAACACTCTGCAGCCGATGGAAGAGCCGTTGCGCGCCTGCCTCGAGGAGCTGCGGCTGATGGTCGACTCGCTCGAGCCGGTGAACGGCGATCTCGGCAGCGTGCTGGGTACGTTGCGCGCGCGTATTTCGCGGCGGCTCGCTTTGGCCGGTGTACAGATGCGCTGGCAGGTGGACGATCTGCCGCCGATGCCGGACCTGGGTCCGCGCGCGGTGCTCGACGTGGCGCGGGTCGTACAGGAAGCGATCACCAACGCCATCAAGCATTCCGGCTGCAACGAAATCACGGTGAGCGCGGCGCTGGCTGGCGGCGGGCAACATGTCGAGGTCCAGGTGACGGACAACGGGCGCGGAATGGGCGCCCGCGGCGTAGGCCGCGGCCTCACCGGCATGCAAAGGCGCGCTTTCGACCTTGGCGGATCGATCGAGTTCGAATCCACCGCACCGGGTACCCGCGTGACGCTGCGCCTGCCTCTGGCTCGCGCCACTAACAGAAGCGTGTCGCCCGGACAAGCCCCTGTCCAGGCGCAGCCGCCGGCCGCTGAAGCGGCCCATAGTTAGGCGTGGAAGCCTTGTCTGCGTCAAAGGTCAACGTTTTCGTCATCGAAGATGACGCGCCGACGCGTGAATCATTGCGCGCGCGCATCGAGGCACATCCGCGACTGCGCGTCGGAGCCGCGACCGGCACCGTTGCCGAGGGGCTTGCGGCCCTGGCCATGACCCGACCCGACGTATTGCTCACCGATCTCGGCTTGCCGGATGGCAGTGGCATCGACGTGATCCGTGAAGCGCTGCGACGCCATCCGGGTTTGCCGATCATGGTCATCACGGTTTTCGGCAACGAGAAGCGTGTGGTTGGCGCGATCCAGGCGGGCGCGGCGGGTTACCTGCTGAAGGACGATCCGACCCACGAGATCGGTCTCGCGATCGAGTTGCTGCTCGCGGGCGGCTCGCCGATCAGCCCGGCGATTGCGCGGCACCTGATCCGGCTGTTCCAGGCGCCACCGAACGCGACACCGGACGCGCAGCGCGAGACGCTGACGGCGCGCGAACTCGAGGTCCTGAGCCTCGCCACCAAGGGCTTCAGTTACGCCGAGATCGCGCAGCTGCTCGGCCTTTCGCCCAACACGATCGCCTCTTACACCAAACGCATCTACGAAAAACTGGCGGTCGGTTCACGCAGCGAGGCTATCTATGAGGCGTCGCGGCTGGGATTGCTCGAAAACCGCTGACCCTCTGCGTCTTCCTGGTCCGTTTCCCGGCGCTTCTCGCGCGCCGCTAGCACAGCCCTCTCGCCACGACAACCCCTGCCCAGGTGTACGTGCCCACCTGCGCGCGCTTCCAAGCTACCGGTGCCGAGTTGTGAACCGGACGTTCGCATCACTCGACACAGGGTCAGGCATCGGAATCAGGGAGCGCACATGTGCGGCGGGTTGTTGTTCATCGCGGAGCGTCCGTGAAGCGCGGCATGAAAATAGGCGTGGCCGCTTTGCTCGGCGCCGGCGCACTCGCGCCAGTCACACAAGCCGAAACAATCCGCGTGCTTGCGACGGACGAGAGCGTCGTCGTCGCGCTGCCGGCGAACGCGCCAGCGCCAGGCAACACGCTGCAGATCGAGCTCGACGGGTACGACGTCAGCGCCGTGAGCACGGTGGCCGACGGCAACCTCGCCATTCCGTTGCCAGGTCTCGCGCTCACGCCCGGCGAGCACTATCTACTCGTCCTGTCCGCGGGCGCCGACGGGGATGTCGATACGCTGGCCGAACATACGCTGGACGTCTACCAACGCGCGGGCCGCCGCGAGGCGTCGCAGCAGTGGAACCTGCTGCTGTCGAACAACTACCGTTTCGCGCAGCATCCGGACACGGCCTTCGACGGGACGTCACGCAGCGCGGGTAACGGGGCATTGCAGTGGGCCGGAAAGTTCGACGGCGGCACCTGGATCGCAAACGGTGGGCTGGACCTGCTGTACGACAGCGCGTCGCCGATCATGCCAGGTCAGACACGGATGCAGATGCCGGCGCTCGAGCTGCGTGTCGGCCGCCGCATCGGCTCGGGCAGCGTCGGGCTGGCGTTTGGCGATGGCGCGGTGAATCCCGGTAGTTTGATCTTCAGCGGCTTCGATCGCCGCGGCCTGCGCCTGGAAGCAAGCGCCCTTGATCAGCGCTTCACGGCGCAGGCGTTCACGCTGCATCCCGATCCGGTGACGAACTTCGATGCCGACGTCCCGCCGTTCGACAGCAGCGCGAATGTGGTTGGCATGCAGACGGTGCTGGCACCGTTCTCGCTTCATCCAGGCGCGCTCACGTTGAGCGCCGGCTGGCTGGATGGCGACAGCACTTTGGGAGGTGTCGGCATCGTGACACCGCAGCTCGCGGGCAACGCGCCACAGACCTACGGCGGGCATGCGTGGACCCTGGCGCTGGACAGCTTCGCATTCGAACGGGCGTTGTGGCTGCACGGCGAGTACGCGGCGTCGCGCT
>DATHJZ010000030.1:0-2861 GCA_035286365.1 Steroidobacteraceae bacterium | reverse complement strand
CAGCCGAGGAAAATGCGCCGAGTTGAACGCCGAAACCACTGCCAGCGTCGTCGGCCGCTGGGGATGCGGCGTCCGGGACCGATGCGGCCTCGCCCGCTGCGGGTGGCGTCGACGCGGATGCCGCCGCCGCCGCGCTACCGGCGGGCGCTGCGGCGCCGCTGAAACTGTCGATGCGCAACTGTGCCTCCTTCGACCATTTTCCCGCGGGGTATTGCGCGAGGAATTGCTGGTACGCCTCGAAGGTGTCTGTGCCTGCGGCGCTGCGCCAATCTTTTTCTTCGGCGAGTTGTCCCAGGCGCTCGCGCGCGGTGACGGTGAGTGTGCTGTCCGGATGTGCCTCGACGAACTGCTGGTACGACTCGGTGGTGTCCGCCGCCTGTGCCGAGCGCCAATCGCTCTTTTCGCGGCTGCAGGCGCTCAATGCGAGCAACGGGACTGCGAACAGCATCACGAGAGTTCGGGTGGACATGGCTATGATCCGACGGCAACGACCGATTTATTGTAAACGCTGCAGCTTGCCGGAGTGACCGCCATGAGCGAAGAACCAAAACGCCGACTCGCCGACCGACTCGGCATGTCGCCTACCGTGATCTCCGAGAGCACGACCGTGATCGGCGACGTCGAGACTCGCGGGCCGCTCATGGTGTCGGGTCACGTGCAGGGAAATGGCCGCATCGGCGGCACGCTGAGTGTCGGCAAGAGCGCGCACTGGGAGGGCGACATCACGGCGCGCCAGGCCGTGCTCGCCGGCAAGGTCACCGGGAAGATCGTGGTCGAAGACAAGCTCGAGATCAGCGCGAGCGCGGTCATCAGCGGTGAGATCGTCGCGAAGATTCTCGCGATCGCGAACGGCGCGCGCATCGAGGGGGAGGTCACCGTGACTTCCGGAAAGCCGATACTCAAATTCGAAGAGAAGCGCGCTTCCAACGTTGCGTAAGTCAGAGGGGACATTCCTGGTTTTTTGGAAATGAAACGACAATATTTCCGAAAACCAGGAATGTCCCCTCTACTGTTGGTTTTCAGTTGCAGCTGGTCAGGCCGTTGACCCAGTCCGTCAGCAGCTGAACCCCCGCCGTATCGATCGTGTGCCGCATCAACGGCGGCATCGCATCCGCATCGGTGCGATTCACGCGCGCGACTACGACCGAGCGTGCGGCCGAGCCCGGCGCGATGCGGCGCGGATCGGTGATTCCCAGATCGCCGCGATCCGGCGTGATATCGCAGGTATGCGTCGCCGACAACGCGGTCGTATAGCGGAAGTCGATGTCCGTGGTCGCAGGTCCGCCGGGCTGATGGCAGTACGCGCAGTTCGAATGCAGATAGGCACGCGCACGCTCGCCGACCGGCGCGCTGCCGAACGGATCGGGGATCACGGGCAACTGCGCCGGTGCCTGAGTGAGCGCCGGCGTCAGCGTATCGATAGAATTGAGGGTAGTTAGCTGATTGGCGGTGCGCCCGGTCGGGTAGGCGAAGTCACTGTTCAACTGGCCGATCTCGAGGCCGAGCGTGCGCCCGGCCGCCACGGAATGGCATTGCAGGCACTGCGCTTCGCTCGGGAACTCCCAGGTCTGCCCGCCCACCGTGACCGTCTTGCCGCCAACCACACGCGTAGCATCGGTGCCCTGCGCGTTCCATTCATAGGTGTAGCCCGCCCAGACGCCGTCGTTGTGGCGCATGAACAGGCGGGTCTCGACCAATTGCGCGCCAAGCGTGAAGTTCTTGACCAGCACGCTGCCATTCGGGAAATCGAAATCGTTGCTGGCATTGACTGTGATGCGCTGGCCATCGGGCAATGCCAGCCAGCGCGCCTTCGTGGCGCTATCCGAGAAGAACGGCGCGTTCGGCGCGTAAGGAATCAGCCCGGTCGCCGGCTGCGTAGGGGTGGTCGAGTTGACGCAACCGGTCTGCGACAGCTGGCTCGGGATCGTGCGGCCGCCGCCAGTGCCCGGCACGATCTTGTGCAGTGTGCCGCCGAGATGAACGATGTAAGCCTCGCCGTCCGTGTCCTCGGCGAACGACGCGATCTGCAAGCCGGTAGATAGACCGGCGCCCATGGTCATCGTCGGCGTAGTCGTGCGCGAGATGTTCCAGAGATTGCCGCTGCCGAAATCGCCGAACAGGTAGCGGCCGTGGAGGTTGGGGATCGCGCTGCCGCGATAGACGACGCCGCCCGTGGTCGAGGAGCCGAGCGAACGGCCGTACTGCGCGACCGGCGCAATCGGGTTCGGGTTGGTACCGCAGGTGGAATTGAAACTGTTGGTGCCCTCGAAGCAGCGCCAGCCGTAGTTCCCGCCGATCGTGACCTTGTCGACTTCCTCGAGCGCGCTCTGGCCGACATCGTTGAGCCACAACTCCCCGCTGCCGCGATCGAAACTCCAGCGCCAGGGGTTGCGGAAGCCGAACGCGTAGATCTCCGGGCAGTTGGCCGCGCCCGTGCCGTTCGCATTGCAGCGCGGATTCGCCACGTAAGGATTGGACGACGGAATCGTATAAGTGTTGGCCATGGTCGTGGCCGACACGTTGATGCGCAGCATCTTGCCCAGCAACGTTCGCAGGTTCTGGCCATTGCCGATGCTGCCGTGCCCGTCACCGCCGCCGCCGCCATCGCCGATGCCGATGTACAGGAAGCCATCCGGTCCGAAGGCAAGGTTGCCGCCGTTGTGATTGCTTTCCGGATCGTCGACGTTGAACAACTCGATCTCGCTCGCCGGATCGAGCGTCGTACCGCCGGCGGCGAGCCGGAATTGCGAGACGCGATCGACCAGGCCGAGCGTGGTATCGGTGCCGGTGTAGAAGAAATACACGCGCGGGTCGGTCGGGTAGTTCGGATGGAAGGCCATGCCCAGCAAGCCGCGCTCGTC
>DATHJZ010000029.1:0-5150 GCA_035286365.1 Steroidobacteraceae bacterium | reverse complement strand
GCCAGCGTGCTGCGCAATCCATCCTGGCCGTAATCACCGGCATGGTTGTTAGCGACCGACACCATGTCGAAACCCGCCCACTCCAACTCGCCGAGCACCCACGCGGGCGAAGACATGTAGGTGCCACCGCTCGCCTGTGCGGCCGGAAGCGTGAAGTCGGTGATCTGGGTTTCGAAATTGGTAAAGGCCGCATCCGCGCCACGGATCAGCCCCCACATGCGGTCGATGCCGGGCCGGCTGATCGCCTGCAGGCGGCGCATGATGATGGCATCGCCAGTCGTGACGATCACCACCTCCCCCTCTTTCCCGGCAGCAGACTGGAACGCCTGCGGAGCGGCGGCGGACGCCTCGCCCCAGCTCAGCACGGCGCTGGCCGCGAGCGAAAACAACACCGATCTGCGCACGCTCTTCCGCATTGCTCTTCCCCGTGGATCCGCTCCGTCAGAAGCTCTTGATCAGACGCAACGTCCAGCCGCGTCCCGCCGCGACCGCGTTGTACACCGAGGGGTCGTAGCCGCCGGGGCTGCTGCTCAAAGGTGGTTTCTCGTCGGTCAGATTGCGCACACCCAGACGCGCGCTGACGCCGTTCAACCAGCCGCTCTCGGATTGGAAGGTTCTTGAAACGAAGACATTGAAGGTCACCGAGCTGTCCACCTTCCAATAGTGTGTATCGTCAATCGTCGTCACGTAGCTCTGGTCCTCGAGTGCCTGATAGGCACTGTCGGTGATCGTCGCGGCAGAGTCCGCATAGGATCCGATGTAGTAGCCACTGACGCCCGCGGCCCAGTCGGCACGGGACCAGTTGAAGCTCAATGAGCCGCGCAGTTCGGGCAAACCGTCGATACCCACCAGTGTAGAGACCTCACCGAGATAGCCGCCGACGCGATCGTACTTCTCGATGTACGACCAGTCGGTGGATATGCCGAACTTACCCCACCCGTTGTCGGGGCGATTGAGGGTGATATTGAAGTCGTAGCCCTCGATCTCTCCGGCATCCAGATTGGAGAACTCGGAGCTGGTTGAGAGCAGCGTACCCACCGGCGCCACCCATTCGGATTGCGGCAGGCCCGCATTGTAGGCGGCGAACAGCGCGCGATCCGAATCCGTCACGGCGTCGCGTGCAATGAGCGAATTGCCCGCATACGCATTCGTGCCGCTGCCCAAATCGATGTTCGCGTACGGGGTGCCGGCAGCCAGAGCTGCCTGAGTGGCCTCGCGCAACAACTGTGCGTCGTTGTTGCGCACTTGAATGGCGTTCGGCGCGGCGACGATGTCGCGCTGATTGATGTTGAAGTAGTCGAGCGAGAAGCGCAGGCCCGTCACCCATGGCACGTCCACGACCAGGCCCAGCGACAGGCCCCGCGATGTTTCCGGAGCCAGATCGGGATTGCCGCTGCTGATGTTGCGACGGGGAACCGAACCGTCATCCGGTAAACCGGTGACCGGCTCGCGATAGGGATCGTTGTATGCGCTTCCCGATGCCCGCGGCGGATAGTGCGTAGCCGCCAGGGTCGGCGCCCGGAATCCTTCATTATAGGAAGCACGAACCATCACTGTGTCGAGTGGCCGGTACTCGAGCGTGAACTTCGGATTGCCCGTGCTGCCGAAGTCACTGTAGCGTTCGTAGCGGAACGCGGCACCAACCGAAAGGTTGCGCACCAACGGGATGTTGTTCTCCGGCGATGCCAGAGGAACTACGGTCTCCACAAAACCTGCCGCTATCGTGCGATCACCAAACAGATCGTCCTTGCCCGACGCCCGGATGAAATCGTTGTCGGTCGGATCGAGGCCCAGGTCGTTCTCGTAGTTCACACCGTGGAACTGGGGACGCGTCATCTGGTAGTCGTCCCAGCGGTACTCCAAACCCACGGCCGCCTGAACGCTGCCGGCCCAGAGGTCGAACACCGGGCCGCCAATACGCGCATCTACGGAGCCGATGATGTTCCGGCCATGCTGGATGAATTTCTCGCGGAATCCGGCGATGACCGCCGGATCGTTCGGATCGGGCGTGGTGGGAACCACCGCACCACCGACGACCGCAAAGTTGTACCCGAACGGGTTGTACGTACCCGCGGCAATTGCAGCGTGCGCCCCGGACTCGCGCAATCCGTTCGTGGAGACGTCCAGGGTGTTCGCACGCGACCACATCGCGGCGGTTTCCCAGTTCCAGGAACTGCCGATCAGTCCACGGGCGCCGAGCACGACACGGTAGGCCGTGTTTTCCACGTCGGCCACCTCGAGACCATTGTCCGAGAAACGGTAGGACTGCAGCCGCACCGATTGTGGCGTCCCTGTCAGGCGAGGACTGCCGTCCGGGTTGGACGCTCCGGCCGGGTCATAAAAAGAGGAGCCGTAGGGATTGTTGGGATTGTTGGCCGCCAGCTCGATCGGGAGGTCGGTGGTGGGACCGTAGGTGATCGGATCACGGAGCATGGTCGAGTTCGCCTGATAGGCCAGCACTTCTCCGAACAGCTTCACCCGGTCATTGATCTCATAGTCGAGCTGACTGAACCAATTGAAACGCGTTGATTCTGGAATCGCGTAGCCGACATTGGCATCGTAGTAGTACTGATTCGCGAACTCGCCATCACGCGGCGGTGTGGCGGTGCTGATCACGGCTCCAGTCGCGGTGGGCACCAGATAGCGTGTCGCCGTAGAGCTGCCGACCCGGAAGGCCGGATAGGCACTCGCGGAACTGCGATCGAAGAACGGTCCGTTCAGCGAGTTGAATCCCGGCGGCGCCAGTGCAATTTTGTTGGAGTCGCCCACGACATCCCGAGATTCCGTTGCATCGCGGTCGTACCAGTCAAAGGTCGTCGTCCAATGCAGCTTGCCGTCCGCATAGAAGTCGCCATGGGTCAAGGTGCCACGGCGATCATTGCCGGAGGCGATCTCGTTGAACCCGGCCGACACTTCCACCTCGGTCCCCTGGAAAGCCGTGTCGACCACGAAGTTCACGACACCTGCCACGGCATCGGAGCCGTAAAGGGACGACGCGCCGTCGCGCAGCACATCCACGCGGGAAAGACCGTGCGATGGAAGAATGTTCGCGTTGACGGAATTGACGGGAACGTTATTTTCGTTCGAAGACATGCCATGAGCCGCCAGGCGCCGCCCATTGAGCAACAACAGCGTGCTGCCGGAACCCATGCCGCGCAATGCCACGGCGGAAACGTCGCCGCGCGCGCTGGAACCACCCTGGCCGGATTCATTCAGCGGCACGTTTCCGATCGAAGGTATTGCTGTCAGCAGATCAACCGTTGATCCGGCCTCGCGCATCGCGAGTTCCTCCTTCGAGACCACGGTAACGGGCAGCGCGGCATCGTCCCTGCGGCGGCGGATGACCGAGCCCGTGACCATGATCTCCTCGAGCGCATCTTCGTCCCCTACCTCTGGGACGACGGGCTCGTCCGCAGCCAGTGCTACGCCCGTGCCAGCAGCGAACAGTGCGCCCGCGAGCGCAAGCCGCACGGCATGACGCACCAGTTGGCGATGGGCAACCGCGGCCACGTTATCGGCAGAAGCAGAGAAGAGACCATAGTTCGTGATCAAAGGAGACTCCCGTTCATTATCGATTGCTGAGGTGCCCGGGACCTGCAGCGCATACTTTTTTAGGCACCCGGCGTGCTTTGCCCCCTTGTTTGACAGGTACGGTATTCAAGATAGCGGCGGGATCACCAATGAAAATACTCCTACGGTGCATAACCGGCTGTTATGCACGAGCTGCGGAGGTGGAGTGTCACGTACGCGCTTTAACGGGGCGGATGCACGGCACAAGCCGGATGGACGAGTGCTACCGGCGGGGCGCCGGCGCCGAAGGTCATGCGGGCTGCCTCGCACCGTGTGCGCAGGAGCCAAAAGGGGCGGCAGCGCTCGCGCCGCCGCCCCGCGAGGCGGTCTAACTACCTCCAGGACTCACTCCACGAGACCCGTGTAAGCGATCGTGAAGAGCAGGCCGTGCTTGATGCCGGACCACACCTGGTCGATCTCCTTGCTCTCCGTGATGTCGTGGCTTCCCACGGAGATCCGTCGCGTCTCGGACTTCAGCGGCGCGGTGCCACGCTGCTCGAACTTGCCGCCGCCATGGTCGACGACATCGCCAGAGAAGGAGAACCCGGGCATGCCCTGCCGGTAGGCGCGCACGCAGTCGCCACAGCCGCTGTGCTCGTCGATGATGGGCTTGGTTCCATACAGTGCGTTCGACGCTGCGGCGGCCATCTTCGCCGCGGCATTGTTGACCTTGTCGAAGCCGGTGATGCCGGCCGGGTTCACGTCCTGCCCCACGCCGTTCTGGCTCACTACCTCATAGACGAAACGGAAGCCCTCGCCGAACTTCTCGGTCTCTTCTTTCGCAATGCGCATGATGTCCTGGTGGGCCTTCCTCAGTCGCGCCTCGCTGGCGGACCGCAGGTCCAGGCGGATGGTGATATCGCGTGCCGGCGCATTGATGATCTCGCTGCCCTCGACCATGGCGGTGTTGAAGTAGAGGATCGGGTCTTCGTTGTAGCTGTAGCCCCGCTTTTCCGCGCGTGGATCACGCAGCTCCTGCAGCCGCATCAGCACCGGACCGAGCACGTCGATGGAATGGCGGCCCCAGCGATTTCCCTCGATCGGCGTGAACAGCCGCAAACGCGAGCGGTGCCGCACGGGCGTCGAACCGGTGTCCACACCCTCGCCGCCGCCGCCATGGAACTGAATCAGGATATCGCCCTTGCGCCAGTCCAGGTTGTGCGGATAGTTTGCGTTGACGAATTGCTGAGCGCCGTTGCTGGCGTTGTTGCCCACTGGCTCTTCGCCGCTGAAGGTCACGAACCAGACATCACCTTTTGTCTGAATGTTGGCCGCGTTCATGGCACGCAGCACCGCAAGCAGCTGGGTCACTCCGGAAATGTCGTCACCGGCCGAGGGGCACCACACCCGGCCATCGGCGACGAACGCGTCAATGGGCTGGTTGGCGGGCCACAGTTGCACCGCATCGTGATGGGCATTCAGAACCACGGTCGGCCCTCCGCCCGTGCCCTTGCGCACACCGATCACGTTGCTCTCCTCGTCGATCCGCACGTCGTACAAACCGTAGATCCGGAAGAGACGGTATATCGTCCGCGCGCGGAGTATTTCGCTGCCAGTAGGTCCATACGCCTCACAGAGGC
>DATHJZ010000028.1:0-6138 GCA_035286365.1 Steroidobacteraceae bacterium | reverse complement strand
GGCCATTCGCTCGGGTTGGCACCGCGCGCCGCGCTCGATTACGTGAGCGAGGAGCTGGCCGACTGGGCGGCGCTCGGCGTCGCCGGGCACCACACCGCAAGTCGTCCGTGGATCGACTACGCGCAGAATTTCTCCAAGGGATTGATGCACGTCGCGGGCGCACTCGCGAGCGAAGTCGTCGCGATGAATTCGTTGACGATAAATCTGCACCTCATGATGGCGTCGTTCTACCGGCCGGTGGGAATGCGCGACAAGGTGTTGATCGAGGCCGGCGCGTTTTCGTCCGACCGGCACGCAATTCTCGGCCAGTTGAGCTGGCACAAGCTCGATGAAAGCGCGACGCTGGTCGAGCTCGCGCCGCGGCCCGGCGAGGAAACTCTGCGGATCGAAGACATCGAGTCGGCGATCGAAGAGATGGGCAGCGAGCTCGCGCTGGTGCTGTGGCCCGGCGTGCAGTACCGCACCGGCCAGGCGTTCGACTGCGCGCGCATCACTCGCGCCGCGCACGATCAGGGCGCCATCGTGGGATTCGACCTCGCGCATGCCATCGGCAACCTGCCGCTCAGCCTGCACGATTGGGACGTCGATTTCGCCGTGTGGTGTTCTTACAAGTATCTGAACGCCGGTCCCGGCGCGATCGGCGGCGCGTTCGTGCATGAGCGGCACTTCGGCAATGCGTCCAGTCGCCTGTCCGGCTGGTGGGGACACGAACCGCAGACGCGCTTCCAGATGGCGCCCGAGTTTCGCGCTGCGCCCGGCGCCGCGGGCTGGGCGGTCAGCAACCCGCCTATCCTCTCTGCCGCGCCGCTGCTCGCCTCGCTCGAGATGTTCCGTGCCGCCGACATCGGCGAGCTGCGCGCCAAGTCCGTGCGCCTCACTGCTTACGCGGACAAACTGATTCGCGGGCTCGCGCGCGATGTGCAGATCATCACGCCGGAATCGCCCGACGAGCGCGGCTGCATGCTGTCGCTGCGCATCGTGGGCGGACCAAAGCGCGGCCGGCGCATCTTCGATGCGCTGTCGGACCACGGCATCGTCTGCGACTGGCGGGAGCCAGACATCCTCCGCATCGCACCCGCGCCGCTGTACAACCGGTTCATCGACATCTTCGAACTGGTCGAGACGCTCGGCGCGGCATTGAAGGAGATTGCTTGAGCCTGACGTCGGTCGCGGGCGTCAACATTATCGGCGCCGGACTTGCGGGTAGTTTGCTCGCCATCCTGCTCGGGCGGCGCGGCTTCAAGGTCACAGTTTACGAGCGCCGTCCCGATCCCAGGCTGGCTAGCGCAAATGGCGGCCGGTCCATCAATCTCGCACTGGCGGCACGCGGCATTCGCGGGCTGGAACTCGCCGGCGTGCTCGATCGCGTGATGCCGCTCGCGACGGTAATGCGTGGACGGATGGTGCACGAACACGACGGCGCCGCCGCGCTGCAGATGTATGGAGTGCGGCCGAACGAGGTCATCTACTCCGTGTCGCGCGCCCAACTGAATCGCACGCTCATCGAGGCCGCGGCGCGGTTGCCCAATGTCACCTTCAGTTTTGACCAGCTGTGCTTGGGTCTCGCGCACGAGAAGACCGTACTTGAGATGCGGGACGAAAAGAATGGGCGCATCTATCACACCGCCGCGCAACCGAGCATTGCGACCGATGGCGCGGGCTCGGAAGTGCGCGACAGTTTGATGGCCCGCGAAGTTTCGACCGTTCGCGAAGAACCGCTCGATCACGACTACAAGGAATTGACGATCCCCGCCCGCGACGGCAAGCACGTGATGGAGCCGAATGCGCTGCATATCTGGCCGCGCGGCGGGTTCATGCTGATCGCGCTGCCGAATCTCAATGGCACGTTCACCGCCACTCTGTTTCTCGCCAGGCACGGCACCAACAGCTTCGACGAGCTGACCTCGCCCGACGCGGTCGACGGGTTCTTCGCGCGCGAATTTCCGGGGGCGAAGGTGCTGATGCCTGAAGTGCCGCATGAGTTTTTCGAGCATCCACAAGGTTCGCTCGGCACCGTATACACGCGCGGCTGGCACCTCGGCGGAGACGTGCTGTTGTTAGGCGATGCCGCGCACGCGATCGTCCCCTTCCACGGGCAGGGCATGAACTGCGCGTTCGAGGACTGTGCGGAATTGATCAGGCTCATGGATCGTCACCAATCCTGGCCCGGGCTGTTTCAGGCGTTTGAGGCGGAACGGCGCCCGAATACCGATGCCATCGCGCAGATGGCGCTGGAGAACTATGTCGAGATGCGCGAAGCGGTACTGGACGATGAGTACCGCAAGAAGAAGAAGGAAGCTGAGGAGTTAGAGAGGAAGGATCCGAATTTCATTCCGCGATATTCGAAGGTCATGTTTCATCCGGAGATTTCTTACACCGCCGCGTTGACGCGTTAGCCGGCAAGTCTACGATCCGAATATTTCCTATTGCCTCGTGCACCCAAGCCGCGACTGAGCGCAGTCTGGACTCTGGAACCACGCTTCGGTTGAGCTCCGCTGTTGAAGGACTTGCCGTCGCGCAGCTACCGCTCACGCTCGGGCGGCTTGGAACCTGGGAGTGGCCACAACCATTTATCGGGAACATCTATGACTCGGGAGTCCCTTGCACTCAAAACCTTCAACGAGTACATGCCCGGTCGTCCCGGCCATTCTTCCAATCGAGCTGTGATGTGTGCAATCACACCCTTCACTTGATATGGCGGTGTTGAGGCTGAAGCCGAAAGATGCAGATCAATTGCTCGGATGTTCTCTTCCAATTTTCTGAGCTGCGGGGAACCGTCAAACTTCGAGTCGGAAAAGGCCATCGCTGCCCCGGTGCGGCAACCGAAACCAATCGCCGCTCCTCCAATCACCAGAATCTCGGTCTTGAATTCGCGATCTTGAAACGCGGCTTTCGAATCGAGCACCTTACAGAAATCGACGTTTGGCATCTGACGGCTGCAAGCGCCGAGCGGGAGCGCGAGCAGAAGCGATGCGCACGACGCAAGCTTCATCTTCTCTGCCCGTTGACTGGGCAGTTTCCTGCTGCAAAGGCGCATTCACCCCAAAAAGATTTCTCGGCTCCCAAGTAGATCGCCCCCTCTCGAACCCGGCCGGTCATGCCGGGGAACTGATCGGTATTGATCGTAACGTCAACGGAGACTCCGGCGGGTTCTGCGACCAAGGCGTGTATGGAATCTATTGCATCATCCTCAGTTGATCAGCACCCGAAATCGCAGTTCGAACCAAGTGTCGCCGCCGCTGTTACCGGCCATCGTGCCCTTCGGCCGCAGGCGCAGTGCGTTCACCGCAATATCGCTGCCGTCGGCACCGGGTGTGGGCACGTAGGCCCAGGTCGTGCCGCCGTCGTTGGAGAAATCCACATCGTCGGTGACGCTATTGAGCGCGGTGAACGTCCAGGTCAGTGCACTGCTCGGCGCACCATCGACGAAGCTAACCGGGCCGCTGCCCGGCGCACCGAGATCCAGAACGTACAGGCGAGTGTTAGACGGAATGGGATCGAGCACTACCAGCGCATTGCTGTCGACCGCGCCGCTGCCCTGATTGGTGACCCGCACCGTGTAGAGCTTCGTTGCGCCGGGAATGCTTTTCGGATTTGCGTTGCCATTCACGGGATCGGAAACCGATTGCGAGGTTTTTGCCACAAGCAAGGTCGGTCCCGCGGTGACGATCACGTTGCCGCCGAATTCGGAGGTCTCGCCGCCGATGGTCGCGGTGCCGGTCAGGCGAGTGCCGAGCGAAACGCCCGCGGGCACGGGGATGCGAAAGGCAAAGCGACTGGTGTTGTCGGTGCCTTGCGCGAGTCCGTTGATGTTGCCGGGACCATAGGGGCCAGTGGTGGTGTCGAGATCGGCGCCCGAACCTTCGGTGAGCGTGCCTAGATAGGTCAGGCCTTCACCAAAGCCCGTGACGTCCGCCTGCGCGATGTACAACTCGATGGCGCTGCCGGGACGCGCAAAACCACTGAGCGATAGTTCGGCTCCCATGAGCGATGCGGCGATCACCACCGGACAATTGCGCAGGCCATTGGGCCCGGCGTCGCCATCGCCATTGTCATTCAGAGTCACGCCCTGCGGCGCACCGAGTCCGTTCGGGTCAATGGAGCGCGGATCGAGATCGATGCTCAATCCGCCGTTGTTGCTGAAGCTGTTCTGCGACAGAGTCGTGCCATTCGCGTTCATGACCAGCACGCCGGCGCCGGCGTTGTCGCGGATCAGGTTGCGGCTGAAGAGGACGGCCGAGCCGCTGTAATCGTATGCTGCCATGCCGATGGGCTCGGTCGATGACGCGCCGCCACCGACATTGGCGAAGCCGTTGTCGCGCACGGTGTTGTTGCTGACCGTGATGCTGCTGGCCGAGGCGCCACCGCCGAAGCCGACCTCGATACCGCCGCCGCGCTGATCGCGGGTCAGATTCGCCGTGACCTGGATCGAGCTCACGGTGCCTACCAGCAAAATCCCGTCGAACGTATCGGTGTGCCCTGCTGTCGGACGCGCGACTTCATTCAGCGTGATCAGCGAACCGGTGCCGCCGCCCTGTGTGCGAATGCCGGAGTTGTTCACGGTCACGAAGTTGTTGCGCACGATGGCGTTCGTACCGGCGAACTCGATGCCGTAGGTACTGCCGGCATTGTCGCTGCTGTCGCCCGTGGCCGTCATGCCGACCAGGTTGTTGCGCGCCAGGCAGCCGCTGCCAGTGAGCTGTAGATAGCCCTGGCGCAGCGCCAAACCCAGGACCTGCGTGCTGGTGCCGCTTAGGATCACGACGGTGTTGCCCGCGGTGAGCTGCACTTCCGGGCGCGGAAATGCAGGCAATGAGATGCCATCGACGCCGACCGTGCCGCCGCTGCCGAGCGAGCCGGCGTTGGTATTGCCGACGTTGACGGTCTGCGTGCTGCCATCGAGCCGCGTGCTGGCACCGGAAATCGCCGGCAACGCGGCGGCGAGGCTGATCACGGCCACGCCGCCGGTGAGCTGACCGTTCGGAATCATGAAGATGCTCGACTCGGCGCCGCCCGGCAAGAACGAAGTCGAGCCGTCGATCTGTCCACTGCCGGACTGCGCCAGCGCGCCCTCGCCGCCCAGCGTATTCACATTGATGAGAAATTGTCGCAGTGAGCCCTGGCAGGGGTAGCTGGAACTGGCGGCGCCGCACGCGGCGATGTCACGCGTATTCACAACGGTGTCGAAGTTGAAACCGAAATCGATGCCGCTGATGGTGGAATTGTTGGCCGCGGGTGTCGCCGTGGTGATGGATTGCGGCACGCGCGTTCCGGCGGTCAGCGTGGAGTAGTTTGAGGCGCCGGGATTCACCACCGCATCGCTGACGCCGGGCGATTCTCCACCGACGCGATTGGTGACGTTCACCGCCGCGCCGCTTCCGGCATCCGTCCGAAAAGTCTGCACGGGTACGCAGGTCGTGCATGCCGCGCCACCCGTGCGCGCAGAGCGCACCGAGCCGTTCACCACGCGAACGCGCATCGCGGCGTTGGTCGCGCCGGAGGTCAGTGAGTAGACGCCGCCGGCGTTCGTGGTCGTCGTGGCGATGAACACACCGTCACTGACGCGATACAGCTCGACGACGACGTTCGGCAGCACGGCGCCGCCGGACGCGACGCGCGTGCGGCCCGCGCCGCCGCCATAGTTCGCGTCTTCGAATACCGTGCCTGTGAAAGTCGCGCCGTGCGCGAGCGAGCCCCACAGCGCGGCCATGACCCACGCCGCCGCAAAGCCGGCGCGCGGGCGTGCGCGGAGCGTGAAAGACACTCCTTTTAGTGTGCGCAGCAGCTCGACCATGGCGGCAGTCTACGGCCCGCCCACTCAGGCTTTCCCCTAGCGGATCACAGTTTGAAGCCGGAAACGGGGCTTCCAGGCCCGTCAGAAGGCCGAATTGCGCCGGCGATCACGTTGCCGGGTTGTTGCCCAGGTTGTTTGCCGGGTATGAAAAAGGCGCGGCAACTTTCGTCGCCGCGCCTCGTGTATCGCAGTAGCGAGTCGGCTTACTTGACGATCTCGATCAGCTCGACGTCGAACACCAGCGTGGACTGCGGCGGAATGGTCGGCGGCGAACCGCGTTCGCCATAGGCCAGGCTCGCCGGGCAAACGAACTGGGCTTTGCCGCCAACCTTCATCGTCTGCAC
>DATHJZ010000027.1:0-14907 GCA_035286365.1 Steroidobacteraceae bacterium | reverse complement strand
CCGGCTCCTCGGGTGAAAACCTGCTGAAGCTGCTCGAGTGCCGTCTCGACAACGTGGTGTATCGCATGGGCTTCGCCTCGACGCGCTCCGAAGCGCGCCAGCTGGTGTCGCACAAGTCGATCTCGGTGAACGACGGCTGCGTCACGATCGCCTCGTACCAATGCAAGGCCGGCGATGTGATCACCGTGCGCGAGAAGGCCAAGAAGCAGCTGCGCATCCAGGGCGCGATGCAGATTGCGACGCAGGTGGGTCTGCCCGACTGGGTGGACGTGAACGGCACGGAATTCCGCGGCGTGTTCAAGTCGGTGCCGGGACGGGACGAGATCCTGCCGGACATCAACGAGAACCTCGTCGTCGAGCTTTATTCGAAGTAATTGATTTTCTCGGACCCGCCGTCTTCGGCGGGTTGAAAGTGGCGCGCGAGCGCCAGAGGTAGTTATGCAAGGATCAGTCAGCGAATTTCTCAAGCCCCGAGTCGTGAAAGTGCAGCCGACGGCCCCGCGCCAGGCGCGCGTCGTCATCGAGCCGTTCGAGCGTGGCTTTGGCCATACGCTCGGCAACGCGCTGCGTCGCGTATTGCTGTCGTCCATGCCGGGCGCCGCGATCACGGAAGTCGAGATCGAAGGCGTGCTGCATGAGTACACCTCGATCGAAGGCGTGCAGGAAGACGTCGTCGACATCCTGCTGAACTTGAAGCAGGTCGCTCTCAAGATGCACACGCGCGACAGCGCCGAGCTGCGTCTGTCGAAGAAGGGCCCGGGCCCGGTGACGGCCGGCGACATCCACACGGACCATGACATCGAAGTCGTGAACCCGGAGCTGGTGCTCGCGAACCTCACGAAGGCCGGTGAACTGACGATGACGCTGCGTGTTGAGCGCGGCCGTGGCTATCGCCCGGCTGCCAATCGCGCCGCGTTCGAAGAGCAGAGTCGTCCGATCGGCCGCCTGCAGCTGGACGCTTCGTTCTCGCCCGTGCGTCGCGTGACGTACATGGTCGATGCCGCGCGCGTCGAGCAGCGTACGGATCTGGACAAACTCGTGATCGACATCGAAACCAACGGCACCATCGACGCGGAAGAAGCCATCCGTCGCGCCGGCGGCATCCTCAAGGATCAGCTGTCGGTGTTCGTGGACCTGCAGGGCGAAGAAGAAGCTTCGACCAAGGTCTCTGAAATGCAGTTCGACCCGTTGCTGCTGCGCCCGGTCGATGAGCTCGAGCTCACCGTGCGTTCGGCCAACTGCCTCAAGGCCGAGAACATCCACTACATCGGCGATCTCGTGCAGCGCACGGAAGTCGAGCTGCTGCGCACCCCGAACCTCGGAAAGAAGTCGCTCACCGAGATCAAGGAAGTGCTGCAGAGCCACGGGCTCATGCTCGGTATGCGTCTCGATGGCTGGCCGCCGGCCGGCCTCAAGCACGATGCCGATCGCGGCATGATTTAATAGTCAGGAATCAGTTAAATGCGTCATCACCTTTCCGGTCGCCAGCTGTCGCGCAACGCGCCTCACAGACATGCGCTGCTGCGCAGCCTGTCGGTGTCGTTGCTGCGTCACGAGACCATCCGCACGACGGTGCCGAAGGCCAAGGAACTGCGCCGGGTCGTCGAGCCGCTCATCACGCTCGGCAAGGAAGACAGCGAGTCCAATCGCCGTCTCGCCTTTGCGCGCCTGCGTGACACCGAGATCGTCACCAAGCTGTTCGAAACCATCGGTCCGCGCTTCAAGGCGCGTCCGGGTGGCTACACGCGCATCCTGCACATGGCGCCGCGCGCGGGCGACAACGCCCCGATGGCGCTGATGCAGCTGGTCGAGCGTTCGGCTCCGGTGGCCGTCGATGCCGCGCCGGAAGACAAGAAGGCGAAGAAAGCCGACAAGCCGAAGGTCGATGCGGCCCAGAGCAAGGACGACAAGAAGGCGAAGGCCGAAGCCAAGAAGGTGCGGGAAAAGGCTGCCAAGGCGCAGAAGGCCAGCAAGGTCGCCGCTGCCAAGGAAGCCAAGAAGACCGCCGCGCCGAAGAAGAAAAAAGCCGCTGCTCCGAAGAAGAAAAAGAAATCTTCGAAGTAAGTCGACGCTGCAAAGCATTGCGAAACGGGCGCCTCAGGGCGCCCGTTTCGCATTTGGGAGCGCAGCCAGTTCCGCGCTTTGCCTTGTCGCGTTGCGCTGCCGTAAGCTCGCCCGCACTTCAATGACAAGCCAGGGGTGAGCCATGGGTCTCGGCAAAGAATTCAAAGAATTTGCGATGAAGGGCAGCGTCGTCGATCTCGCCATCGGTGTGATCATCGGCGCGGCGTTCGGCAAGATCGTGGGCTCGCTCGTCGAAGACATCATCATGCCGCCGCTCGGCATGGTGATCGGCAACGTGAATTTCACCGACCTCGCGGTGAGGCTTGGCACGGATCCCGGCGGCAAGGACGTGATCCTGAAGTACGGCAACTTCCTGCAGATCACCTTCCAGTTCATGATCGTCGCGTTCGTGCTGTTCATGCTGATCCGCGGAATCAACAAGCTCAAGAAACCCGACCCGGCCGCCCCGCCGCCGCCGACCCCGCGGCAGGAAGTACTGTTGCAGGAAATCCGCGACCTGCTCGCGAAAAAGTAGTCAGCTAACGAGATCAGTCGATGGCCGTGGTTCGTTACACCTGGATGTTCCGGACCGCGGCCGTCGTGTCGATGCTGCTCGGGCTCGGCTGGATGTGGACGGCGCTGTTCACGGAACGGCAGGCGGAACATCGTCCCTACGTGCTGGCGCTCGGCGCCGCTACAGTGGCCGTTGCCGTGTTTCTGTTTCGGCGCGCACGCTTCGCGATCGGCCTTTCCGCAGTGGGCGCGGTGGTGGTCAGCGTCTGCGCCGCGCTGTTCATCCCGAATGCGAGTGGTCCGGGAGTCTTGTTTCTGCTCGGTGTCGCGATCGTCGGCGGTCTGTACGCGGCGCTGTCGTTTCGGGTGTTGTTCGCCCCGCGCACGTGAAATTGCGGGTGACAACGCCGGGATAGCCGCCGGCGTCTCAGGTCTGCTGCGCCAACAACGCGTTGAGCTCCTCGACCAGCCCCGGCAGCGCGCCTTCGCCATAGCCCGTGTGATCCGCGGCGACTTTGCCGTCGCGACCGATGACGATCATGCGCGGAATACCCTGCACTTCGAACTTCCGCGCCGTCTTGCCGCTCGAGTCGCGCAGGATCGTGATCGGATAGTCCTTGAGCACTTTCACCACGTATTTGAATGGCTGCAACTCGTCGCGATAGTTGATCGCGATGATCTTCATGTGCTCGGTCCCGACCCGTTTCGCGAGACCTGCCAGCACGGGCAACTCCTGCTTGCAGGGTCCGCACCAGGAGGCCCAGAACGACACGATCACGACCTTGCCCGCGTGATCGCTGATGCGCACCTGGTTGCCGTCGAGATCCTTGCCGAGCGCGTCTTCGGGAATGCTGCCTACCGAAAGCGCCGGGCGCGGCCGTTCCTTGGCAGGTTCTGCGGCGGATGACGTGGTTGCGAGGCTGATACAGAACGCGGCGACCAGCCGCGCGACCAACTTGCGATGTGTCGTCATCGATGATCTCCCTGGAGGGCGAGTTGCAAACCGCCTCGAACATTCTCTGTCGCGAGTCGCGAAATTCTCTCAGGGCGCCCGCGATTTACGCCTGAAATGCCTGCCGCGTGAGATTTTCCGGCGTGCCCGCACGCGCGACGACATTGTCCTCGATGCGCACGCCGCCGAAGGGCTTGAGCTGCGCCACGCGTTTCCAGTCGATCATCTTTCCGATCGGCTTCGTCTTCGCCTCGTCGAGCAACTGGTCGATGAAGTAGAAACCCGGCTCGACCGTCACCACGAATCCGTCCTCCAGCTTGCGCGTCAGGCGCAGGAACGGATGGTTGTACGGCCGCTCGATCTGCTGACCGTCGGGCGTGGCCTGCTGGCCGCCCACGTCGTGCACCTGCAGCCCTAACAAATGACCGATGCCGTGCGGGTAGAACACCGACGTGAGCGCGCTGTCGATGGCTTCGTCGGCGCTCACGGTAATCACGCCGGCTTCACGCAAGAACTCGGTGATGGCGCGGTACGACGCCTGGTGGAAATCGCGCCAGTCGAGGCCGGCGCGCACCTGCGCGCACAGCTTGAGCTGCAGTTGGTCGAAGCCCTTGATGAGCGATGCGAATTCCGCGTCGTGGTGGGAGTGTGTGCGCGTGATGTCGGAGGAGTAACCGCCGAATTCCGCGCCGGCGTCTATCAACAGCGAATGCAGTTTCGCCGGTTTGTCACGCTGCTGGACCTGGTAATGCAGCACCGCGCCGCCTTCGTTGAGCGCGATGATCGGGTTGTAAGGCAGCTCGCGTTCGCGCTGGCCGCAGGCCGCCATGAATGCCAGCGCAATCTCGAATTCACTCGCGCCGGCACGAAACGCCCGCTCCGCGGCCCCATGGCCGCGTGCGCCGAGCAAGTTTGCCTCGAGTAGGCAGGCGACTTCATACGCCGTCTTGCTGGCGCGTCCGAAGTCGAGTTGAGCGATGAGGTGTTCCGGATTGATGGCCTTCACGCCCCAGCTGACAAGCTCGGGGAACGGCGCGCCGATGAACGCAGCGCCTGACAAATCCTTGGGCAGCGCCGCGCGGGAGGCCGCGCGATCGGCGCAACTTGCGATCTCGAACGCCTGGGTCCAGTAGGAATCGGGCAATTCGGGCGACTTGTGCCAGTAGTCGACCGGCTGGTGAATCAGCAACTGGGGTTTCTTGCCCGGCGCGAAGTAAACGAACGAATCCGGCGCATCCGGGAGCGGCGCCCACACCTTGAATGGCGCCTGCGCACGAAACGGCAGATGGTGATCGTCCAGAAACAGCAGCGGCGGCGTGCCGGCGTGCACCAGCAGCGCGTCAAATCCAGTGGATTGCAGTGCTGATCCACTGCGCTTCTTCACCCGTTCGATGTGTTCGGCGAAGAGGGCGGTCCAGTTGTCCGCGTTTTGTTTAATGGCTGGTGAATTCATGGCTCGATTCTATGCGTCCCGGCACGCTCGTAACGTGTTGATGCAGCGCAACAAATCGATCATTCCGGCGTTTGCATGCGCGGCCAGTCAGCATTGGACGACGAAGCGCAACGCCGTTTGCTCCGGACCTGTCGCCACCAACGGACAAAAATTGCACTTGTTTCAAATGCATCGGGGAATCGATAAAATCGCGCGCCGCGATGTGAATCGCGTAACAAACGTTTGTTTGGTCTCACTTACCACTAGATAATTTTGGGGTACCCCTACATGAAATTGAACGTTGCTCTCGCCGCTTCTATCGCGGCTTTCGCGCTGATGGGCTGCAGCAAGCAGGAAGCCGCCGAGACGGCTGCTCCGGCTGCTGACTCTGCCGCCTCTTCGGCCGATGCCGCTGCCTCCTCCGCCGACGCCGCTGCGTCTTCGGCTGATGCCGCTGCCACGCCGCCTGCTGATGGTGCCATGGCTCCGGCCCCTGCCGATGCGCCGCCGGCCGATGCTGCCGCTCCGGCCGCTCCGGCTGAAGCCCCGAAGAACTAATCGAACTCGATTAGATCTTCGCGAGCCAACAGGCTCATGACGGCCCGGGCAGTGCGTAACAACGTCTGCCCGGGCTTTGTCTTTCAGGGGGGAGCGTGACAGTCAGTGTCCGAGATGCGCGCGGCGCGGTCCGCGACCGCGAGTGGATCGAAAGCGTCTACAGCGATTACCTCGACGACCTCTCACCGTTGAACACCGGTGTGTTCAGCGCGACTTCGCTCGGTGAAATCGGCTACAGCGAGTCCGATCAGCTCGCGCGCTGGTTCGGCGACTCCACCGTCAATCCGCTGGTCATCGTGCGCGGCGCTGAACCGGTCGGATTCGCCATGGTGGCGCGCGGCAGCGCTACGGCCGGCAAGCCCGTCGACTACCGCATGGCGGAATTCTTCGTCGCGCGCACGTTTCGCCGCCGCGGCGTCGGCCGCCTCGCTGTCGAACTCATTCTCAACCGCTTTGCCGGGCGCTGGGAAATCATCGAATACCTGCGCAACCCCGTGGCCGTCGCATTCTGGCGGCGCGTGGTGGCTAACTACACGCAGGGACGTTTCCAGGAGCGTGTCACCAATGGCGAAGTCCGACAGGTTTTCGACTCGGGCCTCGCACGCGCGCAGAAGCCGGCCTGATCCGCGCCGCGCGCTGTTCTTTGCGGCACTTTTTCTCATGACGATGGAAGGGTCGTTCGCCGGTCCGCGCCCGAGCGGCTCAATGGTGCCCACCCGCTCGGAGGTTCTGGCGACCCATGGCATGGCCGCGACCAGTCAGCCGCTCGCGAGCCAGATCGCGCTCGACGTGCTCAAGCGCGGCGGTACCGCGGTGGATGCGGCGATCGCGGCGAATGCCGCGCTCGGGCTCATGGAGCCCACGGGAAACGGCGTCGGCGGCGACTTGTTCGCCATCGTCTGGGACGCGAAGACAAAAAAACTCTACGGACTGAACGGCAGCGGCCGTTCGCCGAAATCCCTCACCCTCGACAAACTGCGCGCGGAACTCACGAAGCTTGGATCGAAGACCATTCCGAAGAACGGGCCCTTGCCCGTTTCGGTGCCCGGCGCGGTCGATGGCTGGTTCGAGCTGCACGGCAAGTTCGGCAAGCTCCCGATGAAGGAGCTGCTGCAGCCCGCGATCGCGTATGCGCGCGACGGTTTTCCGGTCACTGAAGTGATCGCCGAAGGCTGGGCGCGCAACGCCCGCGTTCTGTCGAAGTTTCCGAATTTCGAAAAAGTTTACATGCCGAACGGACGCGCGCCGGCCAAGGGCGAAGTGTTCCGCAATCCGCAGCTGGCCGACACGTTGACCGCCATTGCGAATGGCGGCCGCGACGCGTTTTACAAGGGCGACATCGCCAGACGCATCGAAACCTACATGCGTGCGAACGGCGGATATCTGACCGCCGCCGACCTGGCCGCGCATCATTCGCAGTGGGTGGAGCCGGTTTCGACCAACTACCGTGGATACGACGTCTGGGAGCTGCCGCCGAATTCGCAGGGCGTCGCCGCGTTGCAGATGCTCAACATTCTCGAGGCGTACGATCTCAAGAAGATGGGTTACGGCAGTGCCGATTACCTCCACGTGTTCATCGAGGCGAAGAAACTCGCGTTCGAAGACCGGGCGCGTTACTACGCGGATCCGGACTTCGCGAAGATTCCGCTCAAGGGATTGTTGTCGAAGAATTACGCCGCGAAGCGCCGCGCGCTGATCAGCATGGACAAGGCCGCGCTCGAGTATCCGACGGATTCGAAGGCGCTCGACCAGGCCGACACCATCTACATGACCGTTGCCGACGAAGCCGGCAACATGATCTCCCTGATCCAGAGCAATTATCGCGGCATGGGTTCCGGCATGACGCCCGATGGCTGCGGTTTCATCCTCCAGGATCGCGGCGAGCTGTTCTCGCTCAAAGAGGGCCACGCGAACGTGTATGCGCCCGGCAAGCGGCCGTTCCAGACCATCATCCCGGCGTTCGTCACCAAGGATGGCAAACCCTGGCTGAGCTTCGGTGTGATGGGCGGCGCCATGCAGCCGCAGGGACACGTGCAAATCCTCGTGAATCTCATCGACTTCGGCATGAACCTGCAGGAAGCGGGTGACGCGCCGCGCGCGCGGCATGACGGATCGAGCGAGCCGACGGATGAGCAGATGCACGACGGTGGCGAGGTGGTATTCGAGGTTGGCGTTTCACCCGAGGCCGTGAAGGCGCTCCAGGCGCGCGGTCACAAGGTCAAGGTGGCCAACGACGGCGACTTCGGCGGTTACCAGGCCATCATGAGAAATGCCGAGGGTGTGTATTTCGGTGCATCGGAATCGCGCAAGGACGGCGCGGCGCAGGGTTACTAAGCGAGCTTCACTTCATGGAACCTCCGGCACGTCTCGCGCTACTCACGTGAGTTGGCGCCGGTGGTGTCGGAACGCGCGAGCCCTGTTTACCGATTGCAGGCGCTCGAGCAGGAGACTAGGGGGGTTCTGGGCCACCGGCGCCCGCCTCCCGAGTTTCATCACCGCCTCCGCCGTGCGAAGCTGTTCATCCGTACGGCGGGAGGTATGAGATGAAGGCCATGCTGTTGTTGCTGGGTGCACTGGTGACGAGCACGCTCGTTGGGGCAGGCGAACCGCCGCAGCGTCGTGCGCTGCTCGACGGGAAGCTCACGATGCTCGTACCGTCAGAGTTCTCCCTCATGTCCGACGAGATGCGCCGCGTGAAGTATCCGGGGGCGCGGGCTCCCGCCTACGTACTCTCGAACGAGGCGACCACCATAAACATCGCCTTCGATCAGAAGCCCGTGCTGATCAAGCCTGCGGAGTTGCGCGAATTCGAAGTGGCGGTCCGCAAGGGAATGACCGGCGTGAAGTTCGAATCGAGCGGCGTGCGCAAGCTCAACGGCGCGGATTTTGTTTTCCTGGTATTCGATTCACCGGCGATCGACGGCACGATCCGCAATGTCATGACGATGACTTCACTCGAAGGGCAGCTGCTCGTGGTGTCGTACAACTGCATGGAAGCGCGTGATCCGGGATGCGGCGCGCTGGGCCGAACGCTGATGGAATCGATCACGCTCAAGCAGTAGTGGGCTAGTTGAATCGCGGGAGTTCTCAGGTCGATGGAACTTGAGACGCGTGCGTAACGGCGAGCCTGCTATTTCGGGCAGCATCGTCACCCGGTCTTTTGCGCTGGATCCATCCGACGTATTGCTTCTCGGTGCGGTAGGTGTAGTGGCGTTTGCGAATCACTTGCCGGACTTGGTCCAGAAGCCGTGGTTTATGGACGTGTTGCATAAGCACGCGGACTCGTTTGACGACAGCGCGGGGGGCGTGCTCTAGTTAAATCGGCCGCGCCGCTCAGCTCAACCGTTAGGCGGCAGGAGGGCTCAGCACAATGTCACCCACCCAAATCGCGTTCTTGGCGGCGATCTCAATTATTGTGTTTTCGGTGCTCCTGATCTGGATTCCACGTCGCAGCGGTCGATCACCACTAGCCATCTATGATCTGGGGTCGTCAATTTCCGTTGTGGGGACTCTCTCGGCGATGTCCGTGAGTGTTGCTGGCGCACCCCTCTGGCTTGGAGGCGCAGGTGGACTTGTTGCTGGTATTGCTGCGGCTCTTCTTGTCCACGTTCTCCGTCATCGATTCGATTCGACATCGGAGCCAAAGCTCATCTTGTTCTACGTACTCAGCTTTGTCTTCTTCGCTGCATTCACTGCAGCGGGGACTTTGAGTGTGCGTTGGGTGCTACGAGCATGATCTCTCCGTGGCCTGGCTGCCGCCTAACAAATCGCTCGAGCGGACGCGTGATAAATAAAGTGCCAAGCTCATACGTCGGCGTGCGCGCCGCTCAGCTCAACCGTTAGCCGTCAAAGAGGCAGGCGTGTCCCTTCTATCTAAACTCTTCGGCGCCCGTGGGTCTGAAACTCGGACCACTACAGTTGGCAAGCCGCTACGCATCTCCAAACCGCGTATCGGCTTTCTCAACCTTCAAGGTGAACCAGGTGCGTCCCTGGCTATGGAGGACCGAAAGGTTCTTGCACCACCATTTAGGGAATCATTCCTGACGGATGGCGCCGTTCCGAGATGCGAAGTCATTTTTCTCTACTGCAACGTGGGCGCTGACGGTCGCGTCGCAGGATCCGCGGCGGGGATTCGTGACCTGACAGAAGCGGCTGGCGCCTATGTCGCTGTGGTGGCGAGTGAGAATCCGCCCAATAACTACATGAATGCCCTTGGTCCTCGAAATAGTTGGGGAGCCAACACCGTCTTGGTGGTCGATCGAAAAACAAATAGCTTTGCCGAGTTTTTCCACAGCCTCTTTGAAGCCATGAAAAGTGGTGAGACTATGCTGATGGCTTGGGTAAGGCTTGCTCCTCAGATTCCGGGCATTGACCATGCGAACGCTCCTGGAGCATTAATGTATGCCGAAGCCGGGCACATCACTTTTGACGGCTAACAAATCGCTGGAGCGGACGCGTGAGGGATAAAGTGCCAAGTTCATACGCCAGCGCGCGCGCCGCTTAGCTCAGCCGTTAGCCGCCATGCTCACCCGTCGCGTAGTTCTCGCCGCGCCACTATCGCTGACGATTGCAGATGCTCTGGGGGCGCCCATGCGACTTCCGTACGACGATTCTTGCCGTCTGCTTCAAAAACTGGGGTATCTCGACTCAGGCAAGACCCCGCCGATGCCAGACCATCTACCTCAGTACGATGATCGCGAACCACTGGGCGTGAACTTCTTCCGCACACGTCTTGAGACTGTCCATCTTGATAACTTGACGTTGAGGCGCACGTTCTTTGGGCGTTCCGAGATACAGAGTGTTTCGTTTTTAAACACGGATCTGGCACAGTCAAATCTTTGCTGGAACGACTTTATTTCCGTCGACTTTTCAGACGCATCGCTCGAATCGTCGGACCTTCGATGCTCTACTTTTTCACAGGTTCGCTTCGTCCGAGCAAACCTGATCAAAGTAGATTTGCGCCGCTCCTCGTTTGAAAGTTGCATTTTCGATGGTGCGCACGTGTCAGGAGCGATTGCTCATGAAAGCCAGAAATCATCTCTGCGTCTATCGGCAGCGCAAGCGAAGGACATCGCTTGGACCAAAGACGAGGGCAAAAAGCCTGGTGGCGGCTAACAAATCGCTGGAGCGGACGCGTGATAGATAAAGTGCCAAGCTCAAACGGCGGCGTGCGCGCCGCTCAGCTCAACCGTTAGCGGGCACAGGCAACGGCATGTTCGATTTGGTCGGTAAGTACTTTTGGGCACTGTGCATCGGAGTAACAGCCCTCAACTTCTATGTCTTCGCTCCACGAAATGGGGCGCCCAGGACCGACGACGTAGAGAACGCCGCGGAGTTACAAACGATACGACACCGCATCTTTGGCGCAGCAATCCTGCCGTGGGTTGTGATGGGTATCAGCCAAGTTGTAGGCAAGGTTCCCAACGTTTGGAGCTTCTTTCGCCCGCAGGATTTGAACCCCTACGTGTGGTCTTGGTATGTCTCGATTTTCCTTCTGTCTTGCGCCTTCGCCTACTGGGTGCTTTTTCGAGGCGGGGCGAGACTCGCCATTGCCTTGAATCTGATTCAGGTCTCTGGCTTTCGCGGTCAGGTGACGGTGAATGAGAAGTGGGTAAAGGTATTCGCTGCTCTGGGGCCTCCGTTCACCATCTTGTGGGTCTGGTTGGCGTGGACCATCGATGCCCCAGTCGTGAAGTAGTGCCCGCTAACAAATCGCTGGAGCGCACGCGTGCAGAATAAAGTGCCAAGCCCATACTGCAGCGCGCGCGGCGCTCAGCTCAACCGTTAGGTGGGCACTGAGACGCTTGCGCCACATCCCCTGCTCCACGATCAACACAAACCCACATACTCTGCGGCTCCGCCAGAATCGAAGCGGATTCGTTGGCTTGTGGCCGTGCTCGCTTTTGCAGCGGTCGCCTGCGCGATTGTTGCGGCTTTCGCCCGCGGAGATGCGAGGGTGGCATTTGGTGGTGTGGCCTTTGTGCTCGCAGTCGGCGCATTCTGGAGCGGAGTCCATGTAGCTACTACCGATCCGTACGAGCCGCACTTTGATCTGGAAGCGCCGCCGCCAGTCACCCCTCTACCTCAATCGCCCGTGACTCAAATGTATGAGCCTGATGTGCCACCTAACAAATCGCTGGAGCGGACGCGTGAAGGATAAAGTGCCAAGTTCATACCGCAGCGCGCGCGGAGCCCAGCTCACCCGTTAGGCCACTCATGCTCGCGCGACTGATCATCACCCTCGCAACAGCTTCTCTGCTCGTTGGCTGTTGGCCGGCCAGATTTACGTACCGACCCGGTATCGAAGGAACCGTCATCTCTTCAGACGACGGCAAGCCCGTGGCGGGTGCGTTAATCCGACTGGCGGTTCCTCGCAAGGACCTAGTGCGGGAACTATCGGTTGCCACCGCCAGTAATGGGACGTTTGATGTGCCGCCCTACTACCAGTGGGGTATCAATTCCATCCTCGCTGAGAGCTTCGTTGCTGAGGGATCAATCGAGATAGTTGCGCCTGGCTATCTCCCCTGCAAGCAAGATCTGAGGTGGCCGCATACCGGGCCGCGCACGCAGAATATAGGAATGATTCGCCTCTCTAAGCCGTAGTGAGTGGCCTAACACCTCGCTGGAGCGCAGCCGTGCAAGATAAAGTGCCAAGCTCAAACAGCAGCGCGCCGCGCGCTCAGCTCAGCCGTTAGGCAGCAGCCGATCGTCATGCCAACTTTCGCCCAATCTTTCCATAGCCATCTTGGCCAATACAAGGCGCGCTGCCTTGGTGTCAGTGAAGCAGGTATTTTTTTGTATCACGGCAAATCCGTGCCTCGAGCGCACATCCTCCCCAAAGAGATGCAGTGGCTGAACATCTTAGAGCCGTGCCGCACCGGAGTTCAGGAGTACTTGGCTGCAAACCCAGCCATAAAGCTGCACAAGTACTTTCACCACCTAAATTCGTCCCAAGCGTTTGCTTTGAACCTGTTTTATCCTTTTTTTGAAATGGGCGGGGCAGCCCAGCTGCTTAACGCACTGCGTACGCCCGGGACTGTAGTTCATTGGCAGCCTGAACTTGTCCCGAGCTTCGAGGAAGGAACGAACGTAGACGTTGCATGGAAAGGATCGGGCGGCGCTTGGACCTACTGCGAAGTCAAGCTCACTGAAGCCGAGTTTGGCACGGCTACCGACGACGGACGCCACAGAGAAAAACTCTCAAAGTTCTATCGTCCAAACCTCGAAGGCCATTGCGATCCTTTGCTTCTCGAGCCGGAGGAGTTCTTTTGCAACTACCAAATACTGCGGAACATTTGGTTGGTCGCTCGCCAACCGGACGCTTCGCTAGTCTTCCTCCTTCCGAAAGGCAACACAGCCCTTTGGGGGCCTCTACGCGCAGTCCTAGTTCGCGTAAATCCAAAGATTTCCGCTCGTGTCCGAGCCATCAGCATCGAAGATGTGTTGCTTGCGCTAAAGACAGACAGCACTCTCCCACCTCTATTAAAAACTCAAGCTGAACTGCTCGTCGAGAAATATTGTCTTGTGCAATCGGTCGCCTAACACCTCGCTGGAGCGCACGCATGGGAGAAAAAGTGCCAAGCCCAAACAGCAGCACGCGCGGCGCTCAGCTCAGCCGTTGGGCGACCATGAGACGTCTGCTCATCTTCCTGCTACCGGTAGCCATTGGAGGCTGCGCGGCGGCACCAATAGAGCCTTCCCCAAATCCGAACTGGACTCGAGTCTCGGGTGAGGAGGCGGGATGCGTGTCGTACAGCCCGCGGCGGCGGGAGGCTGTGGATCTGAACATTATTCTTAAGCCTGAGTTTTAGGAGGCCCTCTCGGCACAGCTGGATGCGGTCGACCGCAAGGCCTCAAAGTGTTGGTACGAAACGCCAAGCGGCACGATCCGGCTCTTCACGGGAGATTTCTGTGGCGACGGCACAAACATCCACTTCGAGCATCAAGCATCAGCCTGGAAACTTGTGAGCACCGACTCGATTTTTGCTACATGCCATCCAACCAAGGGATGATTGGTCGCCTAACAAATCGCTGGAGCGGACGCGTGAGGAATAAAGTGCCAAGCTCATACGATGGCGCGCGCGGCGCTCAGCTCAACCGTTAGGAGGCACCGCGTGAGTCTTCGCTCGTTCACACGTCGTCTCTTGTTGGGCGTCGGCACTTGCGCGCTAGCAGCGCTCGCCTGGCTCATGTACTCCTGCGGAATGACCTTCGACAACTGGCCGTGGACTGTTCGACACGCGTACGATTCGGGAGCATTTGCGGGCGTTTCCATTCAATCCACGAAGGAACAGACCTTTGAGCAAGTTCTTGCGATGCAGCGGGAAGGTAAACTCGGAAAGTTGGCTCTAATAGATCCCGAAGGCGTGTTCGTTGCGCAACAAGCAGCGATGGATGACGTCCGCGGCGCAAACCGTGAGCGCTTGATGAAGGCGGACTTGTGGTATTTGGATACTTCAGTGTGCGAATGCCCGACTATCCGCGCCTGCGATCGCACGTGCGAAGTTGAGTTAAACTTCGAAGGTGATCGTTTGGTGCGGATTGTTCATTCCGCGTACTCCGGCCCACGCAAGTGACGTCGCCTCCTAACCAGTCGCTGGAGCGCACGCGTGAGAGATAGAGTGCCAAGCTCAAACAGCAGCGCGCGCGGCGCTCAGCTCAACCGCTATGCGTCATGGCGCGTGTTGAATCCGCGCGCTAAGGGCGCTCAAGGACATGACGCATATCAATCTTCGGGCGTGCCGAATTCCGACGCCTTTGAACGTCGCGTGGTCGCCGCAAGGTTGCCCGAATGGATGTCATCGAGCTTGGCGTGCGTGGCCTTGGCGGCCGCCACGAGCTCGGGGTAGGGCCGATCGGTCACGTCGATCCAGCCGATATTGTAGTTTTCGCCGTTGCGCCGGCCGGTCACGGGCTGATCGATCCACTGATACCAGTGCGTGCCGATGATCGCGGGGTGTTCGGCGGCGTGCTCCACGTAGTAGGAGTACGCGACGCCGCGCTCGGCCTGGTTCATTGCCTGGACCAGGCCCGGCGCCATGCCGTGTTCGGGCACGCCGAAATGAAATTCGCCGATGAGGATCGGTAGTTTGGTAATTGCATACACGCGATCGATGAACTCCGGGGGCGGCGCCCAGCGGTACTTGTTCATGCTGTACACGTCGAAGCCGCGGGCGAGGGCAATTACGTCGTCGGGTGGCGTGCCGCCGAATCGGATGCCGAGATTCAGGTGGTTGGGGTCGTGCCGCTTCACCGCGGCGTTGACGATCTCCAGGTAGCGCGTGAACGCCGCGTGTACCAGCGCCTTGCGGGCCGCCGGGGTATCGCTTTTCGCGAGCTCCGCTTTGAACCGCTTCTGCAGGGCCGTCGCCGGACCCTTCAGAACCAG
>DATHJZ010000026.1:0-6544 GCA_035286365.1 Steroidobacteraceae bacterium | reverse complement strand
AGCCAGCAAGGTCTTCGTCATCGGCCTCGGCGAAGATGGCGTGCCGGCGCGCGCGTTCGCGATGAAACTCGCATTGCTGGGAATTCCCGTGATCTGTCACAACGATCCGGTGTTGATGAGCTCGGCACTGGCGATCGCGGGGAAGGGTGACGTGCTAATCCAGTTTTCGGAACATGGCCGGCAGGCCGCGCTGGGGCAGACCGAGCGCCAGTTCCACGAGCGGCGGGGCAAGGTCGTTTCGGTGACGAGACACAGCGCGAATCCGCTGCGCGCACACGCGGACATGTCGCTGCTCGTCTCCGCGCACGATGACCGGGCGCACATCCAGCCGCTGCTCTATCAGGCCGTTCTGCAACAGCTGCTCGATCTGGTGTTCATCATGCTGTGCGAGGAAGGTGACGATCGCCTCGAACAATTGCATGCGAGCGTCAAGCGTGCGCAACGCATCATCGAGACCTGAGCACGACACGAACCATGTCCCCAACGGCACGCGTATTGACGGCTTTACTGGGCGGCGCGGCGCTGGGCATCGTGCTCGCCGCAGTTCAACCCGCCCTAGCCCGTGACGTGGCGAGCGTAGCGCAGCCCATCGGTGATCTGTGGCTGCATGCCTTGCAGGTGACGGTCGTGCCGCTGGTCGTTGCGCTCGTGGTTCTCGGCGTGGCGTCGACCAGCGATGCGGCAGTGTCAGGCCGCACGGCACGGCGGGCCATCCTCGTGTTCCTGGTGCTGCTCAGCGCCGGAGCGGCTTTCGCGGCGGTGTTTGCTCCGCTGCAGCTTTCGCTCCTGCCGCGCGACCCCGAGCTCGTGGCGTCGCTGCGGGCGGCCATCGGCACGCCGGCGGCAGCTGATGCCGTGACGGCAGGGTTTGCCGAGCGGTTCGCCACGATCATACCGACCAATGTCATCGCGGCGGCCGCGCAGAGCGCGATGCTGCCGCTGGTCGTGTGCGCACTGCTGTTCGGCTTCGCGCTCACTCGTGTCGAAGCGCGCCGGCGGAGCCAGGCCATCGATCTGTTCCAGACGCTTAGCGAAGCCATGGTCATCATCGTGCGCTGGGTGTTATGGGTGGCGCCGTTGGGCGTGTTCGCACTCGCGTTCAGCATGTGTGTGAAGGCGGGCGTGAGTGTATTGAGTGCACTGGGGTGGTACATCCTGGCGCAGTGCACGCTCTATCTGGCCGTGACCCTGGGGTTGTATCTCGTTGCCGTCTTCGCGGGCGGGCAGCGGCTGCGGCAATTCGGGGCGGGCATCCTGCCCGCGCAGGTGATCGCCGTGAGCACCCAGTCCTCGCTTGCGACACTGCCGGCGATGGTCGAGAGCGCGCAGAACCGGTTGGGCTGCTCGCCGGCCGTCACCGCGCTTGTGCTGCCGATGGCGGTGTCGTTGTTCCGCATGACGAGCCCGGTGCAGTACATCGGCGTGTCTTGTTACATCGCGTGGATTTATGGGGTCGATCTGACTGCCAGCCAGCTGGCCGTGGGCGCCGCGCTCGCGGTCGTGATCAGCCTGGGATCCGTCGGGCTCCCGGGCCAGGTGAGCCTGCTGGCGATGAACATGCCGGTAGTGCAATTCATGGGTTTGCCGATCGCGCCGTTGGGCCTGATGCTGGCGGTGGAAACGATCCCGGATGCGTTCGCCACTCTCGGCAATGTCACGGGCGATCTTGCGGCGACCACCGTCGTGGCGAAGCAAACGGATAAAGCGTGATCGACGCCGTCATCATCGGCGCCGGAATCGCCGGCACGTCCATTGCGTACTTCATGTCGAATCAGGCGAAGGTCGTCGTCCTGGAGCGGGAATCGCAAGCCGGCCTGCACTCGACGGGACGTTCGGCGGCGCTGTTCAGTGAAACCTACGGGACACCGCAGGTGCGGGCACTGACGCGCGCGAGCCGTTCGTTCTTCGAGCGGCCGCCGCGAGGCTTCGTCGAAAATCCACTGCTGTCGCCGCGCGGGGCGCTCGTGGTTGGCAGGCGCGAACAGTCTGCGCAGGTCGCAAGTGACCACGAGGCCATGCGCGCCAGCACACCGCAGTTGCAGTTGCTCGACGCGGGGCAGATGCGATCCATGGTGCCGGTGCTCGAGCCGCAGTTCGCGCAGGCGGGGTTGTTCGAACCCGGCGCGGCAGACATCGACGTCAACACTTTGCATCAGGGCTTCATTCGAGGTTTCAAACAGCGCGGCAGTCGCCTGGAGTGCGGCGTGCAGATTCTTTCCATCGAACGCTCGCAAGGTGAGTGGTTGCTCGAGGTCGCCATGCGCGGCGCGCAACCGCATACATTGCGCGCACCGCTCCTCATCGACGCCGCCGGTGCGTGGGCCGATGAAGTGGCCGCGCTGGCGGGCGTCGCGCCATTGGGCATCGAACCCCGGCGCCGCTCGGCATTTCTGTTCCAGCCGCCCGAGGGCGTCGTCACGGCGCACTGGCCCTTCGTGACCAGCGTGGACGAGGATTTCTACTTCAAGCCCGACGCGGGGCTCCTGCTCGGTTCACCCGCCAATGCGGACCCCGTTCGGCCGCACGACGTCCAGGCGGAAGAACTCGACATCGCGCTGGCGATAGATCGCATCGAGCGGGCCACGACGCTGCGGATTCAGCGCCCGATGCGACCCTGGGCGGGCCTGCGCTCCTTCGTTGCCGATGGTGGGCTCGTGGGTGGCTTCGATCCCTCGACGCGGGGTTTTTTCTGGGTCGCCGCGCTCGGTGGCTACGGAATTCAGACGTGCGCCGCGATGGGCGAAGCCTGCGCACACTTCGCGTTGGGCCGGGCGCTGCCGGCACATCTCGCGGACGCCGGTGTGTCGGCGGCGATGCTGGGAGTAGAACGCCTTCGAAGCAGCGCTCCTGCGGCTATCTGAAAACTGGCCAGCGACCGTTCAGACCTGTTTGCGCCCCGGATTGTTCGGGTGCGTGGTCCAGTCCGCCTTCTCGCGCGTAATCGCGCGGCCGGTGCGCGGATCGACGCCGCTCGTCATCGGGCGCATCGTGATGCAGTTTTCCACCGGGCAGACGCTGACGCACAGATTGCAGCCGACGCACTCCGCGTCGATGACCTCGAAATGCCGCGTGCCGTTCACCGTTGCAGTGATGGCCTGGTGCGAGGTGTCCTCGCAGACGATGTGGCAGCGCCCACACTTGATGCACAGGTCCTGGTCGATCCACGCCTTGTCGACGTGATTGAGGTTCAAGTACTGCCAGTCGGTCACGCTCGGCACCGCCTTGCCGACGATTTCACTCACGGACGCGAACCCCTTGCTATCCAGATAGTTGCGCAGTCCATCCGTGAGGTCATCGATGATCTTGAAGCCGTAGACCATCGCGGCAGTGCAGACCTGGACCGTGGACGCGCCCAACGCGAGGAAGTCGACGGCGTCACGCCAGTCGGTGATGCCGCCGATGCCGGAGATGGGCAGGCCGCGCGTCTCGCGCGCGCGCGCGATCTCCGCGACCATGTGCAGCGCGATGGGTTTCACCGCCGGGCCGCAATAGCCGCCGTGCGAGCCCATGCCGTCGGTCGACGGGTAGATAGTCAGGGAGTCGTAGTCGACGCGCATGATCGAATTCAGCGTGTTGATCAGCGACACGGCGTCGGCGCCGCCGGCCTTCGCGGCCTTCGCCGCAGGCAGGATATTGGTGATGTTGGGCGTGAGCTTCACGATGACCGGCACGCGCGCGAACTGCTTGCACCACGCGGCGGCCTGCTGGATGTACTCGGGCACCTGGCCCACGGCCGAACCCATGCCGCGCTCGGACATTCCATGCGGGCAGCCGAAGTTGAGCTCGAGGCCATCCGCGCCGGTGTCCTCGATCATCGGCACGTACTTCGCCCAGCTCGCCTCGTTCATCGGCAGCATGACCGAGACGATCATGGCGCGCTCCGGCCAGTCGCGCTTGACCTCACGGATTTCCGCGAGATTGGTGGCGAGTGGGCGATCGGTGATGAGCTCGATATTGTTGAAGCCGATCACACGCCGGTCGTTGGAGTGGAGGGCGCCGTAGCGCGGACCGTTCACGTTGACGATCGGCGGATCCTCGCCGAGCGTCTTCCAGACGACGCCGCCCCAGCCGGCTTCGAATGCGCGGTTGACGTTGTAGGCCTTGTCGGTGGGCGGCGCGGAGGCGAGCCAGAAGGGGTTCGGCGATTTGATGCCGAGGAATGTGGTGCTCAGGTCGGCCATGTCATGCACCTGCCTTCAGGCCCGTGCCCTGCAGAAAACGGTCGATGGACAGCGCGGCGAGCTTCCCGTCCTGCACGGCGGACACCGTGAGATCGCTGCCGCCGGCAACGCAGTCGCCGCCGGCCCAGACATTGGGTAGTGAGGTCTTGCGCTCGTCGTCGACGACGATGCGGTCGTGCTTCACCTCCACGACCTCCGCCGTGTCGCCGAGTCCGTCCCACAGCACTTTTTGTCCGATCGCCTTGAACACGACGTCCGCATCGAGCGTGAACCTTTGCCCCTGCGTCGTCTCGAACTCGATGGCGCGGACCCGCGCGCCGTCGGTGAGAAGGCGACGCGGTGCGGACCAGTACCGTACGGTGACGCCGCGTTTCTGCGCGAACTCCTGTTCGTAGCGGCTCGCCTTCATGTGTTCCTGCCCGCGGCGATAGACCATGGTCACTTCTTCGGCGCCGAGCGCCTTGCTCTGCACCGCGATGTCGATGGCCGTCATGCCGCCACCGATCACGACGATTCTGCGGCCGACCGGAAGCATTGCCTTGTCAGGCGCCTGCCGCAGCTGCTCGATGTAGTCGACCGCATTCGCGACGCCCTCGATCTGCTCGTCGTCGAGCCCGAGTCCGTTGACGCCCGCGAGGCCGAACCCCAGGAACACGGCATCGTAATTCGCGCGCAGCTGTCTCAACGAGATGTCCTTGCCCAGCGCCATCCCGGTGCGCACTTCGATGCCGCCGATACTGAGGATGAACTCGACCTCGCGCGCGGCGAATTGGTCCGGTGTCTTGTACGCCGCGATCCCGTACTCATTGAGGCCGCCGAGTTTGTCCTTCGGTTCGAACACGGTCGCGCCGTGCCCCAACATGGCGAGGCGATGCGCGCAGGCGAGGCCCGCGGGGCCGCCGCCGACCACGGCGACTTTCCGTCCGGTGTGCGGTGCGCGTTCGAACAGCGGCGTGCGCGCCGCTATCACCGCATCGGTGGCGTAACGCTGCAGCAGGCCGATGCGTACCGGGCGGTCTTCGTGCGTGTTGCGCACGCAAGCGTCCTCGCACAGCACCTCGGTCGGACAGACGCGCGCGCACATGCCGCCCATGATGTTTTCGCGCAGTATGGTGTGAGCCGAGCCTTTGAGGTTGCCGCTGCGAATCTTCTGGATGAATCCCGGTATGTCGATGCCGGTCGGGCATGCGGTGGTGCACGGGGCGTCGTAGCAGAAGTAGCAACGGTCCGCGTCGATGATGGCTTCGGACGGCGTCAGCGGCGGATGCATGTCCGCGAAGTTCGCCGCGATTTTCTCGGCACTGAGACGCCCCGGGCGGACGTCGGCGGTCGGGATCTCGGTGTTCGGCTTGTTGCTGCTCACGTCTTCACCGCCGGACGGGTTTCGGTGCACTGAGCTCTATCTGTTTCTTCACGGCGTCGTAGTACGGCGCAAACGGTGGACGATCGACATGCTTGCCGGCGCCGCGCTCGACGCGCAGCTCCCCGCGGGCGTACACCAGCTTCCCACCGCTCACCGTGTGCGACGCGCCGCCCTTCACGGCCATGCCTTCGAAGATGTTGAAGTCGACCTTTTGATGGTGCGTCTTCGCGGAGATGGTTTTGCTCGCGGTCGGATCCCAAACGACCAGGTCCGCATCGGCGCCGACGCTGATGCTCCCCTTGCGCGGATAGATGTTGAAGATCTGCGCCGCGTTCGTGGACGTGACGCGCACGAACTCGTTCATGGTGAGTCGTCCGGTGTTGACCCCGTGATGCCACAGCACTTCCATGCGGTTCTCGATGCCGGCCGTGCCGTTCGGGATCTTGCGGAAGTCGTCCTTGCCGGCGGCTTTCTGATCCGCGCAGAACGTGCAGTGATCCGTGGCGGTGGTTTGCAGGTTGCCGGACTGCAGGCCGCGCCACAGCGCCACCTGGTGTTCGGGAGCGCGAAACGGCGGGCTCATCACATGAGCCGCGGCGCGCGTGAAATCCGGATCGCGGTAGACGGAATCATCGAGCAGCAGGTGTCCGGCCAGCACTTCGCCAAACACGCGCTGGCCTTCGTTGCGTGCGCGGGTGATTGCTTCGAGGCCCTGCCGCGACGACACGTGCACCAGGTAGATGGGCACCTTCAACACCTCGGCGATGCGAATGGCGCGATTGGCCGCTTCGCCCTCGACTTCCGGTGGGCGCGACAGTGGGTGACCTTCGGGTCCCGTGATGCCACGCTTGTAGATCTCGTCCTGCAGCCGGTAAACGAGATCGCCGTTCTCCGCGTGCGCGGTGACGATGGCGCCGAGCGACAGCGCCGTGGAGAAACTGTTCACCAGTGTTTCGTCGTCGCACATGATGGCGTTCTTATAGGCCATGAAATGCTTGAA
>DATHJZ010000025.1:0-16903 GCA_035286365.1 Steroidobacteraceae bacterium | reverse complement strand
GCGCGTTTCAACATGCCGCCCGACAGCTCGTGTGGATAGTTGTTCTCGAAACCCTTGAGGCCCACGAGCGCGGCGTATTCGTCGGCGAGCGCGGCGCGGTTGGGCAGTTCGTCCGGCAGGCCGAACAGCAGGTTCTGCCTCACGGTCAGCCACGGGAACACCGAACCCTGCTGCGTGATCATGATGCCCTTGCGATTCGGGCCGTTGCGCTCGACGCCGTTGACGATCACCGCACCCGTATCGGGCGCCAGAAATCCCGCGATGATGTTCATGAGCGTGGTCTTGCCGCAGCCCGAGGGGCCGACGATGGCGACGAACTCGCCGTCGTCCACGCTGAAGCCGAGATCGGTGATGACCTCGAGGCGGCCGTTGTCGGTCGGGAAGCTCTTGCCGACGTTCCTGACCTCGATCTTAGTGGGCATAGCGCCACCGTACGATTTTCATGCCCTCCAGCAACCTCATGAATCCGTCGAGTGCGAGACCGATCAAGCCGATGATGATCATGCCCGCGATCACCAGGTCGTAGCGATTGCCCGCGTTGCGCGAGTCGATGATGAGATACCCCAGACCCGAATGCAGCGCGATCATCTCGGCGGCCACCACCACGAGCCAGGCGACACCGAGCCCGATGCGCATGCCGACGATGATCTGCGGCAGCGTCGCGGGGATCACCACCTGCAGGAAGAGTTTCTTGCGCGTCACGCCGAAATTGTCGGCGGCGCGCAGGTAGCGCTTTTCGATGGTGTGCACGCCGACGGTGGTCTGCACGATCATCGGGAACACCGAGGCGATGAAGATGAGGTAAATAGGTGAGGCGTTGCCGACGCCGAACCACAGGATCGCAATCGGAATCCAGGCGATCGGCGAAATCGGCCGCAGGATCTGGAATACCGGATTCAGCGTCATGAAGGCCCCGCGCACCCAGCCCATCCACAGTCCGAGCGGGATCGCGAAAGCCACCGCGATTCCGAAGCCCACTCCCACGCGCATGAGCGAGGCGCCGATGTGTTCCCACAATGTGCCGTCCGCCGCCAATTCCACCGTGCCGGTGACCACCGCCCAGGGAGTTGGAAAAATGGCACTGTGCGCCGCCACTACGGCAGCCCACCAGATGCCTACCACCACCGCGATCACGAGGATCGACGGCAGCGCCTGCTTCGCACCCTTCATCTTGTTCTGTTCTCCCACCATTCTCGTACTCGCCAGTGAATCTTCGACCAGGGCATCACCGGCTCGTCTTCAACCACGATCGTCATCTGTCCGCTCGCGTGCGCAGTGCATGCGAAGTTGTACCTTGCGGCCTGCTCGAACGGCAGCCGGAAACTCTGGCCCGGCATCATGATGGTGGGCCCGAACACCTGCGGCACCTCATCGAGATTGCGCAGCAGCAGCACGTCGTTCAAACCCAGCGTCAGGCGGATCTGAGAAGGCAGGATCTCCACCTTGTCGCCCTGCATGCGGCGCGCGTAGGTGCCTTTCGGAATCTCGAACAGTTCGTCGTGCGAGGGCACCTTGATGGGCGCAAAGCCGGCCCAGGCAAGTGCCGCGATGGCGCATCCGATGAACGGCCACGCGATGATCCAGGCTCGTCGCTTGTTCATTCACTCAGCAGTATCTTGAGATCGTGCACGAAGTCGTCGGCAGGATGCCCGTACGGCATCACCGCCCGGAGGCCGCCCTTGCGATTGATCAGGTAGATAGACGACGAGTGGCCGATGGTGTAGCTGCCGTCGGCATTCGTATTCCTGACCGAGCTGATTCCCCAACTCTTCTCGGCCGCGTCGATCTGCGCGCGCGTGCCCACTCCGCCGACGAAGGTGGAATCGAAGCTGCCCAGAAATTTCTTCATCTGATTCGCATCGTCGCGTTCCGGATCGACCGTGACGTACACCACCTGCACGTCCGCGCCCTCCGGGCCCAGCTTCTTGCGCGCGCCCGCGAGCGTCGCCAGCGTGATGGGGCACACCTCGCCGCAGTTGCTGAAGCCAAACGCTACAGCCACGACTTTTCCGTGGAAGCGTTCAAGCGTGAGCGGCTTGCCGTCCGATCCGTCGAGCACGAGTTTCGGCGCCGGCATCACAGGGCTCAACGTGCCGGCTTTGAACAGATCGTCGGGTGGTGTGAGCCGCGGCGTTTCGGCGGCGACCGCGACCGCCATGATGGCGCCTAGCAACAATGAAACGGTCCGCATCACAACGGAATCGTCGTGGCCTTCGCCGCCCGCACGAAACTTTCGTCAATGTAGGTTTCGTAGGGAATCGCGTGCTTGATGGTGCCCGCTTCCATCGACAGCTTCATCAAGTCCTCGAATTCCTCGCGGATCATGCGCAGGTCGCCGTAGGTCACACGGTCGGTCGGATTCTCCATCACGAACTTGAGGATGTTGGGGTCCTGGTTGAAGAAACCCTTGCCCGACGCGATGGCCACCGCCTTGTTGCGGTTGTCCTGCTTTTCATCGAGCCAGACTCCGGCGCCCTGAATGGTGTTCACCAGGTCCTGCACCAGCGGCCGGTTTTCCGCGATCAGTTCTTCGCGCACCGTGAGACAGCAGCAGATGTAGTTGCGCCACTCGTCGCGCGTCATCTTCAGCACGCGCGCGTACCCGGCGCGCTGCGCGGCTGCGCCAAACGGCTCGCCCGTGCAGTACGCATCGACTGCATTCGCGTACAACGCGGCCGGCATGTCGGGCGGCGGCATCTCGACGATCTCGATGTCCTTCGGCGTCATGTTCTCGCGCGAGAGCATCTTGCGCAGGAACAGGAAGTCGACGGCGAACCGGCTCGGAATCGCGATGCGCTTGCCCTTGAGCTCGGTGAAATGCTGGTAGGGCGAGTCTTGCCGCACCATGATCACGGCGCCCGAGCGATGACCCAGCGACACGATCTTTACCGGGATTTTCTTGTCGGCCAGATCCATCACCAGCGGCGCCAGCATGTAGCCCGCCTGGATGCGATTCGCCATCAGCGATTCCTTGATCTCCGGCCAGCCGCTGTACTTGCTGTATTCGAACTCGAACTGCGGGCCGTCGGGATTCGCCTTGTTGATGGCGATCTTCGCGGTGCAGGACACCGGCAGCGTGAGATTGCAGGTCACCGGCAGCCCGCCGACGATGAGCGGCTCGCGCTTCCCCGCCTTGTCGGACGAGCAGCCGTAAAGGCTCAACGGCAAGGCCGCCGCCATCGCACCCTGCAACAACCGCCGCCGTCCGAGGAGATTCGCGTTCACGTGGGATTCTCTTGCCGGCTGGGCCGGTCTGGTAACAGAGTGCGCCGCAGCGTATCGGACGAAAGCATAGTTTTCGACTATGACTGCGCGCGGCAGCGCGCCTAGAATCCAGCCCCAATATGTCATTCATCTCAGCGGCTTCGGCCGACAAAAACACCTACGACGTGATCGTCGTGGGCTCCGGGGCGGCAGGCGGTCAAACGGCCTACACGCTGACCATGGACGGCGCGAAAGTGCTGATGCTCGAAGCCGGGCGGAACTACGCGCCGCCCACCGACACTCCCATGCTTCAAACCAACGCCGAGGCACCGCTGCGCGGCGCGGGCACGCCGGAGAAGCCATTCGGGTTCTGGGACGCAACGATCGACGGCGGCTGGCAGGTGCCGGGCGAGCCGTATTCGAGCGCTTCCGACGACCCTGCGCGCCAGTTCGTCTGGTGGCGCGCGCGCATGCTGGGCGGGCGCACGAATCACTGGGGCCGCATTTCCCTGCGCAATGGACCGTACGATTTCAAGCCGCACAGCCGTGACGGGCTCGGCTTCGACTGGCCGATGGACTACCAGGATCTCGCGCCGTACTACGACAAGGTGGAGATGTTGATAGGCGTATACGGCGCCAACGACGGGCTCGAGAACACGCCCAATTCCTCCGCGGGCGTGCTGCTGCCGCCGCCCAAGCCGCGCGTCAGCGACCTGCTGGTGAAACAACGCGCCGGGCGCCTGAAGATCCCGGTCGTTGCAGGACACCGGGCCGTGCTCACGACGCGCCTCGATCACGCGCGCATCCCCAAACTACTCCATCCGGGCAATGCCAAGGCGCAGCAGATCCTCGCGCAGGACATGAGCGCGCGCAGCGCCTGCATTTGGGCGACGGCCTGCGGCCGCGGTTGTTCCATCCGGGCCAACTACCAGTCGACCACGGTGCACCTGCCGCCCGCGCTTGCCACGGGCAATCTCGACATCGTCACCGATGCGATGGTGCGCGCGATCACGAAGCGCAAGGACGGACAGGCAGAAGGCGTCATCTACATCGACCGCAAGACCGGCACCGAGCATCGCGTGAAGGCGCGCGTGGTGGTGCTGGCAGCGAGTGCGCTCGAATCCGTGCGCATCATGCTGAATTCCGGCGTAGCCAATTCCAGCGGCAAGGTCGGCAAATACATCATGGACACGGTCGGCGCAGATTTCGGCGGACAGGTGCCGCTGCTCGAGAGCATGCCGGCGCACAACGAAGACGGCGCGGACGGTGGACACATGTACGTGCCGTGGTGGCTGTACAAGGAACAACTCGCCGGGAAGCTGGGCTTCGCGCGCGGCTATCACATCGAATTCGGCGGTGGCCGCACGATGCCCGGCATGGGCACGGGCGGCGGCCTCGAGTGGCTCAACGGCGGCACCTACGGCAGGAAATTCAAGGAAGACGCGCGCCGCTATTTCGGCTCGTTCGTAGGTTTCTCCGGCCGCGGCGAGATGATTCCCAACGACGATTGCTATGCCGAGATCGATCCAAAGCTCAAGGACAAGTTCGGAATTCCCGTGCTGCGCTTCCACTGGAAGTGGTCGAAGCACGAAATCGGCCAGGCCGCGCATATGCACAAGACTGCCGCCGAAATCATCGATGCCATGGGCGGACGCGTGCGCGGTGCGCCACTGAATGGTGAGAAGGCCATCAAGCAGGGCGGCATCATCATTCACGAGGTCGGCGGCGCGATGATGGGCAACGACCCGACGAAGTCGGTCACCAATAGCTTCGGGCAGAGCTGGGACATGAAGAACCTGTTCATCACCGACGGCGCGACGCTTTGCTCGAACGCCGACAAGAATCCGACGCTCACCATCATGGCACTGGCCTGGCGTTCTTCGGAACACATGCTGGGCCTCATGAAACGGAAGGAGTTGTGAGCATGGATCGCCGGACTACCATCAAGTGGATGTTCGCGGCGGCCGCGTCGGCGCCGTCGCTGCAGCTGCATGCCGCCATGTCTGAACCACTGGCCCGCGACGTCGCCGGATCGCAAGTCGGCTACGGCACCGACCCAAACCTCATGAAGGAATGGAAGCCGGGCGGCCCTTGGCCGCTGACCTTGACCGCGGCCGGGCGGCTAACTACCACCGCATTGTGCGATTTGATCATCCCCGCCGACGGGCATTCGCCCGCCGCCTCTTCGGTCGGCGTGGTGGACTTCATCGACGAGTGGATCAGCGCTCCCTACCCGCAGCAGCGCGGCGATCGCGAGATCATCGTGCCCGGGCTCGTGTGGATCGAGGCCGAGGCGCAGAAGCGCTTTGGGAAAGCCTTCGCCGCGACGGACGACGCACAGAAGGCAGCGATCGCAGACGATATCTGTTCGGCCGACAAGGCTGCGTCGCAGTTCGCGATGGCCGCGAAGTTTTTCGCGAAGTTTCGCGATCTCACGGCGGGCGGTTTCTACACCACGCCGGTCGGCTGGAAGGATCTCGGATACGTGGGCAACGTGTCGCTCGACAAGTTCGACGGTCCGCCGGTCGAGGCGTTGAAGAAGGCCGGACTCGCCTGAAGCCGCCGGCGCGTGCTCAAGCGCGCGCCACCGCCCACAGATCGACCTGCCTGACACCGGCGTCCAGCAATACGCCGCGCAGTTCGTTCAGTGTGCTGCCGGTGGTCACGACGTCGTCCACGATCGCGACGTGTCCGGCCTCTAACAACCTGCGCAGCGCACGCGCGCCATGCACGGCGAACGCGCCGCGCACGTTGCGATGGCGCTCGGCCATGTCGAGCGCGGTTTGCGACGGCGTGTCGCGCAGGCGGCGCGCCGCGTGGAATGCAACGGGGATTTCCAGGATGCGGCCGGCGTAGCGCGCGATGGCCCCCGCCTGGTTGAAACCCCGCTCGCGCAGCCGCGAGAGATGCAGCGGCACGGGCACTAACAATCGTGGCAGCGCGTCGCCGCGCTCCTGGACCGACTGTGCGAGCAACACGCCGAGCACGCGCGCGTTCGCGAGGACGCCCTGGTACTTGAGCCGCCGGATCAGGTCGTCGACTGGATGTTCAAAGCGCAGCGCGCAGAACGCGCCGCGCGACGCGGCCACATCCCAGGGAAGGCTCGTGCGACAGAAACAGCACAGGTCGAGATCGAGCGAGGCGCCCTCGAAATCGCACAAGCAGCAGCGCGGCGGAAACAGGGTCGCCGCCATGAGGCGTGCGAGGCGCCGCGCGCCCGTCAACCGAAACTGGCGCGAGCGGTTGACAATGGACAGGTCGCTCCCGAACATGCGTCGAGTTTCGACGCGGCATGGCTTGGAAGTCCAGCCGGAAAAGCGTTGCAAATCAATAGATAAAGGGCTGGGCATGACCGACGCAACGCGCCACGATTGGACCATCGACGAGGTCGAGCAGCTGTTCGCGCTGCCCTTCGCCGACCTCATGTTTCGCGCGCAGGAGGTCCATCGCGTCCACCACCCGCATAACGCTGTGCAGATGAGCACGCTGCTGTCGATCAAAACCGGCGCCTGCCCGGAAGATTGCGCGTACTGCCCCCAATCGGTCCGCTACGACACCGGCCTCGAGCGCGAAAAGCTCGTGCCGCTCGATGAAGTGCGCACGCGCGCGCAGGCGGCGAAGGACGCCGGCGCCACGCGTTTCTGCATGGGCGCCGCCTGGCGCTCGCCGAAGAAGCGTGACGTCGAAGCGGTCGCCGCGATGATTCGCGAAGTGCGCGCGCTCGGCCTGGAAACCTGCGCCACGCTGGGGATGCTCACGCCCGGCCAGGCGCAAGAGCTGAAAGACGCCGGCCTCGACTACTACAACCACAATGTCGACACGTCGCCCGAGTTCTACGGCGAGATCATCACGACGCGCACCTACCAGGATCGCCTCGACACACTGGCCGCGGTGCGCGCAGCCGGCCTCAATGTCTGCTGTGGCGGCATCGTCGGCATGGGCGAAACCACGCGCGATCGCGCCTCGATGCTCGCGACGCTCGCGAATCTGCCGCAGCATCCCGAGAGCGTGCCGATCAACCAGCTGGTGCGCGTGCCGGGCACGCCGCTCGCGGGCGCGGCCGCAGTCGATCCTTTCGATTTCGTGCGCACGATTGCCGTCGCGCGCGTGGTGATGCCGAAGGCGTTCGTGCGTTTGTCCGCGGGCCGCGAAGCGATGGCCGACGAACTTCAGGCGCTGTGTTTCCTGGCCGGCGCCAATTCGATTTTCTACGGCGAGAAATTGCTGACCACGGGCAATCCGGATGTCGCGCGCGATCGCGCGTTGCTCACCCGTCTCGGCATCGAGCCGCTCGTTCCGCCGGGTCTCGCGGCGCGCACGGACGCCCCTGCACACGGGCATGAACACGAAGAGCACGTGCATGGGCCCGGCTGCTCGCACGCGGCACCAAGACCAGGCGCCGCATGCAACGCGACCCGGCAGCGCTGAGGGCCGCGCTCGACGACCTCGAGCAGCGCAACCTGAGACGTACGCGCCGGCTGATGCCGCGCGCGGATCTCATCAACTTCTGCAGCAACGATTACCTTGGGCTGGCCAATCATCCTGACGTGGTGCGCGCGTTCATCGACGCGGCGAACGAACACGGCGTAGGCAGCGGCGCCTCGCATCTGGTCACCGGCCACGGTCGCGAACACGAGGCGCTCGAACAGGAGCTCGCCGCGTTCACCGGGCGCGAAAAGGCGCTGGTGTTTTCGACGGGCTACATGGCGAATATGGGCGTCATTAGCGCATTAGCGGATCAAACCGCGACCATAGTGGCCGACAAGCTCAATCATGCGTCACTGATCGATGGCAGCCGCCTGACGCGGGCCCATTCATTGCGCTACCGCCATGGCGACTCCGGCCATGCGCGCGAGCTTCTGGCGGCGCTCGATGAGTCCATCGAATCGCGCCTGCTGATCACCGACGGCGTGTTCAGCATGGACGGGGACATCGCTCCGCTGCCCGAGCTCGCATCGCACGCGCGGACGGCCGGCGCTTGGCTCATCGTCGACGACGCGCACGGGCTCGGCGTACTGGGGCTCACCGGGCGCGGCACCTGCGAACACTTCGGACTGGTGAGCGGCGATGTGCCGGTGCTCGTCGGCACCTTTGGCAAGGCCTTCGGCACGTTCGGTGCGTTCGTCGCGGGCGATGCCGACCTCATCGAATTCCTCCTGCAGAAATCGCGCACCTACATCTTCACGACCGCGTTGCCGCCGGCCGTGGCCGCGGCGACGCGTGCGGCGTTGCGCGTCAGCGAGCGCGAGTCGTGGCGGCGCGAGAAAGCGCTGGCACTAGGCGCGCGCTTCACGCGAGGCTTGAGCGAAATCGACCGCGCGATCCGGGTTGCTCAACGTCGAAAGCCCCTGCCCGGCACTACCATCATTCCGGTGATCCTCGGCGACGCGGCGCGCGCATTGGCCGTCAGCAAGGCGCTCGAGGGGCGGGGATTTCTGGTCAGCGCGATTCGCCCGCCGACCGTGCCCGCAGGGACGGCGCGGCTGCGCGTCACGATGTCCGCTGCGCATGAAGAGTCCCAGGTCGACGCGTTGCTCGACGCGCTGGCGCAGGCTCTGCGCGCATGAACGCGTCGGATCCGCGCGAGTTCTTTGCGCTCGATCGCCGCGCGGTCGCGCACGCCTTCGATCGCGCCAGCGCGAGCTACGACGCAGCCGCGGCGCTGCAGGAGCGCGTGCGCAACGAACTGCTCGGCCGTCTCGACGAATTGAAAGTCGCGCCGCAAGCCATCCTCGATCTCGGCGCGGGCACGGGCCACTCCTCGCGCGCGCTGAAACGCCGTTATCCGCAATCACTCGCGATTGCAGTCGACATCGCGCCCGGCATGCTGGAACGCGCGAAAGCGCAGTCGCGCTGGCTGCGCCGCTTCGAGCGCGTACGCGCCGACGCGTATGCGCTGCCGTTTCGCGACGCCAGCTTCGACCTGGTGTTCAGCAGCCTCATGCTGCAGTGGTGCGACGACCTCGACGCCGTGTTCGCCGAGCTCGCGCGGGTGCTGAAACCCGGCGGCTTGCTGCTGTTCAGCACCTTCGGCTCGGGCACGCTCGCCGAGTTGCGTGATGCGTGGGCGGCGGCCGACGGCCAGCCCAATCATGTGAATCATTTTTTCGATCCGCCCGCGCTCGGCAGTGCATTGATGCATGCGGGGCTGGCCGAGCCGGTACTCGACGTCGATCGCATCGTGATGCACTACCCCGACGCGATGTCACTGATGCGCGAGCTCAAGGCCATCGGCGCGCATAACGTCACGCGGGGCCGCGCGCGCGGATTGACCGGCCGCAGGCGCCTGGCCGCGATGGTCGACGCCTACGAAGCCCTGCGCCGCGACGGCAAACTACCCGCGACGTATGAAGTGATCCACGCGAGCAGCTGGGGCGGGCAGCGCCGCGAGCCTGAAAATGAAGGCTTTCCGCGCGAATCGTTCATCAGCCCGAGCGCGATCCGGAGGAAGAATGGGGACAGATCATGAACGGCTTCTTCATCACGGGTACGGACACGGGCGTGGGCAAGACTCTCGTTGCCGTGGCGGTGACACGCGCGCTGGTGGCGCGCGGCCTGCGCACGGCCGTGATGAAACCCGTCGCGGCCGGCGGCTTGCGCACGCCGGACGGCTTGTTCAACGATGACGCGCTCGAGTTGTTAGCCGCGAGCAACGTCAAGGCGCCGTACGAGGATGTGAATCCGTGGATGCTGTCCATGCCGGCCTCGCCGCACCTGGCCGCGCGTGCCGATGGCGTCACGATTCGCCAGGACCGCATCGTCGCCGCGCTCGATAAACTCACAGCGGAGTCCGACCTGGTCATCGTCGAAGGCGCGGGCGGGTGGCTCGCACCGATCTCCGCCACCGAAACCATGGCCGACGTCGCCGTAAAAATGGCGCTGCCGGTGATTCTCGTGGTCGGCGTTCGCCTGGGTTGTCTCAATCACGCGTTACTCACGCGCGCAGCGATTCGCGCGCGCGGGATGGTTTTCGCGGGCTGGATCGCGAACCAGCTGGCGACCGCGATGCCGCTGGCAGACGCGAACATCGACTCGCTCGAGAACCGCTTCGGCGTGGCGCCGCTTGGCGTAGTACCGGCCGGCACGAAGCCCGTCGCAGGCGCCGTTCCCTCGTGGGCGAACGAAGTGGTGGAAAAGCTCCTAAGTGCTTGAGTGCAGCGGCAAATTGGCTGGTATCATCGCGCCCCGTGCTCGTCCCAGCCCGCCACATCGACCTTGCCCCGCATTGCTCGCTGAGCCCGCGCGGCGCGGTCGGCTTTTTCGGCCTGGTCTGTGTCGGCACCTTTGGCGTGGCTGGCGTCGCCACTGCGTTGGGATTCTGGCCGGTGTTGCCCTTCGCGGGCGCCGAAATGCTGCTGCTGGGCTGGGCGCTCAAGTCCAGCATGGCTCGCCGACACGAGCGCGAGAGCATCGATATCTCGGACACCGAAATCGTCATCGAGTACACGCACGGTGCGACGCGTCGAGTTGTGTACCCGCGCCACTGGGCACGGGTTAAAATCCGCCGCCCGAAATCGCCCCTCCACCGCGGCCAACTCGTGATCGAGTCGCACGGCCGGGCGCACGAGGTTGGAAAGTTTCTGACAGAGGAGGAGCGTCACCAGCTGGCAGCCGAATTACGGCGCCTGATTGGCGACATGAACCAGTCGCCGGCGCTGCCGGACTCGGGTTCACCGGATAAGTTTTCTTGAGGTCATCGATGAGCTTTCACATGAAGAACGCCAAAGCGCGCCGTGGAATACCGGCCGCCGTTGCATCCCTGTTCGCCGTATTGGCATCCGTTGCGCACGCCGATTGGGGCGGACTCAACATGCACGAGGGCGTGACCATCCTGAGCCGCAAGATCTACGGCCTGCACATGACCATCTTCTGGTGGTGCGTGGCCATCGGCATCGTGGTGTTCGGCGTCATGATCTATTCGATGGTGAAATTCCGGAGGTCGCAGGGCGCCGAAGCCGACAAGACGCTGGTCCACAGCACGAAAGTCGAAATCGTCTGGACGGTCATCCCCATCGGCATTCTCGTGCTCATGGCCGTGCCCACCGCCAAGACGCTCATCGAAATCGAAGACATGGGCAACGTCGGCCTCAACATCAAGGTGACGGGTTACCAGTGGAAGTGGGAATACGAATACCTCGGGCAGAACGTCAGCTTCTTCTCGACGCTCAAGCGCGACAGCAACGAAGCGCGGCAGCTGGGTTCGGGCATCGACCCCAAGACCGTGCCTAACTACCTGCTCGACGTGGATAACCCACTGGTGGTTCCGGCAGGCACGAAGATCCGCTTCCTGCTCACTGCGCAGGACGTGATCCACGCCTGGTGGGTGCCCGCCTTCGGCATGAAGAAAGATGCCATTCCGGGCTACGTGAACGAAATCTGGGTGCAGGTCGACGCTGACAAGGTCGGCACGTATCGCGGCCAGTGCGCTGAGCTGTGCGGCCAGGATCACGGCTTCATGCCGATCGTGGTCGAAGTGAAGTCGCCGGCCGAATACGACGCGTGGCTGCGCGCCAAGCAGGCCGAGCAGAAGCTCGCGGGAGTTGCGCCGAACGCTTCTTCTGCGATCGCCTCGGCCGCTCCGGCCTCCATCGCCCAATAAGACTGGCTCAGAAACAAGTTTTCGACGAGAAGCACGCACATGGCATACGACGCACACACCGCCGATTCCCACGCTCACGACGACCACAAGACTCACGGCTGGCGCCGCTGGGTCTACGCGACGAACCACAAGGACATCGGCACGATGTACCTGATCTTCGCCTGCATCATGTTCTTCGTCGGCGGATTCATGGCGATGATCATCCGCGCCGAACTGTTCCAGCCCGGCCTGCAGCTGGTCGAGCCGCAGTTCTTCAACTCGATGACCACCATGCACGCGTTGGTCATGATCTTCGGCGCGGTCATGCCGGCCTGGACGGGACTCGCGAACTGGATGATCCCGATGCAGGTGGGCGCCCCCGACATGGCGCTGCCGCGTCTCAACAACTTCTCGTTCTGGCTCCTGCCGTTCGCGTTCACGCTGCTGCTGGGCACGCTGTTCATGCCGAGCGGCGCGCCGGCCGGCGGGTGGACGCTGTACCCGCCGCTGTCGCTGCAGGGTGGCGATTCGTTCCCGATGGCGATCTTCGCCATCCACCTGATGGGCGCCTCGTCGATCCTCGGCTCCATCAACGTGGTCGTCACGATCATGAACATGCGCGCACCGGGCGTCGGGCTGCTCAACATGCCGCTGTTCTGCTGGAGCTGGCTGATCACAGCCTATCTACTGATCGCCACCATGCCGGTGCTCGCGGGCGCCGTGACCATGCTGCTGACCGACCACTTCTTCGGCACGAGCTTCTTCTCGGCCTCGGGCGGCGGCGACCCGGTGATGTTCCAGCACATCTTCTGGTTCTTCGGGCATCCCGAGGTCTACATCCTGATCTTGCCGGCCTTCGGCATCATCTCGGAGATCATCCCGACCTTCTCGCGCAAGCCGTTGTTCGGCTACGACGCGATGGTGTATGCCACGGCCGCTATTGCCTTTCTGTCGTTCATCGTCTGGGCGCACCACATGTTCACCGTGGGCATGCCGCTCGCGGGACAACTGTTCTTCACGCTGTCGACCATGTTGATTTCGATTCCCACGGGCGTGAAGGTCTTCAACTGGACGGCAACGCTGTGGAAGGGATCGTTATCGTTCGAACCACCCATGCTGTTCGCGCTGTCGTTCCTGTTCCTGTTCACCATCGGCGGCTTCTCGGGACTGATGCTCGCGATAGTGCCGGCCGACTTCCAGTACCACGACACGTATTTCGTGGTCGCTCATTTCCACTACGTGCTGGTACCTGGCGCCATCTTCGCCATCATGGGTGGCGTCTACTACTGGCTGCCGAAATGGAGCGGCAAGATGTACGACCAGAAGCTCGCCACCTGGCACTTCTGGCTGTCGACCATCTTCGTGAACGTGTTGTTCTTCCCCCAGCACTTCCTGGGGCTCGCCGGCATGCCACGCCGCATCCCTGACTACTCCGTGCAGTTCGCGGACTGGAACATGGTGTCGTCGCTCGGCGCATTCGGCTTCGGCCTGTCGCAGCTGCTGCTCCCGTACATCATCTGGAAGTGCCTGAAAGCCGGCTCGAAGGCGGAAGGCCGTTCGTGGGAAGGCGCGCATGGCCTCGAGTGGGAGTTGAGCTCGCCGCCGCCATACCACAGCTGGGATCCGCCGCCGTCTCGCGAGATCGTCGCGCGCGGCGTGCAGCACTGATGAACGTGAACGACGCGAATGACGAGCAACGTCGCCGCGTGCGGCGCAACGCCATGCTGTTGGGGCTCGTGGCGCTGTCGTTCTACGTGGCGTTCATCGTCATGTCGGTAATGCGCTCTTGAGCCGCGAGCGGGACAACAAGAAGCTCACGCTGAAACTGCTGGCGTTCGCGCTCGGCAGCTTTGCGTTCGGGTTTGCGCTCGTCCCGCTGTACGACGTCCTGTGCGACATCACCGGCTTCGGCGATCAAAGCCAGTTGGCGAGAGCACGCATGGCCGTCGAAGCGCCCGACGATTCGCGCACGCTTACCGTCGATTTCGTGGCCGAGCTGCCAACCGTCGGCAATTGGGAGTTTCGTCCGACCGTGGCCTCGATGCAGATTCATCCTGGCCGTCTCTACAAGACCGAATTTTTCGCGCACAACCTTACCGGGCACGCGACCACGGCGCAGGCCGTGCCCAACATCGCACCCGGCAAGGCCGCGGGATATTTCCGCAAGACCGAGTGCTTCTGCTTCACGCCGCAGAATTTCGCGGTCAACGAGCAGCGGCCCATGGTCGTGCGCTTCGTGGTGGATCCTGCGATCCCGCGCTCGGTCGAGCGCATCACTCTTTCGTACACTTTCTATGACGAGTTCACGCGCGTGGGCTCATTGAACTAAGCACAGGGTTTACTCATGTCACAGGCACACACCCCCGCGAGTGAAAAGTATTACGTTCCCCACGAGAGTCGCTGGCCGATCATCGCCTCGGCGGGGTTCTTCACGCTGCTGCTCGGCGCGGTCGCGCTCCTCAATGAGTGGGCGCCGGGTTGGGCGTTGCTCCCGGGCTTCGCGCTCGTGGTGTACATGTTCATCGGCTGGTTCGGCACCGTCATCGGCGAGAACCAGCAGGGCGTGTTCGGCCTGGATGTCGACCGCTCCTTCCGCATGGGAATGATGTGGTTCATCTTCTCCGAGGTGATGTTCTTCGCCGCGTTCTTCGGCGCGCTGTTCTACGCGCGCGTGTTGTCGGTGCCGTGGCTCGGCGGCGAGGGCACCAAGGTCATGGCGAACGAACTGCTGCATCCGCTGTTCGAAAACGCCTGGCCGACCAACGGCCCGGCGCGCCTCGGGCCGCGCCTGAACGGCAGCTTCGAGATCATCCCGGCGCTCGGTCTGCCGGCGCTCAACACCATCATCCTGCTGTTGTCCGGCGTCACCGTGACGATCGCGCACCACGCGCTGCGTTACGGCAAGCGCGGCTTGCTCAACACCTTCCTCGCCGCCACCTTCCTGCTCGGCTTCCTGTTCGTCTATCTACAGGCGACTGAATACGGCCATGCCTACAAGGAGCTGGGCCTGACGCTGTCGACCGGCATTTACGGCTCGACGTTCTTCATGCTCACGGGCTTTCACGGTTTCCACGTGACGCTCGGCGCCATCATGCTGGTGTGCATCTGGTTGCGCACGATGCGGGGCCACTTCACGCCCGAGCGGCATTTCGCGTTCGAGGCGGTGGCTTGGTACTGGCACTTCGTGGACGTGGTCTGGCTGGGGCTGTTCATCTTCGTCTACTGGATCTGATCGAAAGCCACAGAGCTTCGCGGGAAAGGGCGCCTTAGGGCGCCCTTTTTCTTTGGAGTCAACTGTTTCCAGGCGTGCGGGGGATCGTCGCGCCGCAATGACGGCAGACACTGATCCCGGTTTGCTTACCGCCATTCGTGGCCGTTCACGAGCGTGACGACAAGGTCCTCGAGAGTCGTGCCGCGCACCTCCGCGACGCGGCCCGGTTAGTACTACACTTGTGGCTATTGCTATTACGTATGTAGTAGAGTTCGGCGCGGAGGACTGATCATGAGAAAAACATCGGTAAGGTGGTTTGGAACCTGGGTCTTGTGGGCGACCGCCGCGTCGGCAGCCGGGCCCGGGCCGCTGGCGCGCGCGGTGCAGCCGTTTGTCGACCAGGGCCAGTACGCGGGCGCCGTCATGATCGTCGTGTCCGTGGACAAGGTCCTCGACGCGGAGACCGTAGGGTTCGCCGACGTAGAGCGCGGCGAGCCGATGCGCCCGGACACCTTCGGCTACATAGCCTCCACCGGCAAACCCATCATCGCGACGGCTGTCATGATGCTGGTCGACGAGGGCAAGGTCGCGCTCGACGACCCCGTGTCGAAATATCTGCCCGATTTCGCGCCGCGCATCGCCGCACAGGGTGCCGGCGGCAATGGAGAGCTAAGTGCGCCGGCACAGCCCGTCACTGTGCGCATGCTGCTCAACAACACGCATGGGCTGATGCCGGACCTTTTGCCCACGGCCCGGCCGTACGATTCCATGCCGCTCGCCGAGCACGTGCGCGATCTCACCAGCCACCCCCTGGCGCACGAGCCGGGCGCGGCGTTTGTGTACTCGGGCGTCGGCATCAACGTCGCCGCGCGCGTCGTCGAGGTAGTTAGCGGCGAGGATATCGAGAAGTTCCTGCGCCGCAAGCTGCTCACGCCTCTCGGCATGAAGGACAGCACGTTTTTTCCGAGCAACGCGCAGCTCACGCGTCTCGCGACTTCGTACTGGATGCCACCGGGCACAACGAAGCTCACGGCGACCCCGCTCTCGATGCTCACGCAGCCTCTTGGCGACCGAAAGGCGCGCTTCGCGCCCGCCGGAGGACTTTTCTCCACGGCGCCCGACATGGCCCGCTTCGGTCAGCTTTTCCTGGGTCGCGGCTTCTACCGTGGCCACCGCTATCTCTCGGAAGCGTCGGTCGACGCGATGACGCACCGTTCGCTCGGCGACGAAGCGCAGAAGGGTGTGCCGCAGATTCCGGGCGTCGACATCGTTTTGAGCTACGGGCTCGGCTGGGGCGTCGCGGCCAACGGTGCGTATTTTCATCCGGGCTTGGGCGGCGCCGACATCGGCATCGATGCGACCCGCCGCTTCGCCGTCGTGCTGCTCGCGCAAAGCGGCACGCAATCGAGCTTTGCCGTGCGCAGTGTCGTGATGAAAACCGCGGAGAAACTGTACCTGACGCCGGCCCGGTTTTGATGCGACGGTCGGACGGGCGCAACGCCTGAGCTCGCCGGCTCTGGCATTGCCCGTCCGGCCGGCCGCCCTGACATTCCCCGCGCGGCGAGTCCACTTTTGCGCGCGACCGTGGTAGGTTGCGCCGCATGCATCGCAACGAACAGCCGGGCCAGACCCCGAAGTGCCGCGCCTCCGCGCCGGCGCTGCTTCGTTCGCTCCTCCTTCTTGCGCCCTAGGCGCAAACACACTCGCGTCACCAGTCGGCGCCAACAAGACTGGAACCCCAAAACCTCCGCCCGCCGCGGGGAAGTCGTGTCCGTCTACTCGAGTGAAATGCCATGTTGAAAGATCCTTCCAAACGATACCGCGCGTTCGCGCCCATCGACCTGCCGAACCGGCAGTGGCCGTCGCGCGCACTAACTACCCTGCCGGTGTGGTGCAGCACGGATCTGCGC
>DATHJZ010000024.1:0-18438 GCA_035286365.1 Steroidobacteraceae bacterium | reverse complement strand
GCGTTGCACCTTGGCGAACACAGCGTGTTGATCGAGCAGCGTTCGCAGGTGGGCACGATCTACACGGGCCACGCGCCCGAAGGCGGCTCCGATGATTGCAAGAGCAGTTTCGCGCTGGGCGCTGCGGGCGCTGGCGTTGCTGGCGCTGAAGACGGTCGTGCAGGTGGCCCGCGAACGGGCATATCTGCGTGGGAACGCCAGGCGATCTCCCGCGCCTGCGCGCCCATCCAGCAAGGCCAGGACGGCGAACCCGTAGTTGTCGCACGCTGGGTTCCACCGCGACTGGACGCTTCGCAAGGCGTGTCGGGGGACGAGCCTGCGGGCGAATCCCTGCACAGCCTGGTGCCGCTGCTGCGCGGCGAGCTGCGTCTCGACACGCGCGTGACCCGGATAGCGCCCGCGGCGCATCGGATCGATCTTGCCGATGGCAGCTCCATCGTCTACGACAAACTCGCGAGCAGCATTCCGTCGTCGGACGTCCTCGAACTGTTGCAATCCGAACTGCCTAACAGGATCCGCAGTCACCAGGGATTGATGTACTGGCTTTCCGCGCGCGACGTCGAACTTCTCGACGAGTCGACGCAATTCCTGTACGGCGATACGAATCCGTTCGCTGCCGGCCGCCGCGTGGCCGAATCCATCAAGCGTGCGCTGGCGCAGAAATTCCGGCCCGCGACAGATGCATTCGTGCGCGGCGAGAGCTTGTTCAAACCACGGCTGGTCGGTGCGCCGCCGTTGTCTGCCAGCGCTCACTGACCGCCCACGAATGTGGCATTGTCGCGTTCATGCAGAACGCGGAAGGATCAGGCGGTGCATTGCATCGCTAAGGTGACGCGCTGCGCGCTGTGGCTTGCGTTTCTTGCAGCGCCGGCGTTCGCACAGACCGCCGCCGAGCAGAATCAGGACGACGCTGTCGGTGCATCGGTCAACTACGTGTTCGCGACCGATCTCGGCAGCGGCATCTATGACTTGGACGGACGCACGCTGCAGGTGTACCGCTTCACCTACAAACATGACCTGAGGGAGGCGCGCCCGGCGGCGCCCGGAGTTCGCTTCGTGCTGCCGTTGACCGCGGGATTCTTCGATTTCAATCCTTTCGACGTGGTCTCGGAGGGTCCGCCCACGCGTGTGGACAGCATCAGCCTGGTGCCGGGTTTCGAGCTAGACTATCTACTGCGCGACGACTGGCACCTGATTCCCTACGCGCGCGCCGGACTCAGCTTCGCCTCGAGCAGCGTCGGCGGCATCCTGTACGGGGCGGGCTTGAGGGTCGAGCGCCGCGGCGAATGGCATGGCTGGGATCAGTTCCTGCGCAGCGAGTTGAGCTACGCGGGCGTCCAATACCGGCACGACGTGCCCGCCGATCAGTTCGTGCGCCTGCGTCATGGCGTGGATATCACCCGAGGCATGGGCTTTCGGGTGCGCGGGCGCGAGCCTGCGCTCGGTCTGTATGCGATCTTCGACCTGGTCGTCGACCCGCCGACGGCGCCGGTGGCAGACGGCCGCAAGCAGCCTATCCAGGCGGAGCTGGGCTTCACCCTCGGCTCACGGCCGGCGCTCAAGATCTGGCGCTTCGATGCGCCGCGCATCGGTTTCGGTTATCGGCTCGCGGGCGAGTTGAGCTCCTGGCGCTTCGTCATCGGCGTGCCGTTCTAGATTTTCCCTGGTTCATCAATGGAGGTATCACCATGGTGTTCGATCACATTGGCTTCAACGTGAAGAATTTCGCCAGGAGCAAGACGTTCTACCTGCAGGCGCTCGCGCCGCTCGGCATCGGGGTGCTCATGCAGGACGACCGCTCGGCCATGATCGGCCGGCAGCACGAGGGCGCATTGTGGTTTGGGGCCTACGGCACGCCCGCGACGCCGGTGCACATCGCGTTCGCGACGCAGTCGCGCGAACAGGTGCGGCAATTCCACGCCGCGGCGCTCGCCGCGGGTGGCAAGGACAACGGTGCGCCGGGGCTGCGCCCGGACTATCACGCTAACTACTATGGCGCGTACGTCCTCGACCCGGACGGTCACAACCTCGAGGCGGTGTGCCACCTGCCGGAATGACGATCAGGCCGTCGCCGGTGCGTACTTCTCGAACGGCGCCAGCTGCGCGGTCAGCGCGCGCTTGAACGCGGGACGCGCCTCGCAGCGCGCCTGGTAGGCGGCGAGCACCGGCATGTCGGACACCATGGACGTGTGGCGCAGCAGGCGCAGCACCGATGTCATCACGAGATCGCCTGCGGTGAACTCGCCCTCCAGGTATTCGCGGTCCTTGAGCGACGCGGCGACGCCGGCGAGACGCGATTGCGCGATCTTGACCGCGCCCGGGCGGCGTTGCCTGGCCCAGTCCTCGTTCGCAAAGAACAAGTCGATGGTCGTGAGCGCCTGCACGTGCGGCTCCACGCTGTTCAACGCGGCGAGAATCCAGGTGCGCGCGCGGGCGCGCCCGGCCGGATTCCGGGGCAGCAGGGTTTCGCAGTTTTCACCGATGTGCATGACGATCGAGCCGGTCTCGAACAGCGTGAGATCGCCTTCCTCGTAAACCGGTACCTGGCCGAACGGCTGCACGGCGCGATGCGCCGCTGAATTCTGTTCGCCCTGGCCAAGGAGTTTCTCGGTGTAGGGCAGCCCGGCCTCTTCTAGCGCCCAGCGCACGCGCAGGTCGCGCACCAGCCCCTGAGCGAAGGGCGGTACCCATTTGAATGCCGTCACACGAATGTTGGTCATGAGATCTCCTCGTCAAAGCTGTGATGCGTATCAGTCCGTGAGTGAGCCGCAGGTGAGATTGGCGATGGCGCCCGTCATGGCGCCGGCGCGCTCGGACGCTGCAAAGGCCGCGAACTCGGCCACCTCGGCGAGCTTTGGCAGCCGGCCTAACAAAGTGGCGTTGCGGGCGCGCTCGTTGAGCATCTCATGCACCGGGATGCCGATGCGCTTCGATACGCCCTCGAACACCTCGCGCGCGCCGGAAAGCGCCACCGCATCGGGGAGGGCGTCGGGACGCAGGCACACCGTGCGGATGCCGCGCCCGCCGAGCTCGGCCGCGAGCAGGCGCGAGAAGGCTTCCGTGACGGCGGAGAACACGCCGTGGGAGAGAAACCCCTTGGCTGCCCAGCGTCCACCCGGAGTCGTCAGCGACAGGATCACGCTGCCCGCGGTCATATGCCGCGCAACCGCCTGCGCGATGATGAATTGTGCGCGCGCCGTCGCGGTGATGGGCTGCTCGTATTCGGCGAGCGTGGTTTCGTTGAACGGCTTGCCCTGCTCGTGCGCGATGCCGATGGCGTTCAACATCACATCGATGCGGCCGGCCTGCTGCGCCACCGCGTCGGCGTGCGCGTGGACCGCGCGTTCGTCGAACACGTCGAGCGCCTCGATCTGCGCGAGGCCGCCGGCTGACTGGATGTCGCGTGCGACCGCCTCGAGCTTGGCTCGCGTGCGGCCGGCGAGAAACACGTGCGCGCCTTCGCGCGCGAAGACCCGCGCGACGGTGCCGCCGATCGCGCCGCCACCGCCGTACACGACCGCGACTTTCCGGGCGAGCAGGCCGCTCATTGGAGTAGTCCCTGCTGACAGACTTCGTCAAGATGCTGCAGTCCGCTGGTCCAGCCGTTCGCGTGTGACGGACGTGCGCTCTCGGGCAGTTGCTCGTGCGTGACGATGACTTCGGTGCGCTGGTCGACGCGCACGAAATCGACGGTGACCAGCGTGTCGCGCTGTTCGGTGCCGGGCGACGCCCAGGTGAACACCAGTTTTTTCGGGCGATCGATCTGCTTGTAGACACCCTTGTGCGTGATGGGGCCGGACTGGCCTTGCATGGTGATCTCATAGGATCCGCCGATGCGTGGCTCGACCCTGGCGACGGTGCTCTTGATCATGCCGGGGCGCATCCAGGCGGCAAGCGCCACAGGATCGAGCCAGGCGTCGAACAGGTCCTCCGCGGAAGCGGGGATCGTGCGGCGTACGACGACGGCGGCACTGGCGAGAGCGGCGTTCATTTGCGTTTCCTCTTCTTGCTGGTGACGTATGACTCGAGGGCGGCGAGCCGGCCTTCCCAGAAGCGTCGGTAGCGCTCGATCCAGGCCATGGCCTCGGCGAGCGGCGCGGCATTCAAAGACAGCACGTGATCGCGGCCGACGATGGAGCGCCGCAGCAGGCCCGCGCGTTCCAGCATGCGGATGTGCTTGGAGATGGAATTGAGCGAGATGGGAAAGTCGCCGGCAATCTCGGTTACGCGCGCGTCCGCGTCGGTGAGGCGCGCCAGGATCGCGCGCCGGGTTGGGTCGCAGAGTGCGTTGAAGACACCGTCGAGTCGCGCAGATTGATATTCACCCATATGGGTGAATATAGGCGCAGCCAGCGGCGACTGTCAATTCCTGACTAGATTTCGATTTCGATGCTGACGGGGCAGTGGTCGCTGCCCTGAACATCTGCGTGGATCGCAGCTGCCTTCACTTTCTTCTTGAGCGCCCCGGACACGAGCACGTAGTCAATTCTCCATCCCACATTGCGGGCGCGTGAGTTGGCGAAGTGCGACCACCACGAATAGTGTCCGTTACCCTGCGTGAAGATGCGGAAGGTGTCGACGAAGCCAGCGTCGACCATGTTCTGAAAGCCGGCGCGCTCTTCGTCCGTGAAGCCCTTCTTGCCCTTGTTAGGCTTGGGGTTGGCGAGGTCGAGCTCGGTGTGCGCGACGTTGAGGTCGCCGCAGTAGATCACCGGCTTTTTCTTGTCGAGCTGCCTGCACCAGGCGAGGAAGGCGGGATCCCAGTGCTCGTGGCGCAGCTTGAGCCGCGACAGGTCGTCCTTCGCATTCGGCGTGTAAACGGTGACCGCGTAAAACTTTGCGAACTCCGCGGTGATCACGCGACCTTCGTTCGAAGAATCCCGCTTGAGCTCGTCGGCGAACGAAAACTTCTCGGCGAAGTTCGTCGGGAAACCATTGGTGACCTTGATGGGTTCCTGCCGGCTGAAGATCGCGGTGCCGGAATAGCCCTTTTTCTCCGCCGAATTCCAGTATTCGTGATATCCCTTGAGGTCGACTTCGGCCTGGCCTCGCTCGGCCTTGGTCTCCTGCAAACACAGGATGTCCGGCTGGTGTTCGGCCATGAATTTCTGGAAGGTGCCCTTCTTGACCACGGCACGGATGCCGTTGACGTTCCACGAATAGAATTTCATGCGCGTAAGTATAAAGGGCAGAATATCGCGCATGGACATCAAAGGCGGCTGCCTGTGCAAGAGCGTGCGTTTTCGCGTCGCTGCATCCCCGATCGCCATGCGCCTGTGCTGGTGCCGGCTGTGCCAGTACGTCGCGGCCGGCAACGCCACGGTCAACGTGATTTTTCCGAGCGACGCGGTCACGGTCGAAGGCGCATTGACGGACTATCGCAGCGTCGCCGACAGCGGCAACGTGATGCACCGGCGGTTCTGCCCGGCCTGCGGCACGCACGTGTTCAGCGCTTCAGAGGCCCGGCCGCATCTGGTCATCGTGCGTAACGGCGCATTGGATGACACGGAATTGATGCGGCCCGGCGCCACCATCTGGACGGCGGCGGCGCCCGAGTGGGCCTGGATCGACGAAACGCTGCCCCGCCACGCCGGCCAGCCGCCGCCGGTGGCCTGAGGTCACTTGATCCAGCGGTCACTGATTCCCGGGGCGGGACGGAGTAGTCTTCCGCACAACAAGAGAGCCTCGCAGGAGCGATTCTGATCTCTCGAATATCCAGGGAATTCCGGTTCGCGCGGCTTTGGCCGTGGATCGAATACTCCATCGTGCGCCGGTTCGCGTTTGCGGCCGTTCTGGGACTCGCTGCCGCCGCGCTGCACTGGGCGATTTTTCCGATCACCCAGGCTCGCGTCACTTTCATTTTCTTCGTCCCGGCGATCGTCCTGGCGACGACGATCGCCGGGCGTTGGCCGGGCGTGCTCGTCGCGGTCATTGGCATCGCCAACTCGGCACTCATGAAGGCGCCGGGCACTTTGATGATCCCGAATTCCGCGGAGCAGGTCTCGTTCATCTCCTCCGCGCTGGTCTCCGCGATGGTCATCCTGGTCGGCGACTACTACCGGTCGCTGTCGCGCCGGGAACTGAGCGACGTCAACGAGTTGCATGAGCTGTCCGCGGCACTCGTGTCAATCCCCGATCTTCCCGGCCAGCTGCAGTTGATCCTCGCGACATTCGTGCGCATCCATCGTGGCGACAAGGGGCTGATCTCAATCTGCGATCCGGGCGGGGAGCAGGTACGCATCGCCGCCAGCGCTGGATTCGATGCTCGCTCGCTCGCAGTGCTGCGAAACGTCGACGGTACGCTGGGTGCCTCGGGTCTCGCCAGCGCGGGCAAGTCGCGCGTGATCGTGGAGGACGTCGAGCGCGATCCGCGTCTGGTGGATTTCCGGGAGATCGGTCGCGCCGACGGCGTGCGCGCCGTCCATGCAACGCCGCTGGTGAGCCGCGACGGCGAAGTACTCGGCGCGCTGTCGGTGCATTTCGAAACCCCGCGCCGACCGAGCGATCGCGAGGTCCGTATCGCCGACATCTGCGCGCGCAAGGCGGCGGTATTCATCGAGCGGGCGCGTGCCGAAGAGCAGGTGAGCCAGCGCGACCGGCGCTTCGAGTCGGTGCTCGAAGCCTCCGGTGTGCCGTTCATCATGTTCGCTCCCGAGCGCGATGCCGCAGGAAAAATCGTCGAATTCCGCTGGGTATTCCTCAACACCGCGGCGGCCACGGTCATGCGCTGCAAGCCGTCGCAGATCGTGGGCCGGCGCGTCATCGAAACACTGCCGCGCGCCTGGGACGAGCCCGGCCGCTTCGAGATGTACGTCGAGGCTCTCGAGAAAAATGAGGTGCGTGAGATCGAACGCCAGTCCGAAGTCGATGGCAATCACAACTGGTATCACATCATCGCTTCGCCGCTCGAAGGCAATCTCGCCATCTGGTTCGCGGACATCACGCAGCGCAAGGTGCAGGAGCGGGACCTGCTGGAGGCCGATCGACGCAAGGATGAATTTCTCGCCACGCTCGCACACGAGCTGCGCAATCCGTTGGCGCCGATCCGTCAGGCCGCGACGATCGCGCGCAACGAACACGCCAGCGATGCGCAGAAGCGCTGGTCGAACAACGTGATCGAGCGCCAGGTGCAGCACATGTCGCTGCTGCTCGACGACCTGCTCGATGTATCGCGCATCACGCACGGCACGCTGCAGTTGCGCAAACATCAGACGGACCTGCAATCGATCGTGAGCGCAGCGGTCGAAACGGCGCGGCCGCTCATCGACGAGCGTCGTCACGCGCTCGCCATCGATGTGGCTGCCAGCCTGCAGATCAACGCCGATCCGCTGCGCCTCGCGCAGGTCTTGTCGAATCTGCTGACGAATGCGGCCAAGTACTCGAACCCGCACGGATCGATCCGCGTGCACGCCCGGAAATCCCAGCTCGATCTCGTCATCAGCGTCGAGGACAGCGGCATCGGCATCGCATCCGAGGATCTGTCGAAGGTCTTCGGCATGTTCGTGCAGGTGCGTTCGGCGCAGGATCACGCGGCCGGCGGCCTCGGAATCGGTCTCGCACTCGCGAAGGGCATTGTCGAACTGCACGGCGGCCGCATCGAGGTCGCCAGCGCCGGCCTCGGCAAGGGCAGCCGCTTCACCGTGCGCCTGCCGGGCGCGTCGCTCGCGGCCGCCGCTCCGATCGCCAGCGGTGAGGCGCACAACGGCCGGGCGGGTCCTAACAAACGCATCCTGCTGGCGGACGACAATCGCGACGCCGCCGAGAGTCTCGCCATCATCCTCAGGCTCGAGGGCCACGACGTTGAGCTCGCGTACGATGGACACGCGGCGCTGCAGGCCTACACGAAGCTCAGGCCGGACGTGGCGCTGCTCGATATCGGCATGCCCAACGCCAATGGCTACGAAGTTGCCCGGCAGATCCGCGCCACGCCCGATGGCCGCGATGTGCTGCTCATCGCCATCACCGGCTGGGCGCAGGATTCGGACAAGGCGCAGTCGCGCGCCGCGGGCTTCGACCATCACCTCACCAAGCCGATCGAGCCTGAGACGCTGATCGGATTGCTGGCGCTGCGGCAGGCGGTGTGAGAAATCGGACGATTGCGACAGAGAGCTATGGGCGGCGAGGCCGCAAGTGACGAGGACGTGGCATGAATTACGGTCCCCTGGAGTTTGCCGCTTATCTGAATCGCAAGCGGAACGGCAAGCGCGAATCGGCCGCGGTCAGGGCAGCACGCTCGGCCGCACCCAAGCCCCGGCCGGAGAAAAACCATCTGACCATCCTCTCGGGCACCGGCCTGTTGCCGCGCCTGGCGCGCGCGGCGGAGGTCAATGCAGTCAGTGTCTACGAGGCCGTGGCGATGCGCGCGCCCTGTGCGCCGCGCAGTCATGGACCGGTCAAGGTATTAGTTAGAGCGGCGCCGCGCCCGATGGTGCTGGTGTTGTCCTCGCACCAGACGGTCGACTGGGAATTGACGCTCGCACCCGATGCGACGCTCGCCGCCGTGTTGCTCTCCGGTTACGGTAAATCCACCGTGGCAGGCGCCGGCCAGGCGCTGGTATCGTCGATCGGCGGCTTCTACGCTTTCAAGCGCGGCTCGGCCGAGTTCAAACATCTCCAGCAAGAAGTCATGCGCTGCACCGGGCGCAGCATCGAGCACTTCCAGAGCGTGTACGCCGGAAATTCATTCGAGGTTGGCGGCGAATAGGGAGCGGGCACACGGCTTGCGCCACGGCTACAGCTGCGAGCGCAGCAACAGGGCCAGGCGTTCGTTGAGGCGCCGGCCGAATTTCCGGTTGCGCCATTTCTTGAGCACCATGCGCCGCGAATGCACGATGTCGGCGTCGATCAGAGCGATCTGTTCGCGCGCCAGAGATTCGCTGAAGACGTTGAGATTGGCTTCGTCGTTGAGACGGAACGAGCGATCGTCGAAATTTGCCGAACCGACCGAGCTCCAGACGCCGTCGATGACCAGCACCTTACAGTGCATCATCGTGGGCTGATATTCGTAGATGTGGATGCCGGCCTCGAGCAACGCTCCATAGAGGCCATGCGCGGCCCAGCGTCCGATACGCGCATCGGTGTAGCGTCCGGCCACGACGATGCGAACACGGACGCCGCGGCGGGCCGCCGAGCACAGCGCCTCAACCGTGAGCTTGTCGGGGACAAAATAGGCGTTCTCGATGTCGATCGACGTCTTCGCCGCAGTCAGCGCCAACAGCACCATGAGGTGCATGCTCTCGGAACCGCCGACCGGTGAGCTGCCGAACATCTGCGCATCCATGTCGCCCGCGTCCGGCAGTCTCGGAAAGTATTCGGCGCCGTGCAGCACGCGGCCGGTGGTCTTTATCCAGTTGTCGACGAACACCGCCTGCATCTGCGCGACCACCGGACCTTCCGCCTTGAAGTGGGTCTCGCGCCATGGCGGCAGGCCGGAGAGGCCGCTTTCCCATTCGACGCCCATGCCGACCCCGCCGGTGAAGCCGATCTTGCCGTCGATGACCAGTACCTTGCGGTGCGTGCGGTTGTTGAGCCGGCCGAGGTGGTACCAGGAGGGCGGGTGATACAAATGCAGATCGCAGCCGGCGGTGCGTGCCGCGGCCAGCAGGTGCGAGTCCATGGTTCTCGATCCGAGCCAGTCGAGCAGCATGTGGACCTGTACGCCGCGCCGTGCGGCGGCCGACAGCTCTTGCACGAATTTTGCACCGATGCCGTCCCGAAACACGAACGTCTCGAAAGTGATGTTGGTCTGCGCCGTGCGAATCGCATTGAGCATGGCCGGATAGATCTGCGCGCCGTTCACCAGCGAGGTGATGCGGTTGCCGGACACCAGCGGCGGCCCAAGCAGGATGCCGAGCGCGCGGCGGAAGTCCGCGTCGCCGCTGGTGTACAGCCGGCGCGGACGATACAGCAGCCGCTTTTCGGTCGTGGCGAGATTCGCGCCGATCCAGATGAAGAACGCGGTGACGAACAGAGTCGTAAAGACGATGGCGATGACGGACACGAGAGTTCAGCTTTGAGAGTTGATCGCAACGACCGTGGGAAGCACCTTACACACATTGCCATGATCTGTTGATTTCGACGCGTGGGGCAAGCGCTTACGGTGCGAGCCAGTCAACCAGGAGTACGGATCATGGCAACGAAGAAGGGAAAGGCACGCAGCAAACCCGCGACGCGCGCGCCGCGCGATGGCAACGACGCGATTGCGCTGTTGAAGGCCGATCATCGCCAGGTTGAAACCTGGTTCGGGCAATTCGAGAAGTCCCGCAGCGATGACAAGAAGCTCGAGCTGGCAACCCGCATCTGCAATGCGCTGACGGTTCATACCACGATCGAAGAGGAGATTTTCTATCCGGCGTTCATCGCGGCAACGAAGGACGAGGATCTGCATCACGAAGCCATTATCGAGCATGACGGCGCCAAGAAGCTGATCGCGGACATTGAGGCTTCCGGGCCGGACGACGACTACTACGACGCCAAGGTCAAGGTGCTGTCGGAGATGATCAAGCATCACGTCAAGGAAGAAGAGCAGCCCGGCGGCATGTTTGCCGAGGCGCGCCGCGCGCGCATGGATTTGCATTCGCTCGGCGGGCAGATGGCCGCGCGCAAGGGTGAGCTCGAGGCCCAGCAGGTTCCGGCCAGCAATCGCAAAGGCGCCAACGGCGGATTGTTGAATCGCATCGTCGAAGCGGGCAGTCGCTAGGCGCTGCGGCGGCTGTCAACGGTTTCGGATTCCGGCGTCGCGCGGGCGGCGCCGGAATCCTTCGCCAGGCGCAGGCGCTTCAGCGATTTGGGATGCCAGTTGTCATTCGGCGCGAGGAAATCGCGCACCGTGCTCCATGAGGGCTGGTGTTGCGCGGCAACCTTGATGGCGACGAGCACGGGCGTGGCTAACAACATGCCGGGGATGCCCCAGAAGCCATAGCCAAACCACACCGCGAGCAGGACTATCAGGGCGTTGACTTCGAACCGTCGCCCGACGGTCAGCGGTTGAACGAGTTGACCTTCGATGAGGTGCAGGCACAGGAATACGCCGGGTATGGCGAGTGCGTGCCCGGTGCTGTCGAACGTGACGAGTGCCGCAATCGATATGATGAAGAATGCGGCGATGGGCCCGAGATACGGCACGAAATTGAAAACGGCGGCCAGTACGCCCCAGAGAATGGCGTTGGGCATGCCGAGCGCATACAGGGAGAGCGCCGTGGCGGCTCCCAGCCCGAGATTGATCAGTGCGATCGTGCCGAAATAGCGTCCGACTTCCTGCCGGATTGCCTCCGTCAGTTTCAACGCCTTGACGCTTGCCTCACTGCCCGAAAGTGACGCTCCCATGCGTGCCAGCAGCGGCGGCCCGCCCAGCAGAAAGAACAGTGTCAGCGGAATGACCGTGAGGCTGCCGATGAAGGATCTGGTCAGCGCAACGGCCGTGCTTTCACTTCTCACCGGCGTGGCGATGGCCGGCGGCTTGCCACCGACTATCGCGCCGCCCTGGGTGAGCCGGCCGGCGCGCTGCGCGACGTCGTCCACGCGCGCGAACATCTCACGCAGTGGCTGCAGGCGCGGATCGATCTTGCGCATGGTCTGCGGCGCGCGCGCCAGCCATTCCGTCGCCGGGCCCCACAGCGAATTGATCGCCAGTGCCGCCGCGGCGAAAACCACGAACGCGACCACGGTGACCGCCAGGCCACGACGCACGCGCCAGCGCTGCAGCTTGTCCACGGCGGGCGTCAACAGCAGCGCGAGGAACAGCGCGATGGCGACCGGGATGAAGACATCCTGGGCGAAATACAGCACTGCGCCGACGCCCATGATGGCAACCAGCCAGACCGCTTTGATCAGTTTGGGGTCGGGGCCGGTATCCTGCATGGCGGTCAATGTCAGTCATCGCCTGACATTTTTAAATGCGCAGATGCCCTGCTTAATGGGCAAATCCTGCCGCTGCGTAGTAGGGGGAGTCCGACAGCGCCGGCATCTCCGAATCCCAGCGTTCAGAACATCAGGAACATGCCGCCGGCGATCGCTGCGCACAGTCCGAACAGGATCGCCACGTAGTTGGCGACCTCGCGAGCACTGCGAGCACTGCGAGCACTGGGAGTAATGGCGGGCATGGAAACTCCGTTTGAGTAGTTAGACGGCGGGATTGTCCGCCGCGAGAGTTCGTGCCCCTGCCTGCGCACGCGCCGCCCGCGACGTCTCATTCGGTGGCAGCGTGCATAGGTGCCATCCCACGCATCGAGCCGATCGGCCAGTGAGGCGGGAACTCGTGTCGGTAAAAGTCTGTCAGACTCGATCAATGATAGGGCGGCGAACAGCGGCATTGCTCTGCGTGCTGCTGGTGCACGCGCTCATCCTCATTCTGCTGTTCAAGACCGACCTCGTGCCGTTGCAGGACAGCCAGGCCCTCGAATTCATCAGCGAGCCGATTACATTTTTCCTCGAACCCGAGGACGACGTCGAGCCCGGTCCCACCGCCAGCCCAATGCCTGCACCTCTCGCCCCGCGCGCGCCGCGTCCGGCGCAGGCGCCGGCCACGGTCGAATCTGCCGCTATTACCGCGCCGCCGGATACCAGCGGCGTCGACTGGCCGATCGAGGGACAGAAAGCCGCGGCGCGCCTGCTGGCGCGTGAAGCTGAAGCGGAGCGGATCGCCAGGATGTTCGCCGGGCCCGGCGGCACCTGGGCCTCGCTCACCAAACGCCAGCGCGCGAAGCTCAGCAAGTTCAAATGGAAGCCCGGCGTCGATGGGCTGGAGTACGACGAGAAGGGCAACGCGATCTATCGTCTGCCGAATGGCTGCACGATCGTGAACTTGATGTTTTTCGGCTGTCCGATCGGCAAGCAGGTCGTACACGGCGACATGTTCGAGAACATGCGCGAGTATTTCGACGAGCAGCGCCTGCCGCAGACGAACCAGGGCAACGGCACCGAACCCGAGGCCTTGCGGCCGGCTAACTAGTTTCGGTCAACCGCTCTTGTCGCGGAACGCCTTGCCACCCTTGTAAGAACCCTTGGCGCCGGCGGCCTTGCCGACGAACTTCTTCTTGAAGCCCTCGGGCTTGCCCGCGGGTTTGCCATGGCCGAACGTGGGCCTGCCCGTGGAACGCGGCTTCTCGGCAAAGGTCGAAAAGCGCGGCGGCTTGCTGCCGCGCTCGAAGGGCCGTTCGCCGCCTTCCGCCGGCGCGGTTGCCGCGGCGGGGCTGCTGTCGTCGCGAAAGCGCGGCGTGCCCCGGTAGTTGCGCGACTGCGAACGTTCGCTCTTGTAAGGACGTGCCTCGCCAGCCTTGTCGAAGCGATTGCCGCCGCCGATATACGGACGCTTTTCGCCGCCTTCAAATTTCTTGGGGCCGCCGCCTTTGAACGGGCGGCGTTCGCCGCCTTCTTCCGCCATGCGGTCCGGCCGGCGCGACGCGCCCGAAAACTTGGGCTTGTCGGGCTTCACGGCAACTGCGGCGATGCGGATTTCCGCGCCGCGGACGCGCACGGTCTGCAGGGAAGCGAGCATCTCGTCGGGCAGGCCGGGCAGATCGACGTAGCTGTGGTCTTCGCGAATATCGATATGGCCGATGTGTTTGCCTTCGATGCCGGCCTCGTTGGCGATGGCGCCGACGATGTTGCCCGGCAGAACGCCGTGTTCGTGACCGACCTCGATGCGATATGTCTGCGTCGGTATGCTGCCGTCGATGCGCGGCGGCGCGGCCTTCTGTTCCGACTCCGGCTTCTGCGAGAGGAACAGGGGCGTCGAGCCCTGCACCATGCTGGCGAGCGCGGCGGCGATTTCGATGGCTGGCACGTTGCCGTCGCTCTCGATCTGCTCGAGGATCGTCCGGAATTCCTGGCCCGCGCCCGACAATACCGCGGCCGTGATCTTTTCCTTGAACTTGACCACGCGCAGCTCGTTCACGTCGGCCGCCGAAGGCATCTTCATCTCTTCGATGCGCTGCTGGGTGACGCGCTCGATGATGCGCAGCATGTTCCGCTCGCGCGGGCTCACGAACAGGATGGCGTCGCCGGTGCGGCCCGCGCGACCGGTACGGCCGATGCGATGGATGTAGGTTTCGGAGTCGTACGGAATGTCGTAGTTGATGACGTGCGAGATGCGGTCCACGTCGAGGCCGCGCGCCGCGACGTCGGTCGCGATCAGGATGTCGATCTTGCCGTTCTTGAGCTGCGCGATCATCTGCTCGCGCTGGCGCTGTTCCATGTCGCCGTTCAACGCGGAGGCCGCGAAGCCGCGCGCCTCGAGCCGCTGCGCGAGCTCGACGGTTTCGATCTTGGTGCGCACGAACACCAGGATGGCGTCGAACTTTTCGGCTTCGAGCACGCGCGTGAGCGCGTCGAGCTTGTGCAGGCCGCTCACGAGCCAGTAGCGCTGGCGGATCTTCGGCGCCGCTTCACCGCGCGACTGCACGCTGATCTCGCGCGGATCGCGCATGTGCGTCGACGCTATGCGACGGATGGCGTGCGGCAGCGTGGCCGTGAACAGGCAGACCTGCTTTTCCTGCGGCGCCTGTTCGAACAGCCATTCGATGTCGTCGACGAAACCCATCTGCAGCATCTCGTCGCCTTCGTCGAGCACGAGGAACTTGAGCTCGTCGAGCTTGAGCGCGCCACTCTTCACGTGGTCCATCACGCGGCCCGGCGTGCCAACGATGACGTGCGCGCCGCGCTTGAGGCCCTTCAGCTGGGGCGTGTAGCTCTGGCCCCCGTAGATCGGTAGCACGTGGAAGCCGGGCATCTTGGCCGCGTACTTCTGGAAGGCTTCGGCGACCTGGATCGCGAGTTCGCGCGTGGGCGCAAGGACCAGCGCCTGGGGCGCGCGGATTTCGAGGTCGATCTTGGTGAGGATCGGCAGCGCGAACGCGGCGGTCTTGCCGGTGCCGGTCGAGGCCTGGCCGAGCAGGTCGGCGCCTCCCAGGATGGCGGGAATGCATTGCGCCTGGATGGGCGTGGGCGATTCGTAGCCGAGGGCCGCCAGCGAGGCGACGACGGGTTCGCTGAGCCCCAGCTCGGAGAAGCTGGGAGAGGGAGTGCTTTCAGACATAGGAGTGCCGAAGAGAAGAAAGTGGTGCCGGGAAAGGGTTCTCGGGGTTGGAGTGCGTACCAGCGATCTGGCGCAGGTAGCGCGATCGGACCAACGACCTCGCCAACGCGCAATCCCGGGAACCCCTTCCCGGCACCGCTAGGGGCGCGCAATGTACGCGGAATGCGCCTCTACGGCACGAGATTTGTCATTCGCCGGGCGGAAAAGGCTACTCGGAGCGCGCCAGGCCCGTCGTCACAGCGCCGCCGTCGGCTTTTTCGACCTCTTCCCAGTCCTGATCCCAGGACTCGACCTCGTACCGGCGCGTCATCGGGTAGCTCGCTGGCCGCAGGTATTCGAAGCGCTTGTCGTAGTCGAGCTTGGTGGCATAACGCGGCTCGGTCTCGCTGATCGAGCCGGCGGTGAGACTGCCGAGGATGTTCAGCCGGCCGGCCTTCAGGCGCTCCACGGATTCGACACAGAAGCGCCGGTGCGCGTACAGCGCCGCGTGGACATTGAGGTCGCCCTTGCCGGTTGTAGAGGGGCCAGCGATCCGGATGTCGCGCCCGGAGATGAGCGCCAGGAAATCGCGCGAGATCAGCGTCTCGCGCGGATCCTTCGAATACACGAGGTTGCCCTCGATCTCGATATCCGTGGGCGAATACACCGTGAAGATTCCGGCGACCGTGCCGCTTACGTAGAGCTTCGCGCCCTTGGCGCCGATGAGGTAGCGCGGCCGTTGCGACGGCTCGGCGCGTTCCATCAGCCCTTCGCCATTGGCCGCGCGCCAGGCGTAACTGCCGTCCGAGTTGAAGATGACGCGTGTGTCCTCGGCGAAGATACGACGATCGATCTCGGTGCCGCCATTGAGCACGTCCGGCATCTCGCGCGGCAGCGCCACCTTCTCGGTGCGCGTTTCCATGCCGCCCTGGAACACATCGCGATTGCGCCGGCGCATGGACGAGCTGTCGAACGTCATCTTGGCCGCGGCCGTCGTCACCTTGCCGAAGAAACGTGGTTCGATGCCGCCCGAGAACGCGAGGCCGATCTCGGTGTTGCTGTGAAAACGTCCGTCGATGACGTCGTCATGCAGCTGGATGTTTTCATCCCAGTGATTCACGAGCTGCGTGAAGTGCGAGAACGACAGACGCTTCAACGACAGTCGCGTCTTCATGCGCCTGCCGTCCTTGTCAGTCATGATCTCGGCGACCACTTGTTCGAGGCCGGTGCTGTCGGAGGCCGGCTGGCGCATCACGCGCGCCGAATACTGTTTGCCATCCTGTTGCCAGGTGAGCTCGGTGCTGGTCATGTTCGTGTCGAGCAGCTTCCGCGCCAGCTGCTGGACGTTCTTCGTGAGCATCACCTGTTCCGGCTGCGGCATCGCTGCTGGGGCGTTGACCGCCTCCGGCACTTCGGGCACCTGCGTGCTGGATTCGCCGGTGGTCGCGAGCACCGGACCGGTCGCTTCGGACCTCTCGGCGACCTGCGCCAGCGCCTCGGGAGTATCGAGATCGTTGATGTCCGGAGCCTGTTCGAGCACCGGCATCGTATCCGCGACGGCCGCGGCATCCAGCGTTTGCGCGGCCGTGCCCGGATCGAGGGCCACGTCTTCTACCGGATCCGGTGCAGGCTGCGGCAACGCCGCCTGCGTGAACTCTTCGCTGTTAGGCCCATCGCGCGTTTCGATCTGGACCGATAGTTCGGGCACGTCGCTGTCGTCTTCGCCGCTGACGTACAGCGCCGAGCCGACCGCGAGGAGGACCGCGAGATGGAACGCCAACGAGATGGCGATGCAGCTCGAGATATCGCGATTGGTGGTACGAAGTGAGGTCCAAAAGGCCACCGCCGCTCTGCGAATGGCGAGCGCTGCGTCGTGACGCGCGATGGCGAACGCGGGCGTGAACACCCGAGACCTCCGACTTTCCCTCGCCGTATCTTGCTCTCAAGCCCCCATTCCAGCCACGGGTTTTGCGTCAGATCTCAACCTATTTTTGCTTCCTATTTATGGGCACTCGGATCTCCGGTCGGCGGCGGCGCACGATCCACACTCGCCGCAGACCCAAGAATCTCGGTGAAAATCGGTTTCAGGGCGTCGGCCCAGATCTGGTACGCCTTGGGCGTCAGGTGCAGGCCATCTTTTGCCATTCCCTCGCGCAGGTTGCCTTCCGCGTCGGCCAGCTGCTCTTCGATGTTTATGTAACGTACGGACTTGCCGTCGGCGAGCCGCGCGATTTCCAGGTTGGCCATGCGGACGATCGGCATCACCGCGATGTTGTCGTCGCGCGGCGTGATGCCGGTGATCACCAGCGTCGCCTGCGGCGCGCGCCGTCGGATTTCTCCTGCGACCGCGGCGACGCCGCGCGCAACTTCCCGCGCCCGAACATCGGTGTCGCCGAGAGGAGCGGCCTTGCCGACATTGTTCGTGCCAGCCAGCAACACGACGATCTTTGGATTCACGCCGTCGAGCTCGCCATTCTGCAGACGCCACAGCATGTGCTGCGTCTTGTCCCCGCCCCAGCCGAAGTCGGCCGCGTTCCAGCCCTTGAAGTTCGCGGTCCAGTTCGCGAACAGGTCCTGGTACTGATCGTCGCTCGCGCCCCAGCGCCGCGTGATCGAGTCACCCATGAAGTAGATATCGATCTGTCCCTGGGTGCGTTTCGCCAGCAGCTGTTCGTGGGCCAGCATGGAATTTTTGTCCGTGCGCGGAGTGGCCACGTCGGCCCGCTCGATCGGCGGTCGGCCGTTTGCGAGCGCGGTCAACCAGGCCACGGAACGCTGCGTCCACGGCAGCGCTTGCTCGGGCGTGGCGAGATGGTTGTGCGGCGAATCGATCATCGGCGCGGCTTCCCTGGGTCCCTTCATTTGGTTGAACGCGGCCCAGATGCCAACCGGCGGCGTCACGGTGTCGATGAATCCCATCGCAACGAGCGACGGCACCTTGATGCGCGCCGCACAGTTCACCGTGTCGAAATAGGGCGCGGTCTTCATCACCTGCGGATCGTTCGCGTCCCAGAACGGATAGCCGATCTTCCGTCCATGTGCCGTGCCGCTGGCATCCGCGCCGGCGGGGACGTTGATGAGCATGTGCGTGACCTTGGGATCGAGGCCCGCGGTGCACAGACTCTGCTGACCGCCCATGCTGGTGCCCATGACGACCAGCGTCTTGCCGTCCCAATCCGGGCGGCTCGCGAGGTAGTCAACCGCACGGACGTCGGCGAGATACATCTGCAGGAAGTAATTCTTGTCGCGGTCGCGCGTTTCGATCGTGTTGTACTGCTTGAGCGCGTCCGGCAGTGCGTCGTAATACTCCTTGGGCTGATCGGGCATCACGTCATGCGGCTCGATGTTCAGCGCCAGCCAGCCTTCGGCGGCGCGGTCCGTGACCCAGGACTTCTCAAGTGGATAGGGCGGGCTGGCCCATTGCA
>DATHJZ010000023.1:0-2727 GCA_035286365.1 Steroidobacteraceae bacterium | reverse complement strand
CTTGAAAACGGGCGGGCTGGAATTGGTTTCTGTGGAGTAGTCGGACCAGTTGTCAGACGGGCCTTACCCCAAGCCGCCAATCGCGGCCCACGCGGCGGGCAGCCGCGTGGGACGCGTAGCCAATTACGGCTTGCTTGGAGTTTCCGAGGGTGCAGTGTTGGTGGCACTCACCTCGGCCTTTTCGATGAAGCCGTTGCCGTCCTTGTCGTACTTCGAGAACTGTGCGCTCACGCTCTCATTGGCGGCAGCCTCGGTCTTCGAGATCTTCCCATCACTGTTGGTGTCGAGGGATTCGAAGGTGGCTCCTTGTTGTGAGCCCTGCGCAGGCTCTTGGGCCGGCGTAGGACTTTGCGCAACGGCGCCCGCAAACGGTATCAATACGGCGACAGCTCCGGCGATCAGTAGTCTGGATGATTTCATGTCGTTTCCTCTGTTGCTGAACGGTATCAGTACAGAGAGGAGCAATAGACGTGCCAACGGCAGGAGGTGCCAGAATCTCAACCGGCCGCTTGCATGGACAAGCGGCGCTTTCACATTGAAGGAAATTCCGCGCCGTGGCGATTATTGCAACGCGAGTGCTATTCCTTACGTAGGTCTAACTACAGGAATGCTCCGTCGGACCTGCCGACATCGGAAATGTAGGCGAACTTCTCGCGGCCGACGATTCCCGCATTTCTCCGACAGGAGGCGTTGGCTTCCGGGCCTACGCAGTACGGAGCCCCGGGAGGACAATTGCCCCGAGCCACAGGAGAACCGTATGAATACGAAGACACTCTTGATCGCTGCGTCAGTCGTTCTCCTGCCGGTGGGTGGCGCGCTCGCCGCCGACCAGGAGGGTTCGGACGCGACCGCCGCTTCCGTCGCCGCGCTCAAGGCAAACCTCAAAAACTCCGCGGGCCTCACGGTTGATGAGGTGCGCGTGACCGAGGCCGGCGTCGCGTGCATCAACTATCGTGTGAACAACGAGCAGGGCGGCAAGAGTCGCGGCCACGCCGTCGTGCAGGGCGATGAAGTCCTTAAGAGTTCCACGGGCTACAAACGTTTCGAAAAGGCGTGGAACGAACATTGCCTCGGCCCGCGCGGCGGCACGACCACCAGCCAATAGACAAGACACGCGCGGCGGACGAGTCGCGGCGGTCGCGGCCGCTGCGATTCCGTCGCGCCCGCGCCTTGTTTCTAAGGGATAACCGCATTCTCACCGGCACACGCGGGGGCTAATGTGCGCGCCTGCGCAGCGCAGCACGGCCGGGGGATTCCATGCTCGATCATCTCAACCACGCGTTTTCCGCGGAGGGCTTCATGCCTCATGGCATGTGCTACCTCTGGCAATCGCACATCCTCGCGCTGCATGTAATCTCCGATGCACTCATCGCGATCGCGTACGCCACCATTCCCTTCACGCTGCTCTACTTCGTCCGCAAGCGCCGCGATCTGCAATTCAACTGGATGTTCGTCTGCTTCGCCGTCTTCATCGTCGCCTGCGGCGCCACGCACGTCATGGAGATCGTGACGGTCTGGAGTCCTGTCTACTGGCTCTCGGGCGGCATCAAGGCGATCACGGCGCTGGCTTCAGTGCCGACGGCATTCCTGCTGATAAAGCTCATTCCCGAAGCGCTGAAAATACCGAGTCCGCAGGCGTTGCAGCGCGAAATCGAAATCCGCGAACGTGCCGAGCTCGAAGTGCGGCAAATCAACGAGCAGCTCGAAGCGCGCGTCGCGGAACGCACGGCGCAGCTCGTCGCCGCGAACCTCAAACTACGCGATGAGGTCCAGCATCGCCAACAGGCCGAGGGGACGATCCGATCGGGCCGGCAGTTGCTGGAAGCGATCATCGACAACTCGGCGACGGCCATCTACGCCAAGGATCTGGAAGGCCGCTACCTGCTCGCCAATCGCTGCTTCGAGGAACAGTTCGGCCTGCGGCACGGCGAGATCCTGGGCCACACCGATCACAAGCTGTTCCCGCGTGAAGCTGCGGAGGAATACCAGGCGAACGACCGGCGTGCGATCGCCGCGGAATCGTCGATCACGGAAGAGGAAATAGCGCCACTCGGCGACGGACCGCACACCTATCTTTCGGTGAAGGCCGCGCTGCGCGACGAGGCGGGCAACGCCTACGCGATGTTCGGCATTTCGACGGACATCACGGAGCGCAAGCAGGCCGCCGAACGGCAGCGCGCGCAGCTCGAGCGCCTGAGCCTGCTCGATCGAACTACTCGAGCCATAGGCGAGCACCGGGATCTGCTGCGCATCTACCAGATCGTCCTGCGCAGCGTCGAAGAAGCGCTGCATATCGATCTTGCGGTGTTCTGCACGCGCGAGGGGGAAGGTGCGATCCTGACGGTGACCTGTGTGGGCGCCAACAGCCTGCCGCTCGCAAATGAACTCGCGCTGGTCGAACAGTCGAAGATCGCGGTCAGCCAGGACGGGCTCGTGCGTTGCCTCGAGGGCGAGCTGGTGTACGAGCCCGAACTTTCAACCTCGACGTCAGCGTTTCCCGAACGCCTGGCGCGTGTGGGCCTGCGATCGATGGTGATCGCGCCGCTGATCATCCACGGCAAGGTCACCGGCGTCATGATCTGCGCGCGGCGCGCAGAGCGCAGTTTCTCGAGCAGTGACTGCGAGTTCTTGAGACAACTGACGCAGCACGTGGCGCTGGCCGCAAACCAGGCGCGGCTGTATGACTCCCTGCAGCGGGCCTACGAGGACTTGCAGCAATCCCAGCAA
>DATHJZ010000022.1:0-2696 GCA_035286365.1 Steroidobacteraceae bacterium | reverse complement strand
ATGTCGCATGGCAAGGGCGCCGAAGTGTGGGACGTCGACGGCAATCGTTTCCTCGACTTCATGGGCGGGATCGCGGTGTGCTCGACCGGGCATTCTCATCCGCAGGTCGTCCAGGCGATCAAGGATGCGGCGGACAAATTCCTGCACATCTCGAGCGACTACTGGCACGAAGGTCAGATCGCCCTCGCCGAAAAGATGAACGCGCTGAGTCCTATGCGCGAGCCGACACTGACTTTCTTCTGCCAGAGCGGCACCGAATCGGTCGAAGGCGCGCTCAAGCTCGCGCGCTACGTGACCGGTCGCGGCCGCTTCATCGGCTTCCTCGGGGGCTTTCACGGTCGCACCATGGGTTCGCTCTCTTTCACGTCGAGCAAATACACCCAGCAGAAAGGTTTCTTCCCAACGATGCCGGGTGTCACGCACGTTCCTTACCCTAACAACTATCGCCCGCTCCTCGCGGGTGACGACCAGGGCGCGGCGGTGCTCAACTACATCGAGAACGTGCTGTTCAAGGCGAACGTACCGGCGAGCGAAGTCGCGGCGATCCTGATCGAACCGATCCAGGGCGAAGGCGGCTATCTCGTCCCGCCCGACGGTTTCCTGCAGGGCCTGCGTGCACTGTGCGATCGCCACGGCATCCTGCTGATCTTCGACGAAGTGCAGTCAGGCATCGGCCGCAGCGGCAAGATGTTCGCGGCGGAGCACTTCGGTGTCGCGCCCGACATCATGACTCTTGCGAAAGGTTTGGGCTCGGGTCTGCCGATCGGCATGGTTGTCGCAAAGAAAACAATCATGGAAAAGTGGACTCGCGGCGCGCACGGCAATACCTTCGGCGGCAATCCCCTGTGCTGCGCTGCTGCGCTGGCAACTATCGACCTGGTCGAGCGCGAGTACGCCGCCAATTCGGCGCGCACCGGCGAGTATTTCATCAACAAGTTGCGCGAGCTGAAGCTACGCTACGACTGCGCCGGCGACGTGCGCGGCAAGGGGCTCATGCTCGGCATGGAGCTGGTGGAGAATCGCTCCACCAAGACCCCGGCGACCGACCTGTGCGATCGACTGATCACTCGCGCCTACCACAACGGCTTGCTGTTGCTGATGTGCGGGCAGAGCACGATCCGCTTCATGCCGCCGCTGATGATCACGAACGCGGATGTCGACGAGGCGTTGACAATACTCACCGCGAGCCTCGACGAGGTGCTGGCCAATGACAAGAACAAATCGGGCGCTGCTGGCACTGCTGACGCTTTGCGTCGCTGACGCTTCATTCGCCGCACGCGTTCCGGTCCTCCGGCAGGTCGATCTTCCGCACTCTTATTATTATCGGGAGATGTTCCTGCCGCAGCTCACGAGCGGCCCGGGAAGCGTAGCGTTCTCGCCGGACGGGCAGAGCGTCGTGTACAGCATGGGTGGATCGTTGTGGTTGCAGGCGATCGACGGCGATACGGCCGACGAGCTGACGTTTGGCCCTGGCTACGACTATCAGCCCGACTGGTCGCCCGACGGACGCTTCATCGTGTTTGCGAGGCATCACTCCGATGCGATCGAGCTGTGGCGTCTCGATCTGACGAGTCGCAAGACGCAGCAACTTACGCAGACCAAGGCCGTGCAGGTTCAGCCGAGGTATTCGCCGGACGGCAGCCGGATCGCGTTCGTGTCGACGGCGGGCAGCGGCCACTTCAATCTCTACGTCGCGGAGATCACTCAGTCCGGACTCGGAGTGCCGCGTGCCGTCATCGCGCCGCGCGAGAGTTCGATCGCGCGTTATTACTATTCGACGCATGATCACACGATCAATCCGTCGTGGACGCCGGATGGCAAGAGCCTGGTGTTCGTGTCCAATCGCGAGGTTGCCTACGGCTCGGGACGGATCTGCAGTGTGGCGCTGGAGGCGGGTAGTGCACCTGCGTGTTTCATCGACGAGGAGACGAGCTGGCGCGCGAATCCGGAAGTGGCTCCCGATGGCCGGCGTGTTTTGTACAGCAGCTATCAAGGCCGGCAATGGCATCAGCTGTGGGTGACGACGCTCAAAGGCGAAGCCACGCTGCCTCTGACATTCGGCGAGTTTGACGTCACGCAGGCGCGTTGGTCGCCAGACGGTCGCCGCGTCGCGTACATCAGCAACGAATTTGGCAACGTCGCGCTTTGGTTGCGCGAGTTCTCCGGTGGAGCGCGAAAGCAGATTTCGCCCAAATCCCGGCACTACGCGCGACCCATGGCGCAGCTTTCAATCAAGCTGACCGACGAGCTGGGCAAGGCAGTGTCCGGGCGAGTCAGCGTTCGGGGCAGCGATGCACGCGCGTACGCGCCCGATGACGCCTGGGTGAGCGCGGACGACGGTTTCGATCCGTCGACCCAGATCGAAGAGACGCGCTACTTCCACTGTTATGGTGAATGCGTCGTGAGCGCGCCGCTCGGGGACGCGAAGATCACCGCGTGGCGCGGGCAGCGCTACGCGGCGGCGCGACACACCGCGCAAATCCAGGAGACGCTGGGCGCCACGGCGGGAATTTCGTTCAAGCGGCTGTCGATGCCGCAATGGGCGCCGGTGAGCATTTCGGCCGACCTGCACGTGCACATGAACTATGGCGGCCACTACAGAAGCACGTTGCAGACGCTGTCCGCGCAGGCGCGCGCCGAGGATCTGGACGTCATCTACAACACCATCGTGAACAAGGAGCAGCGCATTCCGGACA
>DATHJZ010000021.1:0-39127 GCA_035286365.1 Steroidobacteraceae bacterium | reverse complement strand
TGACGGCGTGTCCACTGCCACCATTTCCGTTCGCCACCTTGGCCTTAGGTGCAGCCGGCGTGCGGCGGCGCGGCGAACTGCGGCCGCGTGCGGAGATTTCCATTGAGGTGCCCACTCCTACGAGGTTGTCGGAGTCTAAATGCTGCGGAAGGCGGACTTCTCCGCGCACTAATGTAGGAAATGGCTGACAGTGGTGAGGTGGGGGCCGAAGCCCGCAGATCGCGCGCATTGCCCCTCGGGTCCGCCCTTCAGCCGGGTGACTTTGCGAAGGGCGGAAACCGCCGCCACTGCCGCAACATTCGGCACTGAAATGGTGAGCGGAATATGGGAAATGGGAGCGCGTGGAGAGGCGGCTTCGTGCCTTCGCTTGCAGACCGGTGAGGGATTTGGGCGGTGAGGGCCGCGCCCAAGGGGCAATGCGCACGCTCCGCGGGCTTCGGTCGCACATCCCCGCTCTCAGTCATCTCTTGCACTAGCGCACGAAGAGGCGTGTTCCGCCGGATTCCGCCTTCTGGTGTGCCCAGACACAGAGTCGCGCTCCGCGCGACACTTTTATATCCAGCTCATCTTCTTCGTTCGTCTTCGAGCACCTGAGGCGCCCGCAGGGCCGGAACGGACCCGGCGCGCCAAGCCGGCACGGGCACGCCGGCAGTCCCCGCGGGCACGCGGCTACTGCCGGGGCGCACGCGCCGCCTTCGGCGCAAAGGTGTCCCCGAAGAAATCGCCTTCAATCCATCGGGGCGGAGTTTCAGAGTCCGCCATCGCCCTCGTAACCCGATAGTTAGCCTCGGCGAACCGCGCACCCGACTCCCAATCTATCTTCTGGTCCATGTCGTCCTTGGGACTGTGGTACGCCTTGCTGAAGAATTCGCCCCAGTACTTCTCGCCGCCATTCGCGTAACCGGTCACGAAGAACACGGCGGGCACGCCCTGCTTCACGAACATGTAGTGATCGGAGCGCGTGAACACCCCCTGCTCCGGCATCGGATCCGGCGACAGCTGGATCTTCATCGGCGCGACTGCCTCGGCGACGAGCTTGCCGAACGAGGAGTGGTTGGCGCCGAACGCGATGACATCGGTGAACGGATACAGCAACAACGGCATGTCGAGATCGACGTTGCCGACGATCTGGGTGATCGGCACGGTTGGATGGCGTGCGTAGTAGTCGGCGCCCAGCAATCCCTTCTCCTCTCCGGTGGACGCGAGGAACAGGATCGAGCGCCGCGGTTTGTCCGGCGCGGCGGCGGCGGCGCGTGCCACTTCGAGCAGGGTTGCGACGCCGGCGGCATTATCGAGCGCGCCATTGTAGATGTGATCGTCGTCGGCCTTGTCGTCGGTGGCCACGGTCTTGATGCCGAGGTGATCGAGGTGCGCTGACAGCACGACGTACTGCGCGGCGAGTTTCGGATCGGAGCCCGGCAATATCGCGACGACATTGGGACTGGTGACCCGCTCGGTGGTGCTGACGCTCTGAATGCGCACTCGCGTCTTCAGCGCGAAGCCGCGCGGCATCCCCATTTCTCTGTCGGCTTCCTTGCGGATCGCCGCCAATGCGTGGCCGCTGCCCGCGAATACCGCCTCGGCGGCCGGACCATTGAGCAATCCACCGACGCGGATACCGGGCGCTTCCTGGAAAACGACGCCGTCGGGTCCGACCCACGAGAAATCGGGGTCGCCGGCGTACTGCAGGACCACCTTCCAGGGTTGCGTCTTCTCGGACAGCAGCGTGGAAACCGCCAGTATGCCGATCGCGCCGTGCTTCTCGGCGGCCATGCCCTTGGTCGCGGCGATGTGCGCGCCCTCCTCACTCGGTAATCCCTTCGGATAGCCGCGTAACGCGACGACGATCTTGCCCTTCACATCGAGACCACGGTAATCATCGAGCTTGAACCGTTTGTCTTCGACGCCGTAGCCGACGAATACCAGGGGTGTTGAAACGTCGAGCTCGGGTTCGCGACCGTTGAGCCCGATCAACACGTCACCGGCGTGCGGATAGCGATGCTCCCCGGCGGGCCCGGCGATCGTGATCGCGCCGGGATCGGTGCTGCGGTTCGTCTGCTGAAACGTCACGCGCTGAAACCACGTTCCGTTCTCGCCGCCGGGCTTGAGGCCGAAGCCGGCGAACTGATTCGCCACATAACGCGCGGCAATCTCGTGCCCGCGGCTGCCGGTGTCGCGCCCTTCGAGCAGGTCATCAGCGAGGAACGCGACGTGAGCCTTCACGCGCTCCGGCGAGAAAGTCGGCTGGGTGGACTGGGCTGCGACTGCGCTGCAAACGAGCACCGACGCGAGGCTGACTAACAAAGTAGTGGTACGCATAGGCGGGCGATGATCAGGCAGACGCCCCGCTTCGTCCAGTTATCCCCGCCGTCCCTGCGCCGACCCGTTCCCGGGCCGCGTCCGGCCGCCGCCCGCACTCGCGGCGCGCATCAACTGCGGATGACCAGATCCAGCTTCCCTTCGCGTCGTTCGACGCTGACACTCACGGATCCGGCGTGACGACGGACCGTGAAATCCACCGATGCCTCGCCGACTTCCAGATTCTTCACCCGAATCTCCTCGAACCCTTCCGGCACCACCGGATGGGCGAGCACGATCTGCCGATCGAGCGCGTCGATGGAAATGCCCAGCACACTCTGCAGCAGCAGGAACGGCGCGGCGGCCGCACACGACTGCGGCGAACAGGCCACCGGAAATTGCAGCGGCGCCTCGCGCCCGCGGCGACGAAAGCCGCAGATCAGTTCTGGCAATCGCAGCAGGTCGAACTGGCGCGCCGCGTCGAATTGCGCGGTGAGCACGCGCAGCGCAAACGTCTTGTCGTCGTAGCGGGCGGCACCGGCGGCGAGCAGCGCGTTGTCGTGCGGCCAGACCGAACCGTTGTGATACGACATCGGGTTGAAACGCAATTCGCTCTCGGCGACCGTGCGCACGCCCCAGCCGGAGAACATCTGTTCGTCGCCCAGGCTCGCGATCACCTGCCGGCCGCGTTCGGCGTGGGCAATGCCGGTGTACAGGCAGTGACCCGGGTTCGACGTGCGCACGCAGCAACGCTGCTTGTCGCCATCGAGCGCCGGCGCGAAAGTCTCGATGTCGGCGCACCAGAAGGCCGCGTTGAAGCGCGCCTGCAACTCCTGCGCGGCCTCGACCAGCGCAATGGCGCGTGGCATCTCGCCCAGCGAGCGTGCAATGCGTGCGGCGCCGAGTTTCGCGCCATACACGTAACCCTGCACTTCGCACAGCGCCAGCGGGCCGGTCGCCAGGCGCCCGTCCGCGTGGAAGTTGGCGTCCGGGGAACTCTTCCAGCCGTGTTGCGATGGATTGCCGGCGCGCGGTCGCGACTCGACGAAGCCGTCGCCGTCGACATCGCCGTAGACGTCTATCCAGCTCAACGCCTGCGAAATCGCCGGCCACAACTCGGCCACGAAATCGAGATCGGCGGTGCGCGCGTAGTACGCGCCGGCCAGCATTACGAACAGCGGCGTGGTGTCGACGCCAAAATAGTTAGGGGCCAGGTCGCCGCCGCGTGCCTCGTTGAGGATCTTGCCGGGTTCGGCGCCGTTGGCGGGAAAACTGTCGGCACTCTGCGTCGCGGCCAGGTACCTGAGCACGTTGCGCGCGATCTGCGGCCATAGCCAGAGCGTTTCCAACGCGGTGAGGATGGCGTCGCGACCGAACGCCGCGTCGAGCCATGGCAGTCCCGCGGCTGGAATGCGTCCGTGCGCGGTCGCCGTCAGCATCATGCCGATGTCGGCCGCGGAACGCTGCAGCCAGGAATTGAATGGCCCGTCGGTGGAATCCACCTGCGTCGCCGGCCGACCCTCGGTGCGGGACAGTTCTTCGGCGGCGGCGAGCGAACGCGCGTAGCTCGCGATCTGCACCGGGTTGTTGGCGGAGCGGCAGCCGATGGCGAGCGCGATGGTCTTTTCGCCGCGGCTGCCGATCTGCAGCCGGTAACGCAATGCGTCGGAGGAAATCGCGTCCGGCGCGGTGTGACAATCGACCACTGTCTCGCGCACGACTTCATCCGCGCCGAGATAACCCTGCGTGACGCTGTCGCGCTCGACCCGTTCGAAGCGCGCGCGGCCGGCGTCCACGCGCCGCTGTGCGCGCACGTCGATGATATTCTCGAAGTCCGAGCCGAACCGGATCGCAAGTTCCACGTTGATGCCGGTCAGCGCGAAATTGCGCACCTTGATCATCTCGTGGCACACGCCGTTCCAGATGAAGCGTGAGCGGGTGATGTGCAGCGTGCCGCGCGGCAGGATGATGCGGCCGCCGTCGCCACGCACGTCGGGATTGGTGAGATTCACGGTCAGGAGCACATTGTCTTCGCGCGGCGATGCCGCCAACAGCAACGGCCGGAACGAGTTGATGGTCAGCGTAAGGCGCGAGAGGTGCCGCACGCCGGCGCGGTACAAGCCGGCCTCGGTGCGCGCCTCGGCATCGATGTCGCCGATCTCGTTGAACAACCCGAAGCAGTCATCGTGCTTGAGGGTCAGTTGCTTCTCGGTACTCTGCACGTCAGCCGTTATGACCTGGTGCTGCGCGTCCTGGGTAATCGCGTGTTCAGAGGCCACCGTAGCGCGACCTCGTGTAGTTGATGCGGGTACGGAGCACGGTGGGGCCGGCCACGCGCGAATGCCACAGCACCGTGGTGCACGGGACCTTGCGGCCGAAGCTTCGCGAAATCCATCCGCCCTGCTCTGCGGTGCCGCCGCGGTGAATTTCCACGCGCGCCAATTCCTCGAGCGGCTCGAGAAAGACCTGCGTAGTGCCGTTGGTCACCTTGATGCCGTCACCGACACGCTCGACTTGACAGTTCTCGGCGAAATGCCAGGCGCGGCGTGCGCTGTGTTCGCCCTCGCAACGCAGAGTGTCGTCCACTTCGATCAAATGCCTGTCCGGGTCGTAGTTGATTTCTCGCCGATGTACCACAGGGTCGGCCAGGCGCTGGTAACCGTCGTGTTCCCCAACGAAGCGCTGCCGAGCTGTGCCGGCCTGGAATTCGATGCAGCGCGCGCGCGCGTGATCGGTCCACATGAAATTGCCAGCCTGCAAAGATTGATCCTCGCCGTCGATGCCTACGGTGTTGTGCGCCAGGGTGCTGCGGAAATAGCGTCGCCACGTTGGATCGGTGTGATATGCAAAAGTGCCCGGATCGACCAGGATTTCCCGGTCGCCGATGCCGAGCGTGAACGCGAGCGCGTCGGCGTGACCGTGCGCGGCGATGCTCAGATATCCGAGCGGGCCGGCATCGACCAGCAAGCGCACTTCATCCGGCGTCTCGAATCCGTTGCCGATCAGGTAATAGCCCGATTCCGCGAACTGCAAGTGTGGCCGGAACCCGGCGCGGCCGCGCTGCTTGAGGTAAGCGAGGCGCCGCACCGCTTCCACGCCTAACAAGGTGGCGGTCTTGCTGTCGAGCGCGCCCGCCTTCACGGCGAGATCCGGCCGCTCGAACAGGACCGCGCCGGTGGCTATCAGCGACCCCTGCGGCGAGAAACCCGGCTCGGATGCGAGCTTCACCACGTGGCCATCGTCAGCGTCACCGATCATGGGCAACCGGCCGGCATAGTTGGTCATGGAGGCGAGGAAATCGATCATGAGTTCCAGCCGCCGCCAGTAGGCAGGTGAGAAATCCTCCCCTCGGGCGCGCGCCGCGAGCCCGGCGATCAACAGAAAATCGAGCACGAACGTCTGGTAGGAGAACGCCTGCTCGCGATTGCCGCCGTCGGACGCGTTCTGCTTGAGGCATTCTTCCTCGAGGATCTTGCGGCAGCGTTCGCCCCAGGCGTGCATCTGCGGCCACAGCGGCCAGGTCGAGGCCGCAACGTATACACCCGCTGCCTCGCCGATCAGATGATTGTTGGCCGACGAAAAGCGCGACAGGTTGCCGATGATCATGCGGGTCTGTTCGTAGATCGATCGCAGCCAGCGCTCCCGGAAGGCCGCGCCCGCCGGCGTCTGGAACAGTTTCGCGCGCGAACCGCCGAGCAACTGCCATGCGATGCTCCAGTTGATCAGGCGAATGCCGAGCTCGAGCGCGCTTACCCAATTGGGGCCGCGGCCCGTCGGGCATTGTTCTATCCACGAATCGACCTGCTGCTGGATGCCAAGCGCATAACGCGAGTCTCCGGTAAGCGCATGGGCCTGCGCCAATGTCGCCAAATGCAGATGTCGGTTTGCCTCCCACAAGTATTTGATGTTCCCGACTTCGCGCTCGTCGCGGTAGTCGATCGCGCTGGCGCGTCGCACTCCGGCGACGCGGTGCGTGAGCGGATCGCGATTCCACTGCGGCGGATCGCCGAGTTCGCAATCGTCGAGGTCGAAGAAGGAATACCGGCCGGCGAGCACGCGATCGGCGGCGGCGATCAACGCGTCGGGCGACAATGCGATGAACGGCGGCAGGAAGCGAAAGTCGGTGGCGAGTTCGTCGCGCGGCGGCAACTCGGGCGACGCGAACTGCGCCGATACCGTACGCACACCGCGCGCCAGCCGGTGCACGACCTCTGCGCCGGACATGCGCTTCAGTCGCTTCAAGTACCAGACAGGTTGCTGCACCGGGGGACCTGCGCTCAGTGCGTCGTCGCGGGCTCCACGCCCGCGCGGCGCAATGCCTCGTGAACCGCCGGCCGATGCACCATCAGAGGCGTCTTGCCACGCGGGGTGCGCTCGAGCCAGGTCGCGGTCTCGAGGGTCAGGTGCACATGGTCCGGCAACCGCGTGCGGGCATTCTCGAGTAGTTTGGCGGCGTCGTCGTCGTCGAACCCGGATGCCGGTACGACTGCGATCCGCGCGCTGTTGAGCGCCTCCTGCACTACCTGGATCCGCAACACGTGGTCCACCTCGCGCGGAATGGTATCGAAGCCGGTCAGGCGCGCCGCCTGCGGACACACCATGATCTCCTGCTCGCGGCCGAGCACGCCGCGGAAGGTGCGCAGACCCAGCGCCAATTCCTCGAGCTCGAGCTTGCCCCAGGCCGCCGGCAGCAGGACGAGATCGCCGGTCCGGTACCGGACCAGTGGCATCAGCGTGTTCCAGTACGTCGTGCCGATGATCTCGTACAGGCGCAGGTCGGAGTCGCCGGGCAGTACTTTGGAGTTGTGCGGCGCGAACTCCACGTACGAGTATCCCGGCAGGAACCGGTACTCGCGCGGCGCGCTCGCGAAAGCGAAAGCGACCCGTTCGGCCTGACCGTAGTAATCGACGAGCCGGCAGCCGAGCGTGTCCTTTGCCATGCCCCACGCGGCTGGCTTCAACACTTCGGAGGAAGTAGTCACCGAGGGAACCTTGAGCGTGCGCCCGCGCTCCTGCAGAAGGCGGCACAGATTTTCCAGCGCACTCGGATAGGCGCACAACAATTGCGGTGCGAATTTCTTGAGCGAATCGACCAGCCGGTCGACGTTCTGCGGTGAGACCGAATGCGCGCAGTAGATGCGCTGCCGGCCGCCGTCCGCGCTGACACCATCGGCGCTCTCGAGGACGCGCGGGTCCGTCAGATTGTCGCCGCGCAGCAGCGCCGTGCGCACGCTGCGCGGTTGCACTCCCACGAGGTTCATCATGCGATCGAGGCAGGCCTGCTCGAACACGATGCCTTCGAGCGAACGGACCAGCTTGAGCGGCACGCCCGACGTGCCGCCGGTATTGGCGGAAGCGGACAGCCATTCGGCCCCGGTGGTGAACGCGTGCAGCCGGTTGCGCAACAGTTCCTTGTCGAGCAACGGCCAGCTATTGATGTCGCTGCCACCGCGCACGCTCGCCCCGTAATCCGTACCGCGCGCCAGACTCAGGGTGCGCGCGAGCTGTTCGCGATTCCAGGCGCGGCGCTGCTCGAGGCCTTCGCCCTCGATCCGGTCGAGCAGTCGGCGTGAACGCTCGTAGTAGAACGGATTGCGGCGAACGAGACTTTCGCCAACGACATGTCGCTTGAGCCGGTCGACGAATGCCAGGGCTGCGCTCATGCGATTTCCCTTATCTCCGCCACCGGCGCGATCCGCTGATAGATATCGGCCAGCCGACGCGCGTACATGTGCACGTCGAACTGTCGTGCGCGTTCGCGCGCGCTGCGGCCGGCCGCGAGGCGCGCGTCATCGTTGACGATCATGTGCGTCATGGCGGCGCGGATCTGATCGATGTTGCCGGGAGTGACCAGGAGCCCCTCCTGTCCGTCGCGGAACACATCGGGAATGCCGCCCACCGGGGTGGTGATCGACGGCAATCCATTGGCCATTGCCTCCAGCAACGCCATCGGCACGCCTTCGGCGCGGGATGGCAGCGCGAACACGTCGCTCTGCACGAGCAGGCGATCGCGCTCGGCCCGTTCGATCCACGAGTGCACGACCACGCGATCCCCAAGGGGTGCCGCGAGCTTGCGCACACCCTCGACGTCGCCATCCCCCGCCATGACCAGGCGCGCGCGGTTGCGCAGGCCCTCCGGCAGTCCGGCGAATGCGTTGACGAGGTCGTAACCGCCCTTGCGGTCCCCGAGCCGGCCGAGATGCAGAAACTGCACCGGCTGCTGCCGCCCGGTGCGATCCGGTACCTCCGCGGGCAACCGCACGGGATTCGGCAACACGACAACCTGCGAGGGCGACAGCTCGCATTCGTTCACGTAGAAATCGCGCCACTGCGATGACAGCGTGATGAACACGTTCGCGCGCTGCAGGGAACGGTTGACGTTGCGGCGCACGGCGGCCGGCAGCTTGCGATGGAATCCATCGAACTCCGAACCGTGTGCGTGCAGGATCAGGGGCCGTCCGGCGCGCGCCACCATTTCGGCCAGGATGACCTTGCGCAGTGTGCTGCCGCGCGACGCCATGTGAATGTGAACAATGGTCGGGTCCGGCGACTCGAGCGAACGCCGCAGCACCTGCACCGCGCGCGCGAACGTGGACGCCTTGGCGATGGGCGAGCCGTCTTCGATCGTCGCGACATGCTGCATCGACACGTACGGCGGTAGATAGTCGAGGATGAGCTGCGACACGGACGTGATGCCGCCCTTGACCAGCAGGCTGGGCCCGAACTGCAGGACCTTCACCCGCCCGTCGGGCGGCAATGGTGCGAGCCGCGCCGCGTAAGGCTGATGATGTCGGTCGAGGGTTCCAGGGCGGGCGGTCATTGCGAATCTCCGTTGTTGAGCAGGCCACGGTATCCCGCGACCATCGCCGGCACCGAAAAGCAACTTACCGCCCGAGCGCGCGCCGCAACCCCCATCTGCTGGCGCTTGCGCTGGTCGGCGTACAGGGCTGACAGGAGCGCCGGCAGACGCGCGGCCAACTCCGTGGGCGAGACCACATAGCCTTCCACTCCGTCCTGGATCATTTCGCGGGCACCGCCGATGTTGGAAAGAATCACCGGGCGCCCCATGGCCATCGCCTCGAGCGCGGCATTCGAAAAGGACTCCACCGCCACCGACGGCAGTACGAATACGTCGAGCGCGGCCAGCACGGGGCGTACGTCTTCGATCTCGCCGATGAAATGCACGCGGTCGGCGATCTCGAGTTCCCGCGCGCGGCGCACGAGTTGTTCGCGCAGCGGTCCGCCGCCGGCGAGCACCAGGTGCACGTCAACGCGTGTCACGCGCAAGCTGCGCAACGTCGTCAACAACACCTCCTGGTTCTTCTCGGGCGCCAGGCGGCCGACGGTGCCCATGAGAAACGCGTCGGGCTTCACGCCGAGCGCGGCACGCAAGCGCTTCGCCGCCTCGAACGCGCCGGTAATCTCGAAGTGGTCCGAGTCGACCCCGTTGTAGATGACCGCCGAGTTCCCGGACGCGCGCAGGTTCCGCTTGAGCCAGAACTGGCGCTGCGCATCCGAACCGTGCACCGTCAGATCGAAGCGGGCCAGTACCGACTGGTATATCCGCTTGAGCGCGCGATGTCCCCGAAAGGTGGAGGTGTTCACCAGCGCCACCGTGCGCGGTCGGTACGGCAGCAGCAACGTCGCCAGCGCCACGTACAGCGCCTGGTAGAGATTGACGGCAAGAATCGTCGCCGGCCGCTCACGCACGATGATCTCGCGCAGGCGCAGCAGCGCACGGAGGGAAAATTTGCCCTTGCGCTCGAGCTTGCTGAGCGGCACGTCGCGTCGAATGCCCGGCTCGATCGTATACGGGCCATTGAGGGACACCAGCGAGACGTGCACGCCTTCGTCCTTGAGCCGATTGACCAGCCGCACGATCTTGCGCTCAGATCCGCCGATGCCGAGGTTGTTGAGCAGGAACAGCGCGTCCGGCCGTGTCGTCACGCTCGCCATGTCCGCCTCGGCCGTTGTGAGTCCAGTCAGGCTCGCGTCCGCCAACATGGGCGCGTTCATCATACGGTTCCTCCGTCGGGGGCGGACAGCGGCAGACGCTGACGCCGGGAATCGAGTAGTTCGAGATAACGCGCGGCTACACCCGTGGTGTACTCGCGCGACGCGAAGTCGCGCGCGCGGCGCCCTATCAGCTCGCGATAGACATGGACGTCGATCAGTCCGCGCAGCGCCTCGCGCATGTCGTCGAGCGAAGTGGCGATGCGGCCAAGCTGCAGCCGATGCACCATGCCGTCCGGGTCGAAGAAACTCACGACCGGAACGCCGCGAATCCACGACTGCAGAAAGGTGTTCGGAAAACCCTCGATGCTCGAGGTGTTGAGAAACACGCGCGCCCGGTCGAACAGCGCGCCGGTCTCGGAGTACTTCACCGCTCCCAGCATCGTGACATTGGGCAGGCGCGCGGCGGCGGCGGCCACGTCGTCGAAATAGGTCTGCCCACCCGGCATCGGGCCGCCGGCCAGCGTGAACTTCACGTCGGGCAGCTGGCGCGCCAACTCGAGCGCGAGCTCGGGACGCTTGAGCGCGCGCAGATTGCTCACCCACAACACGTCGATGTCCTTGTCCGGCGGGTTCGCGCTGCGCAGGGGCGGCTCGACCAACATGTTGATGACCGGGCACTCGAGCGCGTGATTCTCGCGCAGCAGCTGCGCCTGGAACTCGGTCTGCGCGGCGACCACATCGGCGCGCTTCAGGCCGAAGTCGTACAGCATGCGATCGCGCCCGAAGCGAATGCGGCCATGCTCCTTTTCGCAGTCCGAGTCGGATGCGACGCGGAAGATGAAATCCTTGCTGGACATGCGGCAGAACCAGGCAGTGATGCCGGTGTTCGCGCCAGCCGGTGACTGGTAGTACACGTCCGCGTCGACCGCAATCAACGCGGCGACCAGCTTGCTCGCGCGCGGGTGAAAAAACCGCAGGCCCGGCAAGCCGCCGTGGCGGCTGTGCGCCGGGACAACCTTGATGCCATCGATCTCACGGCGCATCTGCGGGCCATCGTCGTAGACGATCATCGACACTTCGTGGCCCAGATCGCGCCAGGCGCGCGCCAGCAATACGTGCTGGACCGCCTCGCCGCCGACATACTTCAGTGCGTCGCCAGACAACATCGCGTACGAATCCAGGCCAACGATACAAACCTTGCGCGCTTTCATGACAGTTTTCGTCCCTGCCCGCCCGCCCAGCCATAGGCATCGCGTGGAAGCGCGCGCCTGATGAGTCGCCCGTCTGGTACGGGCAATGGCACCGATCTTTCCTGCGCGCACAAGGTGAGCCGCATGACGACGCCGGTGTACATCCAGAAATAGATCCAGGGGTCGTGCAATTCCACGAAGAACACGGCGCCACACAGCGCCGTGCCTCCAATGACGAAGGCGATGAGCTGGCGGCGCACGGCCGGTTCAGCCTCGAGGCTGGCACGCCGCGCGCGGCCGATGGCCGAGAACAGCAGATAGGCGCCGGTGATGAGCCCGACCAGTCCCAGGTTGAACCACAACGCGAAATAGTGGTTGTGCGGCGAGAACCGGAACGCGAACGACCAGTACACGTCCCAACCGAAACCGGTGATGAACGTGATGGGCGCGTGCACCATCGTCATGAACAGGTTCGCCCAGATCTCGGTGCGTCCCGAGGACGCCTCGACGGCATCGATGTCGCCCGTCTGCCCGAAGACGCGTTCGTTGAGCAGTCCGCCGTACTTCGAGAAACTCATGAAAATGACGAACAGCATCACTGCGCCGAGCACCCAGCCCGCAATGCGGCTGTAGGAGATGAGGTGCCGGTACAGATAGGCGCCGACCGCGAGCGCAATGAGGGCGCCGACGAAGCCGCCGCGCGATGCGGTCATCACCATGGCTGCGGCCGAGATCATGGCGCCGCCCAGCCAGGCGAGGCGCATCAGGCCGCGCGACGCCACCGCGGCCGCGATCATGCCGGGTATGAACAGAATGATGTACGCGGCGTACTGGTTGGATTCGCCGAGCGCACCCTGCGTGCGGCCGTCGACGCGTTCCTGGTACCCGAGGCTGATGATGCCGCTGGCGTCGAGAATGGTCGCCAGGTTCGCGAACACCGCGCCTAACAACATCCACTTGATGACCTTGATGCCCTCCTCGGCGGTCTGCACGCCGAACAGGAACACGAGGAAGAAGATGTAATAGTCGATCAGCCCGCTCTTGAGCTTGATGCCGCTGTCGACGAAGTCATAGCCGGTGTACTTGATCACCAGACCAGCGATGAGCCAGGTGAAGATCGCGTACACGATCTGGATGAGGAACGCGGCCTGCATCTGGCCCGCGGCAACGATCGAGTTGCGCGCAATGACCATGCGCAACGCCAGGAACGTCGCAACCATGTAAATGACGAGGTTTTTCGCGGACAGGCCGGTGGTGATCGTGAGATCCCAGCGCAGCACCTGGGTCGCGAGCAGGAAGAACGAAGTGATACCGAGCAGAGTCGCCAGACGAGTTTCCTTCTTGCAAACGTTTCATCAGTACGCCCGATCCGTCTTGATCACGGTGAACACCGTGGCCACGAGAATCTGCAGATCCAGCAGCGGCGACCAGTTGCGCATGTACTCGAGGTCGAAAACCACGCGGGCTTCCATGTCCTCGACGCGTGTGGTTTCACCACGACAACCGCGCACTTGCGCCAGTCCCGTGATGCCCGGCAGGACCTTGTGACGAACCATGTACCGTTTGATCAGCTTCCGGTACTCCTCGTTGTGAGCAACCGCATGTGGGCGGGGTCCTACGAGGCTCATGGTTCCCTGCAATACGTTAATGAGCTGCGGTAGTTCGTCGAGCGACCAGCGCCGCAGATGCTTTCCGATCGGCGTGACGCGGCGATCGCCGCGGCTCGCCTGCGTGACGCGCGCACCGTCTTCCCACACCGTCATGGTGCGAAACTTGTAGACGAGAATCTCGCGGCCATCCAGCCCGTAGCGGCGCTGGCGGAACAATGCAGGTCCGGAAGAGCCGCGTTTCACGGCCCAGCCGATGCCTAACAACACCGGCGCGAGCACGAGCAGCGCGAGACCTGCAATGGTGACGTCCATCAACCGCTTGACCAGGCCGCGGTAGCCGTGGAACGGCGTCTCGCGCATCGCGACCACCGGGAAGCCGAGGATTTCGCTGGTACGCTGCTGGATCACGTCGAACCCGCTCACATCCGGCACGAAGTAGATAGACGCCGTCGTGTCACCGAGTTCGCTCATGAGATCGCGCACCCGGCTTATCTGTCCCGGCGAAATCGCGAAGAAGATCATGTCGATGTTGCGGGTGTTCACGAACGAGGCGACATCGCTGAAGCGTCCGAGCAGCTGCGCATGCTTGGAACACCCCAGGCGATCGCTGCCGCGGTCGTCGAAGAATCCCGCCACTGAAATGCCGAGCTCGTTGTGCAGGGCGAGCCGGCGAGTCAGTTCCAGGCTCGCCAGCGTACATCCCACCACGATTGCGCGCCGCGCCTGGGCCGCGTCCTGCAGCAGCGCGCGGGTAACCGACTGCAGCAACAACGACAGGATCACCAGTAATACCGGCGTCACGAGCACCCAGGTCACGACCACGCGCCGTGAATACGTCTCGGAATACTTGGTGACGTAGCCGAGCGCGAGCAGCGCGGCGACCAGCGTTGCCCAGCGCAGCAGCAGCGTCGTCGCGAGTTCGAGCGGCGGCGAGATCACCTGGGTCGAGTGGTTGCGTGGCGGCAGCACCGCCAGCGTCGCCGTCGCCGCGAGAATCGACAGCACCACGAAAGGCTTGTCGAAGTCGACTCCGTAGATGCGGCATAGCGGGTAGAACATCACTCCCGCCAGCACCGCGGGCAGCGCGTCCATGAGCCACAACAACACCGGCGCCGCCAGCGATGTGCCCCGCTTGAAGATGATCGGCTGACTCACCTGACGCTGGTAATCGGAATTCATTTCGACTGGCGGCCTCCCTGCTTTTTCACCTTGCCAGAATAGGAAAGGGCCGGCGCTCATGACGCCGGCCCTTTCCTCGATCGCTTATCGGCGAGACGATGACATGTGTCGATCCGGGTCCTACATCTGTATCAGCGCACCGACAGTGCCGGCGGTGCCGTAGGACTTTCGGTCGAGTAATTGCCCTGCACGGTCTGGTCCAGCGAATGGAGCCAGTTCTCGAGATTGGTGTAGCCATTCGACGTCACCGTGCTCGGATTTGCCGGCAGCGTGAGCCGCCGTGTGTTCTGCGAGTAGTACGGCCAGCCGCCGGCGCTCAATTTACAGCGCGACGAGCCGTTCGAGGTGACGCAATTGATGATCTGGCCCTTGCGCTCCTTGACGTGAGTGACGATGCGTTTGTCGACGCTGTCGCGGTCATAGGGCCGCGCGCCGGCGTACCTCAGGACACTGTTGTACACCGTGTTGTTCGCAGTACTGAGCACCTTCAAGCCCGTGTTCCAGGTCGGCGCCGTCGCGGTCTGCAGCAGGTTGGCGATGATGTCGCCACCCGTGAAGGTGACCAGCGAGGCGACCGCCGTACCACCGTTCTCCGGCGCGTAGTCGTCCTTGACGTAGACGCGGCTGCCGGCCAGCAGCTTGTAGTCGCCGTTGGTGCGCAGGTAGATAGGCTTGGTATTGCGCGCGAAGTTCGGGCCCTTGAGGAACACGTTGCCCACCACCGAGTTCTTGGTGACTATGCCCTTTTCTCCCTGCAGGTCGACGTCCACGTTGGCGCGGTTGTAGACCAGGTTGTTGACCATCACCATCTCGCGATCGCGTGACAGCGGGTTGCGTTCGACGATGTGCGCCAGCAGGTTGTTGGTCATCGTCACGCGGCCGCCGCTCGGGCTGCTGCCGAACAACACACCATAACCGTGCGCCTCGATGCCCTTGCCGTCGTCGGTCGGATGAATCGACTGGTTCAACGGCTCGGAGAAGATGTTGTTGGAGAAGGTGACGTTGTCGTGCACGCCCCAGACGCTGGCCAGTTCGTCGACCGCCCAGCTGAACGAGCAATGGTCGATAATGATGTTCTTCACCGGCTTGGTCGTGGTGCCTTCGATCTTGAACGAATCGCGGTTGGCCGGGTCCGGACCGACCGAGTCGTCGCCGGCGCGTACGCGGATGTGCTGTACCAGCACGTCGGACGCCTGGATGCGCAGCGCGGCGCCGCGAATCATGATGCCGGGCGACGGCGCAGTCTGTCCGGCGATCGTGAGGTTGTTCCAGCGGACCATCATGTCTTCGGTGATCCTGATGATGCCCGACACCTCGAACACGCAGATGCGCGGGCCGTTGAAATCGCTGGCGCAGGCCTTGAGCGAGCCCGGGCCACTGGCCTTGAGGTTCGTCACCTTGATGACGGTGCCACGCCGACCGGCAACGGTGTCCATGCCAAAGCCGGCGGCTCCCGGAATCACCGGCAACGCCTGCGCGCTCGTGGCGCCCAGCGTGAGCACCGCGGCGGCCAACATCAGCGAATACTGCATGACGCGGCGTGTGCGGACATGGATACGGCGAACTGCGGCAAGATTCATTTCCTGTGGCCCTCGAAGAAGGTGGAAGTTGTTAGTCGGAGAAGTGTCTGCGGGCGTGGCGATCAAATGGATTTCATCGCGGCGATCGATGGCGGGCCTTCGAGGCCATTGACGTTCACGGCGGCCACCGCGAAGTACCAGATGCCGCTCTCGAGATCGGAGAACTCATAGGTATTCACCGAGGCGCCCTCGATGAACACGCTGAGATCGAGGTCATCGGGGCTGCGGCCGTAGAGGATTCGATAGCCCGCGAGGTTGTCGAGTGGCGAGCCGTCGACCTTGGCCGCCGGGATTTCCCACTGCAGCGAGGCGACGCCGGTGGCGGCGCCGAGGACGGTGATTTCGAATTCGGCGGTCTTCACGACGTGCGTGGCATCGGCAACGGTGATGACGATGGCCTCGTAGGCGCCGACGTCGCCGGCATCCGGTGTGCCGGCGAGGCGACCCGTCTTCAGGTCGAGCGTCGCCCACGGCGGCAGATTGTTAGAGCTGAACGTGAGCTTATCGCCCTCGTTGTCATTGACGGTCGGCTGGAATTCATATTGCGTTCCGACACGCGCGTACTTTCCCGCCTCGCCGCTGATCGAAGGCGCGCTGTTAGCGACGCTCGGAGAGCTCGGGGAATCGCCTTGCGGCGCAAGAGGCGGGGCCGAATCGCTACCGCTGCCGCAGGCATTGCAGATCCCCAAGGCAATGACAGGTAGGAAAGCTCTTACAGAGTCGCGCGCGAAAAATTGCATCTGTCGGAATCCTCCCGCTAGGCCCAACTGGGCTGTGCGATTAACGACTCCGATTGCAATTCATTCAATTAAGTAGAAGGAAAGTGCCTTAGGCGACTGACGTCGCATAGCGGCGACATCGGCCTGAATCAATGACTTAACGAAATGTAGGGGGTTACCCGATGCTTCAAAACCGTGAAGCCGCACCGCTGGCTGAGGGGGCCGCGTCCGCGTTCTCTTATATATGAGAGACCGACAGGTCAGCCGCCGGAGGCTTTCACGCAGTGTGCGCTCCCGCGGTATTCCTGAAGAATCACGCTGCGCATCTGCTCGCGGATCGCCTCACCTTCCCGATCGGTCAGCCCGAAAACGACCATGCGGCCGTCGCGTTCGTCCGCCTTTCCGGCGCTGGCACTCAAGTAGGTAGATGGAATCGGCTCGTCGTTGAAGAGCCGCGCATAGCGTGCCGGCAATTGTGCCTGGCACTTCGCAGGCGTCAGTGTGCAGGTCGGGCAGGCTTTCAGAGCGTTCGACCAGCTGAGCAACGCGCGCAGCTTGCAGTCGCTCTCATCGGCCATGCGCGCGAAAACCACCATCTCGATTTCCCGCCCCTGGACGTTCATGGTGGCGCGCATCTCGCCGTATACCGGGTTTTCAAAGATTCGCGACGGGCCGCCGACGTATTTGTTCCAGGCGAACCAGCCAACGGCGGCAAGCACGGCCAACGTGAACAGGGTTTTCAACACGCGCCCTCCCGAACGAGGGCCCAATCATAGCTCTTCTAGCTACCAGCAGACGCCTTCGTAGCGGCAGCGCAAGAGGTCCCGATTCGGCAGGTTGACCAGATCGAGCACGAGTTGGTCCGGGCGAACGCGCGCCTGCAGTGCGTCGTCCAGGGCCGTCTGCTGAAGTCCCACCAGGATCACCTCGGACGGATCGATCATCTGCGCGAGATCCGCGCACAGCAGCGAACCCAGGTGCGGGATATTCGCCTCGATATAGCTGCGGTTTGCGCCGATCAGGCGCGACAAATGCACCTCCGGGTCGAAGATCCGAAGCTCGCAGCCCTCACCCAGCAAGCGCTTCGCCACCAGCACCAGCGGACTTTCGCGCAAGTCATCGGTGCCGGTCTTGAACGACAGGCCCAACATGCCGACCTTCGGGCGGCCGAGCTTCAGAATGCGCGCCACCGCATGGTCGACGTGTGCCCGGTTGCTCACGAGCAGGCTCGCGAGCATCGGGATCTCCAGATCGTTCTGCTTGGCGATATTGGCCAACGCGCGCAGATCCTTCGGCAGGCACGAACCTCCAAAGGCAAAGCCGGGTTTCATGTAGGCCGGCGAAATGTTGAGCTGCGTGTCCGCGCACACCAGCCGCATGACCTCGTGCGAATCGATGCCTAACGACTGCGACACGCGTCCGATCTCGTTGGCAAACGTGATCTTCAGGGCGTGAAACGCATTGCAGCTCATCTTGAGCGCTTCCGCCACGCGGATATTGGTGACCACGAATCGCGCGTCGAGGTGCGCGAAGACTTCGCGCACGATGTTCACCGCGGCTTCGGAATTGCCGCCGATGATGGTGTACGGCGGGTGGTCGTAGTCGCGGATCGACGAGCCCTCGCGCAGGAATTCCGGCTGGAAACACAGGCCGAAATCGACGCCCGATGTCTTGCCGCTGGCGCGCTCGAGGACGGGCGCCAATTTTTCCTCGACGGTGCCGGGCTGCACGGTCGAACGAACCACGATAGTGTGGAACTCGCGCTTGGACTTGAGCGCAGCGCCGATCTGCTCGGCGAGCCGCAGGATGGCGGTGAGATCCTGGCTGCCGTTCGCGGCGGACGGTGTGCCCACGCAGATGAACGAGAGTTCTGTATCGCGTATCGCCTGCACGGCATCGTCGGTCACCGCCACGCGACCCGAGTCCACGACGTCGCGCATCAGCTCCTGGATGCCTTCCTCGAGAATCGGTGACTTGCGCTTTCGGATCAGGTCGAGCTTCATCGGGTCGATGTCGACGCCGATGACCTGGTGGCCGTCGCGCGCCAGGCACGCGAGCGATACCGCACCGACGTAACCGAGACCAAACACACTGATGCGCTTTAACGAAGCGGCCCCGCGACGCTTATTAGTTAGGGGACTGTCCCCAAACGGGACTGTCCCCTTTTTTTCCGGTGTTTCACGGTGGCGAACGTAGAGGGGACAGTCCCCTTTGGGGACAGTCCCCGGGACAGTCCCCGGGACAGTCCCCGGGGACCCGCTAGTAGTAAGCACTTTCGTTGCGCTCCTTGGAGCGGTTCAGCACAACGCCAAGCAGGTTCATCTCCGCAAGTACTTCCTTCGCACCGCGCAGCATGGCGCGCCCGCTCTTGCCTTCCGAAACCACCAGCAGCATCGAATCGAACTGCGGCGCGAACGCCAGCACGTCATCCGACGCCAGCAACGGCGGCATGTCGAAGATCACGATACGGCGCGGCATTTCGCGCTCCAGGGCCTGCAGGAATTCCCCCATCCGCGGGCTGTTCAGGAATTCGGAGGAATGCTGGAACGCACGCGCGTTCGGGATCACGCCGAGCCGCTCGGAGTGCAGCTTGTAGACGACCTCGTCCAGCTCCGCCTTGCCGAGCAGATAGTCAGACAGTCCCTTCTCGAAGCTCATGCCGAGATAGTTGGCCACCTGCGGACGCTGCAGGTCTAGGTCGACCAGGAAAACGAAGGTGTTTACGTCTTGGGCCAGTGCCAGCGCGAGGTTGATGGCGGTCAGCGTCTTGCCCTCTCCCACCGACATGCCGGACACCGCGATGCTGCTCCACTTCTGCATGTCGAGCCGGCGCATGACCCGGGTGCGCAGGATCTTGAAGGCGCGCAGCGCGGCGGTGTCGGACACCGCGGGCAATACGCACTGCCGCTCCATCGCGCGCGTATCCACGCTCGCGTTCTGGAAACGGCGCGCCTGCTGCAGGTCCGCCGGCGCGGCGCTGACGCGCCGCACGCGCTGACGCAGGTAGGAGGACTCGATGGCATTCGGTCGTTCCGTCCGCTCGGCGCCCGCAGCCCGTTCGGAAAGGTTCCGGCGCATCGCGTCATCAAAAGTCGTGCTCATGGGGTTCTCGTACGTAGGTTTAGGCATTCAGATGTAATTCTTGATGGCGGTGAAGACGATCCACACACCGATCACGCCACTGGCGCTCGCGGCCGCGAATCGCCAGGCGTTGCGCCGGCGTGAACGCGAATTGCGGATCGTGGGCACCGCCACCAGCGGCGATACACCCAGCAGATCGCGCACGTCGCGCGCCCCGCGCACTTTCGGATCGAGCGCCTCGGCGCCGACGGTCGCGGTCAATGCCAGGACGACGGCGGCCACGAGACCGATCAGCAGGATAGCCAGGCGCTGCGGTTTGGCCGGCATGGCCGGCAGCATCGGCGACTGGATGAGCCGGAACTCATCCACGCGGCCGCCCACGATGGCGGATTCGCTCACTTCCGCATCCATCTGGCGATTGAGCAACTGCTCGTACTTCTCGCGCGCAATGGTCAGATCGCGCGTCGCATTCGAATACTCGCGCTCGACCTGCGGCGCGGCGGTCACGTTCCTCTCGAGCCCGGACATCTTCGCGCGCAGCTCGGCGTTCTGCGCGGCCAGGCTCGCCAACTGACTGTCGATGGCGTTGATCTGTGTACGCAGCTGCATGCCGACCGCGGTGCCATCGGACATTTCGACGTCGCCGCGTTCACCCGACTTGATGCGCGCCTCGAGCGTCGCGATGTCGCGCTGCAGCTTCTTGACGTCCGGATAATCTTCGCCGTATCGCTGGCGTGCCTCGGTCAGCGTCGACTTCTTGACCGCGAGCTGCGACCTCAAACTCGTGCCGGAGCCGGCGCTGGTGCCGTACTTCATGCTGTCGATCTGCCGGCGCAGCGCGATCATGTCCGGATGGCCTTCGTCATAGGTCGAACGCATGCGCTGATACTGGTCTTCGAGCTGACGCACGCTGCCGGAGTCTGGACCCTGCGAGCGCTGCTGTTCGAGCTGCGCGGCGAGGAACACGCGCTCCTGGCGCAGCGAGCGCGACTGCATGTCGTTGGCCGTGAGTGAACTCTCGGTGCGATCCATCATCGACATGTTGACTTCGGTGAGCTCCGGCAACTGGCCGGCATTTGCACGCTTGAAGTCCGCGAGTTTCGATTCGAGCTGCGCGACCTGTGTGCGGATGCGCTCCGCCTCCTTCGCGTAGAACTCGGCGGCACTCGAAGCACGGCCTTGGCGCTGGCGCCGATGCTCGGCCAGGAATGCCCCGACCAGCCACTGTGCGCCCTTCTGTGCCTTGGCCGGCACGCGGTTGTCGTACGACAGCGTGAAGGCGTCGACGACTTCGCGCTCGCGGCCGGTGCGCGGATCGAGGATCGGCGTGGTCACGATCTTCACGTCGATGTCGCGGCGCAGGCGCTCGAGCATCGCATCTTCATTGTCGGCGAGATCGGGATACAGATCGTACTCGGCGTTGACCGTGCGCAGGTTGGCATCGGTCAGCACGATGCCCTTCAGGTTCTGCACGTACTGGTCGGCGTAGCTTGCTTCGTCGGACGCGGTGTTCGCGCCCGTGCTCAGCGAAGTCGTGTTGGACGGTTCGTCGATTTCGACCAGCGCCGACGACGTGTATATGTCGGGCAGCGTGACCGACAACAGGATCGCCAGTACCGCGATGGGAATCGCGACTCCGAACAACAACGCCTTGCGGCGCGCGATCGCGTGGATGTAATCGGAGAATTCGGGTGAGCCTTGAGCTTCCATTCAATCTTTCCTTACGCGGACACGTTGCAGAGGTTGATAGAGAAATGTAATCGTCGCGCCGTTCGAAGTGGCGTCGAAGTTGGCATCCTCGAATTCCTGCCATGTGTAGTCGTATGCGAGGCGCAGGGAGAATTCCTCCTGCCAGCGCCACTGCAGCCCGACGTCGCCGGTCGCGTACGTGCGCGCCTCGAAGTCCGAATCGCGGTTGACGTCGTCGTCGTGCGTGCCGCGCAATCCGGCCAGGACACTCAGTCGCGGCGTCATCGCGCGCGTCCAGCGCAGCCGCAACTGATCGCGTGCCACCACGACACCCGCGGCCGAGGGGCCGACGCTGCGCGCCAGGTCGGCGAACAATTCATTGCGGCCGAGATTGAAGCTCACGCCGGCGCCCGCGAGCCAGGCGGTCTCGGAGCCACCATTGATGAGCTCCACGTTCTGCGCTCCCACGCGCAGGAACTTGCGCGTATCGGCCGCATTGCGCGTATCCCACTGCAGTTCGGCGCCATAGGAATTGCTGACGCCCTGCGTGTCGATGTCGTACCGGGCGCCGCGCAGGCGCGTGGTCAGCGATGACAGCTCGGTGATGCGCGAGACGAGACCCGCGGTCAGATCCGCGGAGTTATAGCTCACCTGCGCGAGGTCGATTTCGCGGTCGAAGCTCACGTCCGTGTAGCTGGCCTGGAACTGCAGTGCGCGCCGCGCGGACAGCTCGAAATCGAGACTCGGCGCGACGCTTGCGCGCGTGCGCCGGTTGCGCACCAGCACACGGCCGGAGTCCCCGAGCACGGGGGTCCCGAGGCCCGAATCCACTTCGGCATCCGGCTGTTCGCTGTTGACCACATCCTGTTGCGCGAAGTCGGCCTGCACGCCACTGGTCAGACGCTGGCCACGGTGTTCCCAGTTGAACGTACCGAAATAGTCCGTCGTATCCACGTCGCGCTGGTCGGGAAAATAGGTGGCGCGCACCCGTGGCGTGAAACTGAATTCGCTGGCCGGCATCACGTTGATCATTTCGAGTCGCGCATCGAGCAGCGCGCCCTGCACGTCGATTTCGGCGCCGGGTGCGCTCAGGCGGAAATTGTCGTCGTAAAGGTAGCCCGCCTCGACGCTCGGAGTGAACTGCCAGTCCGCGCCCGCGGCCGCCATGCTGAAAGCCGCGGCGCTGAGCGTGGCGCAGGTACGCTTGGCGGCGCGCGCAATCACGGCACGACCACCACGTCTCCGCTCTGCAGATCAATGTTCTGATCGAGGCGTTTGCCCTTGACCAGATCGTTGTAGCGGAACGGCAGCGCTGTTTTGCCCGTGGGCGTGCGCCGCAGGATCACGATGTCGGCGAGCGCGGCGAACGGCGTCGTTCCACCGGCCATCGACAGCGCCTGCATCACGTCCACCGTCGGGTTCATGATGAACTCGCCGGGTTTGTTCACTTGTCCGATGACGTAGACCTTGTTGCCCTTGATCTCCTGTATGGAAATCGTCACTACCGGATCGGAGATGAACTTCGCGAGCCGTTGACTCACGGTCTTGTTGAGATCCGCCACGGTCTTGCCCTTGGCGTCCACTTCACCGACCAGCGGAAACGAGAAGGAGCCATCAGGACGGACCAGCGCGGGACGTTGCAGGTCGGGTTCCTTCCACACGCTGACCGACAGCAGATCGCCCGGCTTCACGGTGTAGTTAGCGTCCTGCGCCATGACGTTCGTGGCCCAGGCCAGCGCCATGATGACGCAGCAGGCCATCAGAAACTTCTTCATCGCAATTCTCCAGCGGGTTTGAACAGGTGTTCGTACGCGGCCAGCAGCCGCGGCGCTTCGTGCTGCCACGAAAGAACGTTTTCGATACGTTCGCGGCCACTCAAGCTCATGCGCAGGCGTTGCGGCTCGTCGTTCAGCAGCGCGACCATCTTCTGCGCGAGATCCGCGACATCGTTCGGGCGCGCGTACCACGACGCATCGCCGGCGGACACGCGGCCTTCGGTCAGGTCGAACTGCACGATCGGTTTTCCCAATGCCATGTACTCCATGACCTTGTTCATCGTGGAGCTATCGTTCATGACGTTGGCGCGATCGGGGTTCACGCAGATGTCAGCGGTGTTGAGCATTTCCAGCAGCTCGGCGTCGGGAGTGCGGCCGGCGAAGGTGACGTACTCGGCAACCTCCAACTCCTGGGCGAGCTCGCGCATGGCCGCGAGCTCAGTGCCGCCCCCCACGAGACCGAAGTGGATGTCGGTGCGCTTCAGGTGATGAACGATCAGCTGCACGGACTGCAGCAGCAGGTCGATGCCCTCCTGCTTGCCCATCACGCCCACGTAACCGACGAGATGCTTGCGGCCGTGCTTGAGCGCGGGATTCGCTGGCACAACCTTCATGCGGGTGAGATCGGGACCCGAGCGCACCACGAACACGCTCTGCGGATTCATGCCGCCACGCGTCAGCGCGATGTTGCGATACGACTCGTTGGTGGAGATCACCATGTCGGCGGTGTTGAAGGTCAGGCGCTCGAGCGCGACCAGCAGGTTGCGACCAAGACCGCGCCGGCCGAATTTCGCCTCGTACAGCTCCGGATTGATGTCGTGGTGATCGAACACGAACTTCTTGCCGAGCAGCTTGTAGAACGCGCCGATGATGAAAATCGTGTCGGGCGGATTGCAGGCATGGATCACGTCGAAACCGCGGCCGAAGAGAATCTTCAGCGACAGCCAGAATTCCATGAACAACGCGACGCTGTATTCGAACAGATAGCCGAGCACGGCATCAGCTTCGCGCGGCAGCGCATGGCGATAGATGTCGACGCCTTCGACGCGCTCGAAGCTCTTTTCGAATCCCGGTGCCTTCGGCGAGATGATCGATACCTCGTATCCCGCCGACACGAGCGTGCGCGCCTCCTGCATCACGCGCCGGTCGAACGGGCACGGCAGGTTCTCGACGATGATCAGGACACGGCCGCCGGTTCGCACCCGCCGCACGGGGAGTTCGTGCGCGACGGATGCCACTGTGGCGTCGGTAGCGGATTCGGACACTAACAATCTCCCGGACCTTAGGTTGACTACGTTGGTGTTGGACTTACTTGAGCGCAAGCATCAGTCGCCGCATGTTGCGATCGCGCGGCAGTGGTTCAACGGCAAATCCCATCGACATTGCCAGCATCTGCATCGGTCGGTTCGACCAGGACATCTCGCCGGTCAGTCGCGGCACACCGACACGCTTCGCATGGCGCAACAGCGTCGACAGCAACGTGCGTCCGACCTGTTCTTCACGATAAGAGTTCGCAACCGCGATGATGAAATCCGCGCTTTCCTGGCTCGACGGCGCGTAGGCCGATATCCCGATCACGCGATCGCCCGCCGCGGTGTTCTCGAGCGCCGCGAATCCCACCGCGGTGTCGCCGCCATCGCTCACGATGACGCGATCGAAAAGGATGCTGGTCAAGGACCGCAGTCCCTGCTGGTCGCGTTCGACCGCGCCCTGTGTCAATGACAACGCGAACTCCGCCAACAGGCGCCGATCGCCCGGGGAGATCTGCCGTACGCTGTAGGCGCGATGCGAACGCGGTGTGTAGTACCAGCGTCGCGCAAGCCACGCGCTCGACAATCCTTTGGGGAAACGCGTGGATGTAGAGGCGACTGCCGTTCTGTGCATGAGGCGTAGCGTCGCGTACTGTGAACCGTCCCGCCGTCGGAGGCCGTGCCATGCGATGCTGGAAAGCACCTGCACTCGACGCGCGCGGCGACACATGCCATGGGGCGCCGTCCGACAGAACTTTCCGTCATGCAACACGGCGCTATCGCAACTATCTGTATTGCACTTTGCAGCCCGAGCCTCGTACGCCGCGAATGTCGGCTGCTGTAGGAGTGAACCGACAGCCAGGCCCCAAACCCGCCTGCAATACTCGTCGCCGCGCATGAAGTCCGTCTCACTCTCCACGACCACCATGCGTGTGTCGCGACTGCTGTCGTGCACCGCATTGATCGTCGGTCTCGCCGTGCTCGGCGGCTGGGCCTACGACCTCGCGCCCCTGCGCCCGTTGATCCCCGCATTGATGACGCCGCAGACCGCGCTGTGTATTTCGCTGCTGGCGCTGGCGGCGCTGCTCGCCAGTCTTGCGACGTTCTGGACACGCCTCACGGCGCAGTTCGTCGCCGTGCTGGCTGGAATGGTCGCCGTGGAAGCGATGCTGCGTCCCTGGTTGCTCGCAGCACCTTACGAACTTCTTACCTTTGCCACACCTTTCCCCGGCAGCATTGCGAACGCAACCGCCATGGTGTGCACGGCCGCCGCGCTCGCACTGATCGCAAGTTCAATACACACTCGATTTGCGGAACGGGTCTTGACCGTCGCAGCGGGTCTCGGCCTCTTCATGATCGGGACGTCGCTCGTGGGCCTTCTGCTGAGCAGCCCCACGCTCGCGAGTTTCGGACTGGGGCACATGCCCTCGGCCGCCGCGCACGTGATCGCGGCGCTGGTGATCCTGTCGACACTCACGCTGCGCGGCGATGCCGGCTGGGTTTCGGTGTTGTTAGGCCCATCGGCGGCCGGCAGCTCGGCGCGCGGAATCATTGCCTGGACCATCCTTGCGCCGCTGGCATTCGCGGCGCTGGCGCTGGCAGGCGTGCGGGAACGCCTGTACAGCCTGCACTTCGCCTTCGCGCTGCTGGCGGCGGCCATGTGCTGTGGCCTCACGTGGCTGGTGTTGTGGAACGCGGCGCGCGTCGAGCGCGCGCAACGGCGCGCAGCCAGCGCCCGCGATGCGATGCAGCTGGCCGACAATCGCCTGCGCCTCGCAAAGACCGCCACCGGCATTCTGATGTGGGAATGGCTGCCATCTACGCGCGACTGGGTCTCGACCGACGGCGAGGAGCGGCTGGACCCCGCCGGCAATGAATACCTGGAAACCGGTCTCGCACGTTGCCTGCGCGACGGCAACGCCGAATTCGAGTTCCCGCTGCGCGACGACACCTGGATGCTCGCGACCTGCTGGCGCGAGACGCGCGATCAGCAACCCATCGTCATCGGCATGACGATGGATATCACCGAGCGAAAGCGCGCGGCACTCGCGCTCGAAGCCAGCGAGACCCGCCTGCAACTGGCGGCGCTGGCGCTGCCCGGCTTCGTCTACGACTGGAACTGCCTGAGCGGCAAGATCCTGCGCACCTCGGGTATAGAGCAGATGCTGGGCTATCACGGCGTCGAGATCTCTCCCGTGAGCCGCTGGTGGGAAGATCTGGTTCACGCGGACGATCGGGCGGGCTCGCTGCCGGCGCGGGTATTGCGCGCCGCGGAGGCCGGAAACGATCTCGACCACATCGCGTGTGAGTATCGAGTGCGGCATCGTGACGGCCGCTATGTCTGGATCTGGGACCACTGCGTGCTGGTGCGGGATCGCGCCGGCGCCGTGACGCGCGTGGTCGGCAGCGTGCTCGACATTACCGAACGCAAGGAAGCCGAGGCGCGCCTCGCGACGAGTGAACATCGGTTCAAGGCCGCCTTGTTAGCCACCGCGGGCATCATCTGGACCCATTCGCGCGATGGTCGCGCCGTCGGCGAACAGACCAGCTGGAGCGCGTTCACCGGTCAGAACACCGAGGAATTGCAGGGCCTTGGCTGGAGCGACGCGTTGCACGCCGACGACGTTGAGCCCACGCTCAACTCCTGGGCGAAGGCCATCGAATCCGGGGAAGACCTCGTCACCGTGCATCGCGTGAGACGTCGCGATGGTGTGTACCGTACTTTTTCAGTACACGCCGTACCGGTCACCGGCGAGCGCGGCGAGATCGTCGAATGGGTGGGTTCGCACACCGACATCACCGAACAACGCGAGGCCGAGCAACAGGTGCGCGACAGTCTGCAGCGCCTGGAGACGGCGCTCGACGCGGAGCGCGCGGCGCGCAGCGAGTTGAACGCCGCCGCGCAGGCGAAGGATGAATTTCTCGCCACCATTTCGCACGAGCTGCGCACACCGCTCAATGCCATCCTCGGCTGGACCACGCTGTTGCAGCGGCCGCGCGTCGACGCCACCACGATTCACGATGGCCTGAAGGTGATCGAAAGAAATGCGCGCGCGCAGACGCAGTTGCTGGGCGACCTGCTCGATGCCAACCAGCTCATGTCCGGGAAGCTGTCGCTCACATTCGAGCCCATGGACTTCAACGATGCAGTGCGCGCCACGCTCGATTCCATGCGCGTGACCATCGCGGCCCGCAAAGTGCGCATCGAGACTTCGCTGAGCGAGACACCGCTGCCCGTCATGGGCGATTCGGTGCGCCTGCAGCAGATCGTGAGCAACCTGTTGTCGAACGCGATCAAGTTCACGCCTGCGGGTGGAGTGATCGCGATCGCCACCGGCGTGCGTGCCGAGATGACTTACTGTGAAGTCCGCGACAGCGGCGAAGGCATCTCTGCAGAATTCCTGCCACACATTTTCGAGAAGTTCCGCCAAGCCGATGTCGGCAGCGCGCGGCGCTTCGCGGGCCTGGGGCTCGGGCTTGCGATCACGCGGCAATTGGTGGAATCGCACGGCGGCACTATCTCGGTCGACAGCGAAGGCCGTGGCAAGGGCGCGATGTTCACCGTGCGCATGCCGCAGCTCAAGCCCGGCGACGCCGAGTTCACGCTGGCAGATCACCACTACCCCACCCGCAACTCTGACAAGCCGCTGGCCGGTCTCAAAATTCTCGCCGTGGACGATGAAGCGGACTCGCGGGAGTACCTGCAGCGCCTGCTGATCGAACAAGGCGCGGAGATCGTGAGCGTCAGCTCGGCCTCCGAAGCGCTCGAGGAACTTTCGGCCGACTCCAGCCGTTTCAATCTGCTCGTGAGCGACATCGGCATGCCAGGGTCGACCGGCTACGACCTGATCGAAGCCGTGCGTCTGCAACTCAAGGTTGATGCGAGAGTGCTGCCCGCGGTGGCGCTCACCGCGTTCACGCGTCCGCAGGATCACGCCCAGGCGCTCGACAAGGGCTTTCAGAAACATCTGGCCAAACCCGTGCAAGTGGGCCGATTGATCGGCGCGATTCGTCAGCTCACGGGGAGCGGCCAGGTCACGAACCCCAAGCCGAAAAAGGGCGTGCCGCCAGCGCGACCGCACTGACAACTACGGTTTGAGTTTCAGCAGCAGATCGCGATTGGTTTCGTACGCGGGCAGCGCCTGCCGCAGCGTGCGTTTCAGGTCCGCATCGCCCGGACCGGCGATCTGCGCACGAAACTGGTCGATCGTCGCCTGGTGCCATGCGAGCTGACCGATGATGAAGTTCGCATTGATGCGCGCCTCGGTGGTCGCGGGCAGCGAACTCACGCGCTTGGAATTGCCCTGCGGCAGGCGCCAGCCCTTGCGCTTGGCAAGTGCTTCGAGATCGCGGGTCGTCTTGCTGTTGATTTCGCCGATCTGCGCCGCAGCTTCACGCAGCGGCCGCTGCTGGATGAGTTCGCGCGCGGTGCGCGCCTCGGCCAGCCCCTGCCGGCTGTTCTCCACTGCCGCCAGTATGAAACTCGAATCGTCAGTCGCGACCATGGCGCGGTCGAACAACGGATCGGTCGGCGTCCCGGCGCGCGTTGCCTGCTGCTGCACGGGATCCGGGTCCGGGTGGCGCGGCAACGTGGTCTGCTCGGGCGCCGAGCCCGCCAGCAGCATGGCCAGCGTCGCTGTAATCATGGAACCCTCATTGACGTTTCCCGGAAAAAGCGTTTCGGTTCCTGGCGGCGCCGGCATTGCCGGCACCGCCCGAATCCTGCTCTAACTAGTCGCGGCGCAGTACCACTGCGGCGATCAGCGCCACGGCGGCACCGGCGGCGGCACCGTACGCGATCGACTTCCACGGATTGTCATGGACATAGGTATCGGTCACCTTCGCGGCGTCGTTGGCGGCGCCGCGCACTCGCGTACCCGCATCGGCGAGACGCACTTTCGCCTGGTTCACCGTACGTAGAACTCGCTGGCGCACCGCGTCGACCGCAGCACCGCCCTCTTCGCCCAGCGTCTTCAGCAGCTCTTCGGCCTGCGTGACGATGCGGTTGAGTTCGATCACCGTCGTTTCGGAATTGCGCGCGCCGTTTTCGTACGTCTTCGACTGGATGCTCATTGAGACTCCTCCTCTTGGGACTATCCTGGGAATGCATTGCGGGTGTCATCACACCTTAAGGCCGCGACGCCCGCGAGCCTGTCAGCGCAGCCAGCACACGCGCCACACTTCTGCGCCGGTCGCCTGTCGGGATGCGCTGACAACGCTTTCGGAGCCGTCGCAAATCCGCGCCGAATATAGGAAAGCTGCTCGCACGGTCGGTCACGTCTGACGTTGCATGAGCATTTCTTCTGCGAGCGCCGACCCGCTCGCGGGCGCAGCATTCCCGGCGACGAATGATCGCCATTCGACCCCCTCTAGGAGAAGACATGACCAAGACATACAGCAGCTGGACATTGGCAGTGGCCGCAGCGGTGGGCGTATGCGCGCTCGCCGGCTGCAATCAGCGCGAATCGGCCAACGAAACGGCCAAGGACGTAACCGAGGCGCGCCAGGATGCGCAGCAGAACGTGGCCGAGGAGCAGCGTGAAGCGGCGGACACGGCGACGCAGGGTACGGACGAGCGCGCCGCGGCCGAGTACGACGTGGCCGTCGCGCAGGCCGATGGCCAGCGCAAGATCGCCACGGAAAAATGCGAGACGCTGGGCAGCGATGCGCAGAAGGCTTGCAAGGAGCAGGCTGAAGCGACTTATGAGTCGGCCAAGGCGCAAGCCCAGGCGACCCTCGATGCGGCCAAGCGCTCGGGCTCGGCTTCCACGGAGGCCCCGGCGCCCGCGCCTGCCAACTAAGGCGGCATACGCAGTCACGACGGGGTGATGCCCACCTTGCGAGACCAATGCAAACGGTCGTGATTGCGTGGCAGACCGTCCGGCGGCAGCTAACTACTGCCGCCGGACGGGTTGTCGAGAGACAGGAGAAGATTGATGACACGTCGGAAACTGCGGGCCTTTCACACGATGATCGCCATCGTCGGCATCGCGATGATGGCGCCCGTCTGGGCCGTAAGTCTTTCCGCGGTGGGCACGCAGCCGCTGCCCGACGTGGGGATTGATACCGCGTCGCTGGCTGCCGGCGAAAGCGTGGCCCCTGGCAGCGCCTCGCTCGTCCCGATGATGGCCGCCGAAATGCAGGCCAATCACCTCGCCACCGCAGATGCGAGCGCGCCCGAAGGCGGCGGCGCAGCGGTCGTCGGCAAGCCCCTCGACGACATCGCGTTCGTCAGGGTGGCCACCGAAAATGGCCGCAAGGAAGTCAGCTCGGCGCGCGAAGCGCTGCCGCAGTTGAAGGCACCCGAACTCAAGCGCATCGCGGAGCTGCTGGTCAATGACCACAACAACGCGAATGCCCGCCTCTCGCAAATCGCCGAAGCGAAGCAATGGCCGCTACCTCCGCCAGGCGCTCAAGGCACCCCGCCATCGGGCACCGCCGCCAGCGACTTCGATGCGAAGTGGACCGCCGAGATGATCGCGGGCCACGAGCGCTCGGTCGCGCTATATCGGGCCCAGGCCGCCGGAGGCGAGGACAAGGACGTGCGCAGGTACGCGCGCGATACGCTCCCCACCATCGAGCAGCATCTCGCCCAGCTCAAGAGTCTGCAGAAATGACCAACGCGGAGAAAAGAATGTTGACCATGCGGATCATCAAAGTACTGGGTATCGCCGGCATTGCGATCCTGGCAGCCTCATTCGTCGCGGCACGCTCGCAGCGCAAGGATGAAGAGCAACGCCGTCGCCTCAACGAACAGCTCGAGCGCGAGCGTTGGGAGAGCGAGGGTGGCGCGAGCCACACCGGACCTGCCACGCAGAGTGCGGTGACTGCGCACTGATCCTGAACGCCGATTCATGGACGAAGCAGCGGGCCGTGAGCGATCGCGGCTCGCTTTTTTGATGGGGCCCCCGTCACCGTCCCAGCTGTAGGGCCGTGAGCATCGGCGGATCGTCGCGTATCAACTTGTGGATGAGTTCGGCGTAGAACGCGGGCATCGCTTTCTTCATGGCGGGAATTCCGCCCTTGAAGACGTTGGTATTGTCGATGATCTTCGTGTCCTTCACGCGGTTGGTGGCCAGTGGCTTGCCGTCGGGACCCGTCACCGACACCTCCACGTCGTACCAGAAGCGGCTGGACACGGCACTATCGAAGTTCCAGTCGTGGATACGCACCAACACTTGCGGCGAAGCCGGGCCCGGCGATTCAACCAGCCCCAGGCTCAGCAATTCCTGCCGCATGTCGCCCTTCATCTGGTTCGCGAGCGAGAGCTTTTTCTTGTTGAAGACGTCGCTGGGAATGCCGTACCCACTCCGGATGATGCCGAGATAGAAGGGATTCTTCTTCGCATGCGTCACATACGGCCGCAGGTCGGTGACGACCAAGTTGAATGGCCTGGAGGCCATGCCTGGCAGGTATTCAGCCTCGGGCAGGTAGCTCAGCTGAAGGTAGTGGGCGCAGCCAGACAGCAGCGAGAAGGCAAACAACAGCAGTATTCTGCTCGGCATGAAATGCACTCTGCCGCCAGAGAATGCTTTGTGACAAGGCGGGTCGTGCCTGGGTGACTTGTCAGCAGAACATCACGCGGGCGGTCCTTCGGGCACCGGCGCGCTCGCTGCCGGTGCGCCGCGTTCGACAATGGTGACTGTCGAACGGGGCTGCTGGATATCGGCCTTGTCGAACGCGTGCTTCAGGCGCAGCAGATACTCGCGCTTCACGTTGGATTGCTCGAGCGCCCGCACTTTGAAGCGTGCGCGCAGCGTGATGCCCCGGTCGTTCCAGGCCTCGATGCCGGCAATGTCGAGATCGTCGAGAATCTTCTCTCCGAACACTGCATTGGCGCGCAACGCAGCGCCGGTATCACGCATCAGCTCGATGACAGGCGCGATATCCTGGTCGAGCGCGATCGTCACATCGACCACCGCGTACGCGAACGTGCGGCTGGAGCTCGTCACCACTCCGATCTCGCCGTTCGGCACGTAGTGCACATTGCCTTCGTAATCGCGCAGCTGCACGTAACGCAGCGTGAGATCCTCCACCAGTCCGCTCTTGCCGGCGACTTCGACGACGTCGCCCTGCCTGATCTGGTTCTCGGCCAGCAGGAAGAAGCCGCGGAAGAAATCCTTGACGAGCGACTGCGCACCGAACGCGATTGCGATTCCGGCGACGCCCGCCGTGGCGAGGAACGGCAGGATCGAGATGCCCAAGGTGTTGAAGATCGCGAGCGTGGCGAGCGCGGCTATCAGGATGGTGGCGAGCTTGCGCAGCACATTGCTGACGGTCGCGGCGCGTTTCCTGGCCTCCACGTCGTGCGCGTGGGCGGCGGTGAATTTCTCCAGCCCCGCGATCAGCCGGCGTGCGACGAACACCAGCACAAAGGTGATGGCGAGAATCGCGGCAATCCGTGACCCCGCCTGGATCCAATCCACCGCATTGAACCATTGCACCACTTTTTCTTCGTGATTCATCGAATGCCCCACTGCTGAGAAGGCGTGCAAATTAGCCTAAATCGTCCCATCGATACATGCGGCGGGCTCCTACGGTCGCCGGCTGCCATCTCCGAAAGGCGCCGACGGCGAAAAGTTCCACCCTGACGGCGTGATTTCAGGGAACAGGGCGGTCTTCATTGCGCTTCTCGGCGCGGGTGCATTGTTCGCGACGAACGATGCGCGCGCTCCGGTCGCGCCGCGCGAATGGGGAATCGCGAACGAGTTCGACTGCTCCGCCGATCTGCAGCGCGTCGAATTGCGCTTCGAGCGCATCACGACCGACCCGGATCCGGAAGAAATGCGCGCCTTCATGAGCCGCGGCAGTCAACGTGCCGTGGTATTCGAATGGAATCCGGCCACCAGCGAACTGTCGTTCAGCGTCCGCGCCGAATTCACACACCCGGCAGCTCACGGCCCGGCGCCTTCCCGTCTGACGACGGCTGGTTGCGAATCACGCTGATTTGTCCGTCGCCTTCGAGATAGGCCACTTTCACGTCCGAGATGTGTTCGATGCCCTGCTCGCGCAGCTTTTCATTGAGCTCATCCAGCGTGATGAATTCGCGTCGCATATGGTGCCGTTGCGGCACGCCCTGCCGCACGAGGGTCAGCCTTCTGGGAGCAGCGAATCGCCGCACCAGCGCGAAACGATACGAAAGCATGTCGAGCAGCCAATTCCATCCGACGATGGTCAGGACCAGGATTGCGCCTTCGGAAAAGGTGTCGTAACCGCCGGACATGGCGTTCTGCGCCGCGTCCGCCACGATGACCAGCAACAGGATGTCGGCGATGCCGACGGCGCCGACATCGCGGCGCAGGATGAATCGAAAGATGACGAACAGCAGCCAATACACCAGCGTGCCGCGCAGCATGAGCTCCGGGATCGAGACGTGAACGCGGAACAGGTCCGCCAGCACTTCTTGAGCCCTCGCCGCGCGGCGCGCTGGTATGACTCAACGCACGCGATTGCGCGAGATGAGATTCACGAGTGCGAGCAGGATCACCGCTCCCAGGAACGACACCAGCAGACTGCCGATGCTGATTACCCCGGAATTGATCGTGGGCGCGCCGAGCAGCGGGCTCAGCAACCAACCACCGATCAGTGCACCGACGATACCGACGACGATGTTCAGGATGATGCCCTGACTACCGTCGCGTTTCATGACGATGCTTGCAAGCCAACCTACGACTCCACCGATTACCAACCACAGAATGATTCCCATCTATTTTCTCCTTTAGTTCATGCCGGCATTGCGGTCGCGTTGGTACGCGTGCAACTTGTTGTAAAGCGTCTTGAGGCTGCAACCGAGCACGTCGGCCGTGCGGCGCTTGTCGCCTTCGAAATGTTTGAGAGTGGCCAGGATGAACGTGCGCTCGATCTGCTCGAGCGTCGCGCCGATGGGCATCTGAATGTTTTCGCCGTCCGACGTGCCGCCGCCTTCCTGGGTGTTGCGCAACGTGGGCATTTCCGCGTCGCTGAGATTGAGTTCGCCGTCGCACAGGATGTAGGCGCGCTCTACGGCGTTGCGCAGCTCGCGCACATTGCCCGGCCAGCGATGGCGCAGGAAGCGGGCGCGCAACTCGTCCGACATTCTCTTGTGAGTGCCGTTGCGCAGGTTGAGTTCGGAGAGGAAAAATTCCGTCAGGATGAGCACGTCTTCGCCACGCTCGCGCAAGGGCGGCAGATGCACGGTCAACACCGCCAGGCGGTAGTAGATGTCTTCGCGCAAACGCCCGTCCGAGATCGCCTGCGTCGCGGGACGATTCGTGGAGGCGAGCACGCGTACGTCGATCGGCAGGTCTGCCGAGCCGCCTACGCGGCTCAGGCGTTTGGTTTCGAGCACGCGCAGCAGGCGCGACTGCAGATCGAGCGGCATTTCAGTGATCTCGTCGAGCAGCAAGGTCCCGCCGCTCGCGCGTTCGAAGACTCCTTCACGCGTGCGTACTGCGCCGGTGAAGCTGCCGCGCTCGTGGCCGAAAAGTTCGGCCTCGATCAGCGTCGACGGAATCGCGGCACAGTTGATGGCCACCAGCGGCTTGCCGGCGCGTGGGCTCATTGCATGGATGGACTCGGCCACCAGCTCCTTGCCGCAGCCACTCTCGCCACAGATGAGTACGGTCGAGTCGGTGGGTGCGACGCGGCCGATGAGGTCGCGCACCTTCTGCATCGCCGGCGAATTGCCGATGAGGCGCAGCGCGCTGTCGTCGAGCGTCGGAGCTGCGCCTGGTGCGCCTGGGTCTTTCGAAAGACTCACGAGCTGCGCCCGCTCGACGTGTTCACCGGCGAAATCGCCATGATGGAACTGACCAGGCGTGTTTTTCATTGCCACCTCGCTTACAGCCCGGCCGCCGCGATGCGGCTCGGAATCGCCTGCCCGCCATTCGACACGATGATTTCGACACGCCGGTTCAACTGCCGACTTCCGTCATCGCTGTTGCCGGCGACCGGGAATGCCGCGCCGTATCCTGTCGCGCGCACGCGCTCGGCACCGATGCCACGCTGGATCATGGCCATCGCCACGGCATCCGCACGACTCTGCGCGAGTTCGAGGTTGTAATCTTTGGCGCCCACGTTGTCGGTGAATCCCTCAACCTGCACGCGGCGCTCGGCGTGTTCGCTCAGGAACGCGGCGATCTGATCGAGTGAACGCTGCGCACCGGACTTGAGCTGCGACCGGCCCTTGTCGAACGACACGTCATCGAGCGTCAGCACAATTCCGCGCACAGTCTGCAATCCCCGCAGCTCCGCGGTCTGCGACTGTCCGGCGCTCTCGATCGAAGTGCTCGCGGCCGCGAGCTTCTCTGCCAGAATCGGCGTGGAGGCGCAGGCAATGATGCCAAACGCAGTCGCACAGAAAATGGCATTGCGAATTCCGTTCGTGCTGACCACGAGCTAGCCCCGCCCGTTGATGTGGGTAGATGGCGCGTCTTCGTCGAACACCAGGTCCGCCGCGTCGAATTCATCGTTGCCGACGCTGCGTTCCCAGTTGCGCAACTGCCGCTCGGTCTCCTCCGTGGTAAGGCCATAGACCTCCTGGATGCGGCCGGCGAGTTGGTCGCGGCGACCGGCGACGACGTCCAGGTGGTCGTCAGTCAATTTTCCCCAGCGCTCCTGGATGCGGCCTTTCCACTGCGTCCAATTGCCCGAAATGCGATCCCACTTCATGGGTCCTCCTCGTCGTTCCAATGCTTGAACGAGTGTGGATTCTTTCGGTGCGGCACGGCAGCGGCGTGCACTGGAATCCTCGTGGGATCGCGGCCTAGCGCCTGTCATCGTTTGTCCGACACTGAGGCGGTGGTGGCCCGTGCACGCCCCCGCCGCAGGCGATAGAGCTCCATGAGCGGGGCAGCGGAAATTCCGTGCACGACAATGCTGGCGGCGATGACCGTGAATACGACGGAGAGCAGCTTCACCGCCACGAGGTAGTTGATCTCGTGACTCACGACGTACACCGCGTAGTACACGGAGCCGATGCCGCGGATCCCGAACCAGCCGAGCAGGCGCCGCGGCGCCTTCGCGGCCGGCAGGCCGAGCAGGCCCAGCCACACCGACACCGGTCTCACGACCACGAACAGCAGCGCCGCAAGCAGCAGTCCGTCTATCGACCAGTAGCCCGTGGAAATCATCGCGCCCACCAGCAGCACGATCGCCACCTCGACGATGCGCTCGAGCTGTTCGTTGACGTTGAGCATGCTGGGCGTGAGCGGCGCATCGGTGCCGCCGCGCGAATCCGCGTGGATATCGTCGGCGCGCCGCAACGCCAGCGCCGCCGCGAACACCGCGAGGAATCCGAGGCAATGCGCCGCGAGCGCCGCGCCGTAGCTGAGCGCGATAGTGCCTAACAACAGGAATTCGTCGAAGTGCACCGAATCGGGGAGCCGGGCGCGCAGCGCGCGGACACCGAGCGCCAGCCCGTGGCCGATTGCGAAACCAATCGCGAGTCCGCCGACCGTGCCCCAGATGAGATCGACGGAGATCCAGCGCCAGCCGTAGGCGCCGAGGTCGTGCAGGCCCATGAACCCAAGCCCAAGCAGGACGAAGGGAAATGCGGTGCCGTCGTTGAGGCCGCCCTCGCCGGTCAACCCGAACCGCAGCGCATCGCGATCCTGCGGGCTGCGTAGTTGTACGTCGGATGCCAGTACGGGGTCGGTGGGCGCAAGCATCGCACCGAGCACCAGCGCCAGGCTCCAGTGGAAACCGAGCAACCACATTGCGATCGCGGCAATGCCGGCGATGGTGATCACCATCGATAGCGTCGCGAGGCGCAGCGGCAGGCTCCAGCGCCAGTCGCCGATGGGCACGCGCAGCTTGATGCCAACCGTGAACAGTGCGATCAGCAGCGCGATCTCCGTGATCGACTCGAGCAGCACGAGTTCGCGCATGGGATGCAGTTCGAGCGCGTCGAACACGCTCGGCCCGAGGGCGAAACCCACGAGCAGGTAGATCATCGCGGGACTCACCGGCAGCCGGTCGAGAAATCTCCCCATCAGCGCAATGGACACCAGCAACACACCGACCAGCACGAACCAGAATGCAGTCATCGGCGCAGACTGCGGGGCCACGGTGGTGGCGGCCCTCGGAGAGCTCCTACATTCGCGTCGGTGCCCGACCCGTGCGCGCGTCGGAGCCGCTCACCTGCCGGACGGGGCGTTGTCGCATGGCACCAGCAACATTCGTCCGCATATGCTGTCCCACAAGGGCGGGTTCTCTTCCGTCGCAGTTGCCAAGGAGTTAGCCATGAACAAATTTCTCGCCGCCGCCGCCGTCGCGTTGATCCCGCTCGCGGGCATCGCCGCCGAAGGTGACAAGACGAAGCCCACCACTCCGACCGACCAGGGCGGCTCGTTCGATACGCTCGATGCAAACAAGGACGGCCGCATTTCGATGCCCGAAGCCTCGGCGGATCCGCGGCTCGTCGAGAGCTTTTCCAGCGCCGACAAGAACGGCGACGGCTATCTCGATAACGCCGAGTACGACAGCACCGCCAGGAAACCGAAGCAGTAAGCGGTGAAACCCATGCATCCCGCGCAGCGCCCACGGCCGCGCGGGATCTGACCGTCGCTAGGAACGCGCGCTTTTCAAATACTTTGGGTTCGCCGCCGCGGCATCTTCCCGCTTCCACAACGCCGCAAGCAGGTCGCTGTCGACACCGCGAGTCTCGGGTACATAGCGCATCACGATGAACGCGGCGAGGATTCCGAAGCTGCCGTACAGCCAGAACGGGAAGCCATGATTCCAGACGGAATTCAGTGTTTCGCTGCCGAGCAGCAACGGGAAGGTGCCCGACACCAGCAGGTTCGCCACCCACTGCGAAGCGACCGCGATCGACATGGCCTGGCCGCGGATCGGCGCCGGATAGATCTCCGTCATCATGATCCATACGATGGGACCGAACGAGATCGCGAACCCGGCCAGATAGATGCAGATCGCGGCGAGACCAAACATGCCGGTGCTCTGCAAATGGAACAGCGAGCCAAGCGTGAGCATGGACAAGCCCATGATGAGGCCGCCGGCGATCAGCAGCGGCTTGCGCCCCACCTTGTCCACGAAGAGCACCACCACCATCGTCGACATGAGGTTGACCACGCAGGCAACCAGGATGCCGAGGAACGCCGCATCCATGTGGTAGCCCATCCTGGCGAAGATCACCGGCCCGTAGTACAGCACCGCGTTGATGCCCACCAATTGCTGGAACACTGACAAGGCAACGCCCACCAACACGACGCGCCAGCCGAAAGTCAGCAGCGGCGCCGACTTCTCGTGTGGATGCGCTTCGGCCAATTCGCTGAGCAGCGTGCGCACCTCGTCGGGATCGCCCGAAGGTGACAGCTGTCTGCGGGCTTGATCGAGGCGTCCGGTCTTGACCAGCCAGCTGGGGCTTTCGGGCACAGAGAAGCTCAGGTAGAAGAACGCCAACGCCGGTATCGCCAGCGACAGCATCATCCAGCGCCAGCCGATCGAAAGGACCCATTGATCGTCGCCCTGCAGCGAGATCCCCCAGTTGACGAAGTACGCGATGGTCATGCCGCCGGTAATGGCGATCTGCTGATATGCGCCCAGTTGTCCGCGCACGGCGCTAGGCGCGAACTCGCCCACGTACGTCGGCGCGATCATCGAGGCGACGCCGACGGCGACACCGCCGATCATGCGATAGAAATTGAACGCCCAGATGGCATCCGGCCCCATCGTGCCCACCGGCGCCATGCCCAGTTCCGGATAGGCCGAACCCACCGCGGACACGAGGAACAGCACGGCCGCGAAAATCATCGGCCGCTTTCGACCTAACAACTCCGCGGTCGGCCGCGCGATCAGCGCG